>CAIUOU010000169.1 GCA_903900845.1 uncultured Opitutia bacterium
CCAGCGCGGTTCCTCCGCAACCGAAGCGACGTTCAGGAGGGCTAGCCTTGGGGTCGAGAGGCGCTCCCGAGTAGCTGCGCGAGGGGTCAACCACGGCTGGACACGAATCGACACGGGTAAATTGGGCTCGATTGTAGCCGAAGTTGCCGACCCCGGATCAACTCGCCGGGATGAAGGCCGGAAGCGGTTCTGAGGGAGGTGAATTTGAACCGCAGATTTCGCGGTTGGCGCAGTTAAGGAAAACAGGGTGGGAATGAGCTCGGGACTGGCACCAGGAGCCCTCCGCGTTTTCCGGGAGTTCAGTGGCCCCCCATCGCCGTGTTCTTGAGCTGCCTTGCTCCGGGACATCGGGTTCCTGATTTCCACCTTTACTCCGACCTTTGTGCCTCGGTGCCTCCGTGGTGAAGCGGCTTGGTGCGGCTTCACGCGAGCGAGGAGGAATTCACGCTAGTGGCGGGTGAAGCGCGGTTCAGAGTGCAGCCAGGGCGCGCTCGATCAGCCGTTTGGTGGCGTGGACACCCGCCACGGGGTCGAGCTTCTTGCCCTCCCACTCGATGGCTACGATCCCTTTGAAGCCGGCGGCGGCGATGATCCGCATGGGGCGGAAGTAGTCGAATTCCACTTGGTTTCCGGCGGCGTCGAACTCGTGCGTCTTGGCGGAGATCACGGCGGCGTGAGGCATCATTGCCTGAGTGCCGGCGTAGATGTCTCCGCGGAGCTTGCCGAAGTCGGGCATCAGGCGGCAATGCGGGTGGCGGAGGCGCTCCATCACCTCGGCCAGGAACGCGCCGTCCTGGGTCAAGGCGGATGCGCCGGGCTCGATCGCGAGCGTGATTCCGCGCCGTCCGGCGAGGTCCGAGAGCGGAGCGAGCGCCTCCGCGGAACGGACGGCGGCCACCGCGCGATCGCCTTCAGGGGCGCTGAGGAAAAAGCGCACGTAGCGGCAGCCGAGACGGGCGCAGCGCTCGATCGACGCGGGGTGATCAGCGGGCTTCGCCTTTTTCTTCGCCTTGCCGGCGCCGCCCGTGGCGTCGACGACACCGGCCATGAGGAGGAACAAGTTCGTGCCCGCGTCATCGGCGCGTTTCCGCAGGCCGGCCAGGTAGCGCTCGTCGTCGAGGCGGTCGCCGGGCAGGCCGCCCTCCCAGAGGTCGAGCTCGGTGATCCCGAACTCCCTTCGCGCGAACGCGGGGTAGTCGAGCGGATCGAGTTTTCCGGACGCGAAAAGTCCCTTCAGCGAGTACTGCGAAAGGCCGAGGGTCAGGCCGTGCGCGGCGGATGCGCGCAGCGCGGACGGCAGGGTGGCGATGGCGGCCGCGGCGGAGGCGCGGCGCAAGAACTGACGGCGGTTCGGAAGGGAGGCGGAGTTCATCGGATGAGGCGGAGGTAGCGGCTCAGAAGCGGCCCTTGATTCCAAAGGTGACGGAGACGGGGTTGTCGCGGATCTGGGTGAAACGAAGCGGGCCCTGGTAGCGCTCCTGGAACTGGCGGGTGAGATTGGAGACCTCGAGCGAGAGGCCGAGCGCAGGACGCAGCTCGTAGGCGAGGCTGGGGCTCACGAGGATGCGGCGGCGGGTGTAGGTGTTCAGCGCGGGGTTGGTGGCGTTGTAGGTGTCGAGGAAGCCGCTGGTGTAGCTGAGACGGACGCGGCCGCTGAGTCGGCCGAGGCGCCAGCTCGGCACGAGGTTGGCGGTGCGAGGAATGAAGCCCGCGACAGCGCCGGCCCCGAGCGTGGTGCGACCGCCGAAGTCGCCGAAGGTGTCGAGGACGGTGTAGTTGGCCATGAGGCTCAGTCCGCGGAAGATCCCCGGGAGGAACGTGAACTGCTGCTGGTAGGAGAATTCCCACCCCGAAACGGTGGCCGTGCCCCCGTTGGTGGAGCGCCGCAGCTCCCACCCGTCGTATTCACCGGCGAAGCCGTTGTCATTGCCCGCGCCGATCTGCCCGGCGGTCGCTCCCGCGATGATGTAGTCGCGGATGCGTTTGCGGAACCAGCCGACCGAAAGGTATCCGGCGGGCCGGAAGTAGGCGTCCAGCGTCGCGTCCCAGTTGGTGCTCGATTGCGGGAGCAGGCCCGGATTGCTGACCGTCACGAAGCGTCCGGCCTCGTTGGGCGTCTCGGTCGGGAACATGTTCGTCATATTCGGCCGGCCGAAGCTGGTGGACCAACTCGCGCGGGCCTTGAGGTTGGCGGTGAGATCGTGGCTCAGGTGCGCGCTGGGGAATGACTGCGTGTAGCGGGACTCGTTCACGCGGAAATTGGCCCCGTAATCGCGCGCGGCGGTCCCGCGTGGATCGGCGACCTGCTGGGCGACGGTGGAGAGGCTACGCGCGCGCACGTAGCCGCGGCCCTTGGTCGCCGTCACCTCCGTGCGGACGCCGCCGAGGAAGCCGGTGCGCCCGAGCCAGCCGTCACGACCGAGCCGGCCCTCGGTCATGAAGTAGCCGGCGGTCACGCTTTCGGTGGCGGCGCGGGTTCCGGTGTAGCGCAACTGCTCGTGGAAGTAGGCGTCCTGGCTCCAGACGGAGGGATCGACGAGCTCGCCGCCGCGTACGAACACGCCCGGGTGCCAGTGCGGGATGCCGAAACCCGAGCGCACCTCGGCCGTGGCATCGTGGGGCAACGGAACCGTGCCGGTGTAACTGTAGCGGCGGTCGCGGTTGATCTGGTCGATGGCGACCTCGCGCCAGTCGAGACCGGCCTTGAGGAACAGCGGTCGGCTCTCGAGCACCTGCAAGCGGGCATTGGCAGTGAAGCCGGCCACCTGCTCGTAGTCGTCCTGGCTGCGCACAGTGAGGCCGTTGGCGATCGGGCGGTAGTTGGCCGGGTCGCGGACATCCGGTCCGCCGGTCTGGAGGAATTGAGGGTAGAGGTCCGAGCGCGTGCGGTCGATCGTCCAGCCGATGTTGGCGAGGCTGTTCACCAGGTTGGCGCCGGATTTTCCGGTGCTGCGGTTGAACTGGTTCCAGCTGTAGGCGGCCGTGTAATCCACGTGCAGGCGCTGCCACTTGTGCTCCGCCCCGAGGCTGAGATCACCGAAGATGCGCCACGTGCGGACCATCTGGTCGGTGGTCTGGACCTGGGTCGCGGCGGTCTGCCGGGCGGAGGTGACGAGGTCGGTGTAGCCGGGCAGGAGGCCGGCGGTGCCGGTTGTGCCGACCAGCTGGTTGGTGAAGACGCGCGCGGTGTACTGGTGGACGTAGGGCTCATCGTTGCGCACGAGCCCGGTGATGAGCCGCCAGGTGGTGGCCGGTGACGTGCGCAGGTCGGCGAGGAAACGGCCGCTGTAGATCTTGCGGTTGTTGTACTTGTCCTGGACGCGGTAGTCGTAGTTGAACGCCGGTGACGTGGTGACCGGCTGGTAAAGCCGGTCGGTGACGAACAGGCCGTTGGCGTTCTCGCTATAGAAGGCGTTGAGCGAGACGCCGAGGTTGCGCTCCCCGCCGGCGACGTCGAAGACCTCCATGTAGCCGAAATTAAGCAGCGGGTGCTCGCGGTGACGCGCCCGCCACGCCACCTGCTCGGTGAACGAAGGCGCGGACCGCACCGATGCGGTGTAATCTACCCGCCGCCGTTCCCGCATGCTGAGCGGGGAGCGGCTCTTCAGGTTGACGGTGCCGCCGAGGGAATCGGCGCCGGTATCGGGCCGGTGGCCCTTCGTGAGTTCCACCTCTGAAAAACCGGCGCCGGTGAACTGGGCGGACGGAAACTGGCGGGTGGCGCCCGAGCCGGCCTTGAGTCCGCCGTCGATGGTGACCCGGTTGAGGGTGGCGGACGCGCCGCGCACCTGGATGCCATTGGCGACGCCGTCGTCGGAGAAGTTCACGGCGACGCCGGGCATGAGACCCGCGAGCTCGGCGACGCTGAGGTTCGGCAGGTCGCCGTAGGAATCCAGGCCGATAACGTTCTTCACGTTGCCCGCATTGCGCTGGGCGGTGAGGGCGGCGGCGGCGCCCTCCCGGTCGGCGCTGACCTTGAACTCTCCGAGACGGTAAACGGCGCTGGTCAGTTCGAAGTTCCTTGGGGTCGTGGCGTCGGCCGTGACGCGGAGGGAAATCGATTGCGGATCGAGGCCGGCGTAGGAGGCGACGACCACGTGCTCGCCGGCGGGCAGGCCTGCGAGGGTGTAGTAGCCGCGGTCGTCGGTACGCGTGGATAGCCCGAGCGCGGCCACCTCGACCGTGGCGCCGCTCAGGAGGTTGCGTGTGGCCTGGTTGCCGACCCATCCGGTGATGGAGCCGGTCTGGGCGCGGGCGGAGCCGATGAGGGTGAACAGCAACGGCCCGAGAAGAATCAAGGCGGTGCGGGGCAGCGATCGAATGGTCATGGGGTGAAATTGCGGGGCTCGGGGGGGGGCGGGGTGTGCGGGGCCGGCGGCTAACTGTTCTGGTGGTTACGTCACGGCTCAGTGTCCACCCCGCGCAGGGCCTCTTTTTCCACTTTGGTCAAAGGGGCGGGGGCATACGCACCAGAAGTGTCGAAAGCCACGCCGTGAATCGTGGCTGACCATTCCCCGGTGGCGACCGTCTTTCCGACCCGGAGGTAGGAACGTTCGGGAGTTGGTCCGGGTCCGGACAGAACCTCGCCGGAGTTGGTGCCGACGAGCGAGCCGTTGAGATAGATCTGCGCGATGCCGTCTGGCCTGACCGCTATCCGGTAGATCGCTGCTCCATAGTCGAGGGCGCTCCGCAGCAGGAGCGTGTGAGTAGCCTGGGAAATGCGGGGCGCCGGGTTGTTTTCGAACGCCAAAAGGCGCATCGGAAAAGCGGAGATCAGGTGACGCCGGAACGAGCCGTCCTCCCGCCGCAGGCCCACCTCGATATCGAATCCGCGGTCCGGGTTGCCCACGTTCGTCACAAACGCCTTCACCTCGAAGGTCACGCCCGAGCGCGCGTCGAGGTTCGGTTCGGCCGTCCAGAAGATGGCCGGGCTGGCCTGAGCGCCCGGGCGCACCGGGAAGCCTCGCACGAGGATGGGCTGCGATTGGCCTCCGCCGCGCAGGATCAAAGGGGCGGTGTCGCCGAGCCGGGTGATGTCGCCTCCCGCGAGCCAGATCGAATCTGGCCTTGTGAGTTCCCCGCCGGTGAAGCGCGAGGGCAGCGATGCCCTGATTTCCAGGGCCCGAGGCATCCTTTCCTCGCCATCGACAGGCCAATCATCGCTGCGAAAAGGGGCGATCGGCATCCCGCCGGCGTGGGTGAGATTCACCGCCGCGGATGGCTCCCACGCGTGACGAATGGCGACCGGATCCGGCACGGCGGGATGCTCGGCGATCACCGTATTCCCGTCGAGTCGGGCCTTAGCGGGATGAAACATCCGGTCGGATCCCGCGATCGCCAACGCGGCCGGCGGCTTTCCGTCCCTGGTGCGAAGGCCGTGCTCCGCGCTCTTGAAGTGCGCGCGGAGAGAAGACCCCGTCCGCTCGACATGGGTGAACTCCGCCTCTCCCGGCCACGTGGCGCGGCCGTACTCGCGGCTGAGGATCAGGTTGGCGAGACGCTCGGCGACGTCGTGTTTGTTCCGCGGGTGGAGATCCCACGACTGCCCGATGTCGATCGTGGTGATCATTCCCGTGCGCGGTAATCGGCGTGCCTCCGCCTGTGACTCACGGACGACCGCCCAGCGCGGCTCGTTGTCCCGGTTGGGGAGTTGCACGATGTAGAACGGCAGTTCCGGGCGCGCCCACAGGTTACGCCAGTCCGCGATCATCGCGGTGAGCAGGAACCGATGCAGGTACGGATTATGGTAAGGGGTCGCCTCCGTCTCCCCCTGGTACCAGCCGGCGCCGGCGATCGCGAACGGCGCGAGCGGGTGCAACATGCCGTTGTACAGGCGCGCGGGCGCGAGGTTCGCGCGCCAGCCGCTGACGTCCTCCGGCCAAAGCGTGTTCAACCCGGGGCCGCGGAGGGTTTCCGCGCTAATCCAGGCGGAGCTGCCGGAACCGCCCCAGGCGCACATCACGATGCCCACGGGCACATCCAGCTGCTCGCGCAGGCGTCGGCCGAGGTGGAACGCCATCGCGGCCCAGCCCGGCGCCGCGCGGGGATTCCAGGTCATCCAGCCCGTGCGGGTCGCTACGTCGTCGCGCGGCCGCTCGGCGGGGCGGTTGTCGACCCGGAACTCGCGCAGGAGGGGATCGTTGGCGGCGGCGATGTCGCGGCGGGCGCGGGCGGGGGAATCGTCGTCGCGCTCGCTGGGTCGCGCGACCGACTGCATGAGGAAGGCCATGTTGGACTGGCCCGAGAGCAGCCAGACTTCGCCCACGATAACGTCCTCGATCGCGAGGGTGTTGTCCGCGCGCACGACGAGCCGGCGGGGTTGAGGACTGGCTGCAAGGGGACCAAGGCGCACCTGCCAGCGGCCGCCGGAGTCGGCGACGGTTTCCTGCACCTGATCGCCGAATTCGACCCGGATTTTTTCTCCGGGATTAGCGGTGCCCCAGACCGGCGCCGGCTGACCGCGCTGCAGGACTGCGCCTTGGGAGAAGAGACCGTTCAGCCGGGCCTCGGCGTAGCCGGCGGTGGCGGCCGAGAAAAGGAGTGTGGCAGGGACAGCGAGCCGAAGGGCCCATTTGGCGGAGACTCGCCTGGTCCGGAGACGCGATAGATCCGACGACGGCGAAAGAAACGGAACCACCTGGTTAGAACTCAAACGTGATCCTTCCGCTCAGGGTGCGAGGCTCGCCGTAGCCCGCGTAGGTGATCAGGTACTTTTTGTCGAAGAGGTTGTCGGCGCTGAGGGCGAACGTCGTGCGGCGACGCAGGATCAGCGTGGAGTACGTCAAGCTCGCCTGCGCCTTGTGGTACTGCGGGCTGCGGATCGCGCGGATGTCCGTGAGGTTGGGATTGCCGCGCCGCTCGCCCACAAACGTCACGCCGACCCCGAGACCGAGGCCCTTGGCCGGGCCCTGCTCGAATCGATAGCGGTTCCACAGGCTCCATTGTCGGAGCGGCGCATTGGCGGTGGGCAGGCCGACGTTCTGCGGCCGCACGATGTCGCGCTCGACCCTCGTGCGGTTGTAGGTGTAGCTGCCCAGAATCTGCCACGCCTTAACGGGCCGGGCATTGAGGCTGAATTCGACGCCGCGGGCGCGGTTGTCGCCGGTCTGGACCTGGAAACCGGGGTGTTCCGGGTCGGCCTGCTCGAGGTTCCGGTTCCGCACCTGGAAGAAGTTCACGGTGCCCGAAAGGCGGCCGTCAGTCCGGTCCCACCGCACGCCGTAATCGGTGCCGGTGCCCTCGCGGGGCTCGAAGGGCCGGCCGAAGAAGTCGGTCTTCACGAGCGGCTCGAAGGATTCGCTGTAGGAGGCGAAAACCGCCACGCGCGGCAGGATACGAAACGCGGCTCCGCCGCTCAGAAGATCAGCCGGCTTGGCCTTACCGCTGAAGGACGCGGCGGGGGTGCGGTAGTTGCGCTGCGCCTGGTAGGCCTCCTCCCGGCGGTAACCGAGTTGTGCGGTGAAGCGGCTGCCGGCGGTCTGCCAGAGATTGTTGGCCGAGACCGCCCTCGCGATCAGGGTGTTCTGCTGGTCGCGCAGGACCGGGTAGTTTCGCCAGTCGCCCAGGGCGTAGCTGACCGGGAGGTCGATGTTGATCGGGGTGAGATTGGGGGATGGCTGTTTTGTGATCTCATGCGCACCGTGGGTGAAATACTCCGCGCCGATAACGGCGCGATGGGTGAGCCCGAGGTAGTTGAAACGCCCCAGCGCGTAAGGTTGGAGCGAGTATCCGGTTTCCGGCTGGTTGTTGTAGGCGGCGGAACGCCCGACTGTGCGCGCGCCGGTCACGGCGTTGATGGTCGCGGTGGTCCCGCCGGTGACGAGGTTCCGCCAGCGTTGAAAATGCCGGTAGCTGCCGCCGAGTTTCAGCGTCCACGTCTCGTTGAGGACGTGCGTGAAATCGAACGTGGAGTGGAAGACGTTCGAATCGTGGAAAGATTCGGGGCCCTGCCGGTTGAAGGAACGGCGCACGTTAGGGAGATAGCCGGTGTTGCCGGGGGAGAGAAAGACCGGTGGTGAAGCGGAGACCTGTTCGGTGTGCTGCCACTGAGCGAAGAGGTACAGGCGCGTCGTCTCGCGGAAGTTCCATTGGACCGCGGGCGAGAAGGCGACGCTGCGGTAGTTGGCGAAGTCGTAGGGACTGCCCTCGTCGCGCGCCGCGAGACCGAACCAGAACGCCAGCTTCCGGTCGGCGGTGAGCGGCGCGGAGTACTCCAGGTTGGCGCGGCGCCGGTCATAGGTGCCGTACGAGGCCATGAACTGGCCCTTCGGGCGGGAGGAAGGCGTGCGGGTGACGGTGTTGATGGCGCCGCCGGCGCCGATCGCCCCGGAGAAGAGCGACGACGGTCCCTTCAGCACCTCGATTCGCTCGATGGAGATGTTGTCGAAACGACCGAACGTCCGGTAGCCGTTCACGTACTGATTGCCGCCGCCGCCGCTGACCCCGCCCCCGCCGCCGGAAAAACCCCGCACCAGCACATCCGTGTCTTGCTGCGCCGCGCTGTCGGTCTCGCGGTTGAAGGTGACGCCGGGCACATACTGCAGCGCCTCGGTGATGTCGCGGGCGCCGATGTCGTTCATGAACTCGCGCGTGACGACGTCGATGGGCTTCGGAAGGTCGAGCAGAGCGGTGTTGAACCGCGTGCCGGACAGGACGTTGGTCGCCTTGTAAGCGTCATCGCTCGCTTCGGTGACGGTGAATTCGTCGAGCAGCACGACCTCGCGGCCGAAGGCGGACGCGGGGAGCCGGTCGGCGGGTTTCGCGCCCTGGGCGTGGGCGAAGACGGAAAGGAGGCCGGCGACCAAGGCCGGGCCGATTGCAAGGGGATGGGGTTTCATGGTTGGCGGGCGGACGGAGTGCGCATCAGCGCTTGCGCGCATCGGTTTTGGAGGTGGAAACCCCGAGCACCTGGCCGTCGCGCAGCAGGGCGGCGCGCAGGTCGGGATAGGAAATATCCTGCACGGCCGAGCGGGTGGCGATGGCCTGGACGGCCGCGGTGGCGGCCGATTGCCCGAGCACCATGAAGACCGGCTCCATGCGCATGGAGCCGTAGACCACATGGCTGGCCGAGATGCACACCGGCACGAGAAGATTGGTGCACTCGTTTCTCTTTGGAGTGAGGGCGCGGAAGCTGATGCCGTAGGGGGTCTTCACCGGCATGCCGAGGGTGCCCTCGTTGCGCACATAGCCGTGCTCGTCGATGTAGCGGCGCACGTTGTGGGAATCCATCGTGTAGGAGCCGCAGCCGACGGGATCGGCGACGCTCTCCGTGCCCTCGCACACCTGTTGGCGCATGACAAAGGCGCCGACCATTCGGCGGGCCTCGCGCACGTAAAGTTGGTGGGGCCAGTGGCCGGTGCCGGTGAACTCGTCCTTGGCCAGGCCCCAGTTCCGCATGGGCGCGCGGTATTTTTCCGGCACGCGCGGATCGTTCGCCACGAACCAGCACAGGCCCTGTTGCCAGCTCACGTGCTCGCGGAAGATGCGCTCGCGGGTGGCATGGTCTCCGTCGGGGTAATCGCGGCTGCCGCCGACGAGGTTGAACGAGACCGCTCCCTTCGTGTTCGAGTCGCTCTTGCGGTTCGGCATGATCACGACGGGCGGCAGGTCGAGCAGGCTGCGGCCGAGCACCGGGTGCTCGATCTCGTCCCTGGGGTTCGGCCAGTCCGGCAGCGGCTTGGTGCTGTTGAGGTAGCGCAGCAGCAGTTCGTAGCGGGCGGGGTCGTAGTCGGCCGGCTTCGGCCAAGGTGCTCGGTTCTCCGGCACATCGGTCAGACACAAACGGAAGCAATAGGCCTGCACGTGGCCATCCGCGGTTCCCACTTCCCCTGCACCCTCGGCGGGTACGCCGAAAATGGTTCCGCTTTTCGGGTCGCCTGGGCGCACGTAGGGGTCGACGGCGCGGAAGAAATCGTGACCGACCGGACGTGGACGCTCCCGCATGTGGCGCCACTGGTTGCCGTTCTTGGGCTCGCCGTACGTGGCGGCTGCCTCGCGGCCTACCGTGTAGCTCACGCCGGCCTTCGCCATCACGTCGCCCTCATAGGTCGCGTCGATGAACACTTTCCCGGCGAAACGCCGGCCGGACTCCATCGTCAGCGAGCGGATCTCCGTGCCTGCCTTCTCCACGCCTCGCCGGAGCTCGAGCCGCTCGCCATAGACCACCTCCACGCCCGCCTCCTGCACCATCTCACGGTAGATCCGCTCCGCCACGCGCGGCTCGAAGTGGAACATCACGTCGGCCGCCGGATCGTGGCGGTGGCTGCGGTAATCGCCCGGTTTCTCGTGCTTCCAGACCACCGGGTCGGCGTAGTACCGCTTCACGCGACGGTAGAACTCGCGGGAGATGCCGCCGATGCTGTCGGGGTGGCCGAAGTCCGTGGCGCCGAGGCCGCCGCTCGTGAGCCCGCCGAGATGTTGCCCCGGTTCGATCAGCAGGACCGACGCCTTCAGCCGCGCCGCCTGAACCGCGGCCACGACTCCGCCGGAGGTGCCGCCGTAGACGACAACGTCGTAGGTCCGCGGTGAATCGGCCGCGTTCATCGCCTGGAAGCTGAGGGTGAGCGCCAGGGCAATGGCTTTAAGAATAGGGGTGCAGCGGGGGAAGCTCATGGGATCAGGATTAGGATTTGGGCAGGTCGATGACCTGGCGTTCGGCTAGGAGCGCCGACCGTAATTCGGGGCGGTCGATGGCCTGCACGGAGGTGCGCTGGGCGATGGCCTGGTCCGCGGCGACGCCGGCGGAGTGGCCTAGGATCATGAAGACCGGTTCCATGCGGATGGAACCGTAGGCGACGTGCGTCGCGGATAGGCACACGGGCACGAGCAGGTTGGTGCACTCGTAGCGGCGCGGGGTGAGCGCGTCGTAGCCGATGCGGTACGCGTGCTTCAAACCGAGGCCGATCGTGCCCTCGGTGCGCACATGGCCGTTCTCGTCGACGTAGCGCCGCACGTTGTGGGAATCCATCGCGTAGCCGCCCATGCCGACCGGGTCCGGCACCGGCAGAGTGCCGTCGCAGTGGCGCTGGGTCATGACAAAGCCGCCGTGCATCCGGCGCGCCTCGCGCACGTAGAGCTGGTGCGGCCAGTGGCCGGTGTCGGTGAACTCATCCCGCGGGAAGCCCCAGTTCTTCATCGGCGCGCGGTACTTCTCCGGCACGCGCGGGTCGCTCGCGAAGAACCAGATCAAGCCCTTCTGCCAGGCGATATGGTCGCGGATGATGCGTTCACGGGCGGCATAGTCCGCCTCGGGATAGTCGTAGTTACCCGCGACGAGGTTGAAGCCGACCGGGTCCTTGTTGTTCGAGTCGCTCTTCCGGTTCGGCATGATCACGACCGGTTCAGGGCGGGTGAGATTGTTGCCAAGGACGGGATGCTCGATGTCGCCCGCCGCAGGGTATTCCGGCAGCATGCGGGGGCTGTTGAGGTAGCGCGCGACGAGCTCGTACTTCGCTGGATCGTAGTCGTCGGGACGGGAGAACGGGACGCGGTTCCGCGGCTCGTTCGTGAGGCACAGGCGGTAGCAGTACGCCTGCACGCGAGCGTCACCCGCGCCGACTTCGCCCGGCCCGCCGGGTTGCACGCCGAAGATCAGCCCGCTCGCCGGGTCGCCCGGGCGGATGTACGGATCCACGGCGCGCCGGAAATCGTGCGCGGAGGCGACCTTCTGACGTCGCAGCAGGAAGGGCTGGTTGCCGTTGTGTGTCTCGCCGAAGGCGGAATTCGCCTCGCGGCCGACCAGGTATTTGACGCCCGCCTTGGCCATGAGGTCGCCCTCATAGGTCGCATCGATGAACACCTGGCCGCGGAAACGGCGACCAGACTCCATTTTGATGGCGGCGATAACCGCCCCCGTCTTTTCCACGCCGGCCCGCAGGTCGAGGCGCTCGCCGCGGATGACCTCCACCCGCGCCTCGCGCAGCATGTCCTCGTAGATCCGCTCCGCCACGTGCGGTTCGAAGTAGAACATCACATCCTCCCGCGGATCGTGCTGATTGCTGCGGAAATCCTCCGGGCGGCCGTATTTCCAAGCGGCGGGATCGGCGTAGTGCTTTTTCACCCGCTGGTAGAATTCCCGCGAGATTCCGCCGATGGCGTTCTTCTTGCCGATGTCGGTCGCCCCGAGCCCGCCGCTGGTGAGTCCGCCGAGGTGGCGTCCGGGCTCGATGAGGACGACCCGGCGACCGCGGCGGGCCGCCGCGACCGCCGCGGTCACACCCCCGGAAGTTCCGCCGTAGACGACGACATCGAAATCAGTGGCCGGGGCGGCCTGGCCGGTCGCGCGCACGGCAGTGGCGAGCACGGTCGCGGAGGCGGCGCGGTGAATGAATGCGCGGCGGGTGGAGGAAGGTGGGGTGGACATGGTGGGCGGACGGGGTGTTTGGACGCGATTCAGCGCGAGGGCAGATGCGCGGTGACGCTGCGGACCACCTCGGCGGCGAGCAGGGCGGAGCCCTCGGACGTGTAGTGGACGTCGTTCGGGCGGCCGACCCGGGCGAAATGCGGTGTGATCGCGCGGTTGAGGTCGTTGGTGGCGACTCCGAGTTCGGTCATCACGCGCGCGGCGATCGCGTTGTATTTATCGACGCTGTCGAAACGACGGTTGGGCGCGAGATTGCCGCCGTTGGGGACGGGGGTCGTGGTGGCCCAGATCAACTTCGCGCCAGTCGCGCGGAGACGCCGGACAAGCTCGCGGAGATTTTTCTCGTAGACGTCGGGCGGCGCATGCCGGACGCCCTCGGGCGGGAGCTTCGCATCGTGGAGTCCCCAGTTGAAATGGATCACGTCCCATTTTCCGGGGCCGAGCCATGCGTCCAGTTTGGAGAGCGTGTAGCCGGTGGAGCTGCAATTCCCCGGTGGACGATGGATGTTGGCCTTGCCCTGGAGCGCCGCGCGAACCGGCAGCGTGTAGCCGATCGAGATGGAGTCGCCGATCAGCAACACGCGCGGCAGTCCAGGAACGTCGACCATGGGCGCCAGCGCGGGATCGGGGGCGGGCTTGGCCTTGGTCTCGGCGGCGAAAGCGGACGCGGAGAGTCCGGATAAGGACGCGAGGGGAATGGCCGTTAGAAGCCGCACGAGAGCGGCGAAGCGGTGGCGGTGGGCAGGGGTTGCGGGCATGGGGTGATGGCAGGCTATCGTCACGGGTTGCCGTGCACGTCGAATTCGGCGTAAAACGTATTATCGAGCACCGGCTGCGAGACGGACTGTGTCGGCTCGACTTCCCAAAGCAGGAAGCGGTAGCGGCCGATCAAGCCGTTGGCGCCGGCGATCAAACAGGCCTGCTGCGCGGGCCGATCGACCGGCTGCATGACACGGAAGAAATCGTCGGAGTCCACCCGGGCGATCGGAACCCACCCTGTCCGCGACGTGCCGGTTTCGATTGATGGCGGGGAGTCGCCGTTGAAGCCGTACAAGGTGAATTTCTGCACGGCACGCACACGGTTGTGCGCCGCGCGGCTCTGGTGCCACGAATAGGTGGTGATCTGCGAGATGGTGACCGGCTGCCCGAGGTCGAGGAGCAGGGCGCCGGAGTCGTTGGGTCCGAAGAAGACCGACTCTCTGGGCGAATCAGGCGCGTTCTGACCATTTCCATCCAAGAGCAGCTCCGGGGGACCGCTCGGGATGGGCGCGCGGAGGAAAAGTTCACCGCGCACGACCTTCATGGTTGCTAGTCCCCTCGACCGGTCGGCGATGTCGTCCCGGGACGGCGGTGGGATCGTCGGGAAGCGAAACGCGGCGGTGCCGTCGCCGGGTTCGATGCGCACCAGCACCTGCGCGCTGCCGGCCTCGACGGACATGGCCTCCCCGGTGCGGAGACGATGCGCGGTGGTCGAGCCGTCCAGGAGCACGTGGACCTCGCCGTCCGTCACGTCGATCCGACTTTGGCCATCCGGGGCCGCGGCCGCGATGAACTGGGTGCCGATGTCCACCACCCGAGCGGTGCGCGTGCGTACGGTGAAGCCCTTCGAGGCGGGAGTCGTCGCCTCGGCCTTCAGCCGCCCCAGCGTGAGAAATCCGCTCTTGTCGGACGTCAGTTCAAAGATGCTGGGGCCCATGAGGGTCACGCGTGCCCCGCTGGTGAATTCCAGCGCCGCGCTGCCGGCCGAGAGTTCCAACGTTTGCCCGGCCCGCAGGGTGTCCCCCGGCGCGAAACGGGCCTCCGGAGTCACCCAGCGGGCGTCGCTGATCTCGCGCAGGGTGGCGACCGGTGCGGCGCGCGCCTCCCAGCCGGGGGCGATGAGGAGGCGCCACAGGAGCAGCGAGAGCGTGGTTAAACCCGCGATGGAGGCCGCCCAGGCGAGGGGCCGCGGCCGGGTGAGGGAGGGGACGGAATTGAACTCCGTGCGATCCTCGCTCGGCTGAGTCTCGGCCGCGCCGAGGGCGGCGTGGAGGCGTGCTTTTCGCAGGTAGAGTTGCCGGGCGGCGGAGTCCTTCTCGATTCTTTGTGACAACGCGCGCACCTCCTCGGGCGTGGCCAGCCCGTCGAGATGCCGCTCGATCAACGTGTCGATTTCGTCGGGGCTCATCCGGCGAACTCCGTTTCCTTGCGTTGCATGCACTGGAGCAGCGCGTGTCGGATGCGTTGCAGCATCTTGTAGACGGCCTCCTCGCTGCGCTCGTGCCGGCGGGCGAGTTCGGTCACGGGAAGCTCGTTGAGGTAATAATCATCCAGCATCCGGCGCTGACCGGGCGCGAGGAGCTCGCGGCAGGATTGGAGGCGACGCGCCCGTTCCTCGTTCCAGGAGGGACTGGCGTCCTCGTCGATCATCAAGGCGGCGGCCGCCGCCTCCGAAAGTTGCGCGCGTCGCTGCCGGGTGCGCAGGAAGCGACGCACCTCGATCCGGGCAAAACCGCACGCCCAGTTGAGGAATGGACGCTCCGGGTCGTACGAGGGGAAGTGGCGCCAGAGCGCCACGGCGGTTTCCTGGACGATGTCGCGCGCATCGGCGCGATGAGGAACGAAAACGAGCACGCTGCGCAGGAGCGCCGGCTCCTGCTCCAGGAACAGGCGCATGAAACGTTCGTGCAGGTCTTCAGCCGGGGGCATGGGGTCCGTGTCTTATATCCGCGTCATCCGGCGGATTTGGACATTTTTTCTGTCGGGGCGCGTATTCTCAGCGGCGCGGGTGGGAACCACGAAACACACCAAAGGCACGATACCGAACCGGGTGGCCCCTCCTTCGCCTGGCCTACGGAGCGCACGCATGGAACACACGGACGGCACGGAATGGGGGAAACCCTTTTTCCAAGGAAGGCCGGTCGAAAGAACGCCTGTCTCCGTCCCCCCCCCGTTGCCTCCTGTGAGGGACCGGGGAGGTTCGATCGCGACTGTGATTCAGGGCAGGATCGGCGACGGCAGGAACGGATCGCGGGCGAGGTAGTACGGCGCCGGACCCTTCACATGGGTCTCGGTGTAGCCGATGGAGAGGGAGAGGCCGGACGCGGGATCCTCGTGGGTGAGCAGAATCGATCCGGAGCGTTCGCTGTAACCCCCGCGACCGAAGGTGTAGCTGAGGGAGAAGGCGCCGTGGATGCCGCGTTCGGGGCGGCGTTCCTCCGTGGTGATCCGCGGGCGCGGCGTCGCGAGCACCAGCGGAGCTTGCAGTGAGCGGGCGGCCCGGGAGGCGTGGTGGCGTGCGACCGCGGCGTCGAGCCGGGAGCGTTCGGCGGAGGCGAGGGTGTCGATCCCCGCCGTGCGGCGTTCGTCGCCGGTGAGACGGGCGGAGAAGTCCGCGGGGACGCCCGCGGCGGCCGGGCGAGAAAAGTCGCGGCGCACGAGGGCGTCGATCACGGCGACGCGATCCGCGTCGAGCCGGGCGAGACCCGTGACCGCGCGTTCCTCCGCTGGCAGCCAGAGGGAGAAACGCAGGTCCTCGCCGGCCTGCGCGGTGAACGCCAGGCAGACGGTCAGGAACCGGAGGGCGCGGATCAGAGCGGCGGGATTCACGGGCGTGACCAACCAGAACCGGGTTCCGCGGGTGCACAAGCGCGGCGTTGCGTTGGCGGCGCGGGTTGTGCGTGATCCGCGATCCCCGTTCCGCAACCTTCGCCCCGTAGCGCCGTCCTTTTCGACCCATGCTGCCCTTCGCCCTGACGATCTTCACCGGTGCCTTTCTGCTCTTCCAGGTGCAGCCGCTCATCGGGAAGTTCATCCTTCCCTGGTTCGGCGGTGGTCCCGGGGTGTGGACCACGTGCCTGCTGTTTTTCCAGACCGTGCTGCTCGGCGGCTATGCCTACGCGCATTTCTCGACGTCGAGGCTTACGCCGCGACGGCAGGTGATGCTGCACGCGGCGCTCCTGGTGCTCTCGCTCGCGCTGCTGCCGATCACGCCGGGCGACGGCTGGAAGTCGGATCTGGGCGGTGATCCGAACCTGCGGATCCTGCTGCTGCTCGCGGCGACGATCGGCCTGCCGTATTTCGTGCTGTCTTCGACCGGTCCGCTGATGCAGCAGTGGTTCAGCCAGACGAACCCCGGGGTTTCACCGTACCGCCTCTACGCGTTGTCCAACGTCGGGTCGCTCCTCGCGCTCCTCAGCTACCCGGCGTATTTCGAGGTGAAGTTCTCGCGGCAAACGCAGGCCGTGATGTGGTCCGCGGGTCTCGCGGTGTTCGCGATCCTGTGCGGCGTCTGCGCCTGGATCCTCTGGCGCCGCTCCGCCGATGCACCCGCGGTTGCCGGGGCGTCCTCCGCGTCGTCCGAGTCCGATCCGGCCCCTTCCGGCACGGACCGGTTCCTTTGGGTGGTGCTGCCCATGGTGGCGTCGGTGCTGCTGCTCGCGACGACCAACAAGCTTTGCCAGGAGGTGGCGGTCATCCCATTCCTCTGGGTGCTGCCCCTCGCGCTCTACCTGCTGTCGTTCATCATCTGCTTCGACCATGCCCGCTGGTACCACCGGCCCACGTTCATCGCGCTGCTGGTGGTTGGCATGGCGGTCGCGGCGCAGATCCTGCCCGCCGGCACCGATGTGCCGATGCGGGTGCAGATCGCGGCGTACAACATCGTGCTTTTTCTGGCCTGCATGGTGTGCCACGGGGAGCTGTTCCGCCTGAAGCCCGCGCCGGCGCGCCTGACCTCGTATTTCCTGCTGATCTCGCTTGGCGGCGCGTTGGGCGGATTCCTGGTGGCGATCGTCGCGCCCGCCCTCCTCAGCGACTACCGCGAGCTGCAGCTCGGACTCTGGCTCCTGAGCTACCTGCTCGGGGTGCTCTGCTTCCGGCACGCGAGCCGCGAGATCGCGTACGCCGCGGCCATCGGGGCCGTGGGCGTGGTCGCGGCGCTGCCCGGGCTGGCGACGCTGTTCGACGGCGGCCGGCCGCTGGGCGAGGAGTATCTCACCTTTCTCAAGGACCGCTGGCCCTATATCACCGCCGGCGTCGTGGCGTTCATCCTCGGCGCATGCGACTTCCGTCGATTCCGCCTGAGCGCGGCATGGCAGCCGCGGCTCGCCGGCTTCGTCATGGCCTTGTCCGTGGGTCTCGGCGCCGTCTTCGTCACGACCTGGGAGGATCGCCGTCGCGACGACATCCTGAGCGCGACCCGTAACTTCTACGGCACGCTCAAGGTGCTCAATTACAACGCGGGCGACGAGGAGGAGAATTACCACCTGCTCCTGCACGGCGCGACGACGCACGGCATCCAGTTCACGCGTCCCGAGAAGGCGGTGATGCCCACGACGTACTACGCCGATGTCAGCGGCGTGGGCCTGGCGATCAATAATCTGCCGCAGGCACCGCGGCGCCTCGGGCTCGTCGGTCTCGGCACCGGCACGCTCGCCGCCTACGCGCGCGCGGGCGACTACCTGCGGATCTACGAGATCAATCCCGACGTCGAGGAACTCGCGCGGAAGCATTTCAAGTACCTCGATTACTGCCAGGGAAAGGCGGACGTTGTGATGGGCGACGCCCGGTTGATGATGGAACGGGAGGTGGCCGCCGGGAACACACAGAAGTTCGACCTGCTCGCGCTCGACGCCTTCAGCAGCGACGCGATCCCGGTGCACCTGCTGACGCGCGAGGCGTTTCAGACCTACCTGCGGCACATCCGCGACGACGGCGTCATCGCGGTGCACATCTCCAACCGTTACCTGGACCTGCGGCCGGTCGTGGAGCGCCTCGCCGCCGAGTTCGGCTTGTCCACGGTCTGTATCTCCGAGGACAGCGAGGCCAATTGGTGGGTCTACGCCACCACCTGGGTGCTGGTTTCCCGCGACAAGGAGTTTTTAGCCGCCAAGGACATCCGCGCGGCCGGCGACTCGCCCTCGGGACGCGCGGACGGTCCGCTTTGGACCGACGACTTCGCCAGCCTCTACGCGATCATGAAATGAGGCCCGCGCCGCCGTTGGCCCGGCGCGGCCGCGCGCTTCTCGCGCTCGCGTGGGCGTGGTCGCTCGCGCCGGCGGCCGAGTCGCGCCCGGAGCCGCTGTTCGACGGGCGCTCGCTCGGCGGCTGGGTCTCGTCGGGTTTCGAAGGAGATCGCGGCGCACGCGTTGAACGGGATTTCGAACCAGGCCGGGCGGCGATTGTCATCGAAGCGGGCACGACGCTCGGTGGTGTCACCTCGACGCTCGGTTCGCGGCTGCCGCGGATGGACTACGAGGTGGCCTTTGAGGCGATGCGCGTCGCGGGCGGGGATTTCTTCGGAGCGCTCACGTTTCCGGTGGAAAACACGGCCTGCACGCTGGTGGTGGGAGGATGGGGCGGGACGGTGGTGGGCATCTCGAACGTGAATGGCATCGACGCCTCGGGCAACGAGACGACGCGGGAGATGGAGTTCGCCGATCGCCGATGGTACCGCATCCGGGTGCGCGTGACACCGGGGCTTGTCGAGGCGTGGATCGATGACACGAAGGTGGTCGAGCTGCCGACCGCGGGCCGGCGGTTGAGCCTCCGGCCCGGAGACATCCACAAGGCGCGCCCCTTGGGCATCACGACCTACATGACCAAAGCGGCGGTGAGAGGGATCACGCTCACGCGCCTGCCCCGCGGCTAGGTCGCGCGGCGTCGGCGCGCTTGTTTTCGGAACCGACCCCGGCAAGCTCCGCGCCATGCGGAGATTCCTTGTTGTGCTCGCGGTCGCCCACGCCGCCTTTGGCCAGGGCGCTCAAGTCGAGGTCGCCAACCTGCGGGAGGATGTGCGCGGGTTATCCCAGCGGGTCGCCGAGCTATCCCTGCGCCTGGAGCAATTGGAGAGGGAAAACGCGGATTTGCGCCGCAAGTCGGCCGCGGCGGAAAAGGCGGGTGCGGGCACCGCGCAGTTCAAGGAGGCGCTTGCCGACCTGAACCGCGATCTGCGCGCCGCCATCGCCACGTCGAAGACCGAGACCCTGCAGCAAGTGGCTTCCCAGATGGAGAAACTCGCGAAGCAGACCAACGCGGCCCTGGATTCGCTGGGGAAGGGTGGAGCCAAACCGGCCGCCGGTGGTTTCACGGATGATTACGCCAAGGACGGCGTCAGCTACACCGTGCAGAAGGGCGACACGCTCGCGACGATCGCGCGCAAGACCGGCGCGCGGCAGCAGGACATCATCAACGCGAACCGCCTCGCAGATCCTTCTCGCATCACGGTCGGTCAGACGCTCTTCATTCCGGGAGGAAAATAGCACCCATGCCGGCAACCCCGAAATCTCGTCTCGGCCGCGGTCTAGGAGGCCTCATCGCGGCTTCCAAGCCCGTCGTCACCTCCCAGCCCGCCACGGTCCCCGCCGCGGCTCCGGCGGCCGCCGCCTCGAAGCCGGCTTCCGCGCCGGCGGCTTCCCCGGCCGCTCCCGCCGCGCCCGGGTACCAGGAGGTTCCCGTGAATCTCGTCGATCCCAGCCCGTACCAGGCGCGCAAGGAGATCGCCCCCGAGCACCTGAGTGAACTGGCCGAAAGCATCCGTTCCGAGGGGCTGCTGCAGCCGATTGTGGTCCGCAAGACCGGCGACCGTTTCCAGTTGATCGCCGGCGAGCGGCGCTGGCGCGCGTTCCAGATGCTCAAGATCCGCGCGATCCCCGCGCGGGTTGTGGAGGCCAGCAACGCCTCCTCCGCCGCGCTTGGTTTGATCGAGAATTTGCAGCGTGAAGGACTCAACCCGATCGAGGAGGCCCACGGTTACGCGAGTTTGATCCGCGATTTCGACCTCACGCAGGAAACCGCGGCCGAGCGGGTGGGGAAGGGACGCGCGTCGGTCGCGAATGCCCTGCGGCTGCTGTCGCTCGACGCCGAGACCCAGGGCTACCTTTCCAAGAACCTGCTCAGCGTCGGCCACGCCAAGGTGCTCCTCGGGGTGCAGGACGCCTCCAGCCGCCTCGTCCTGGCGCGCCGTGTCATCGAGGAAGGCCTCAGCGTCCGCGCCACGGAGAAAGTCGCAGTCAATCTCAAGTCGGCCGGCGGGGCCGCCGCTCGCCCGGCAGCCAAGGCCGGGCTTTCCTCGCGGGATGCCGCCACCGTGTCCGGGATTGAGAAGCGCCTCGGCTCCCACCTCGGCGCGCGGGTCGCGATCATCCACAGCCCGAAGAAGGGGCGGATCGTGATCGAGTACCGCGGCAACGAGGATCTCCAGCGGTTGCTGGAGAAATTCGGCGTCGAGGCCTGACCGGGCGCCACGCTTGGCCCGGGGGCGTGACGTCCGGGCGCTTTCCTTCCACCCCATGATCCGCTGCACGCTGTGGCGCACCTTGTGCGCGCTCCCCCTGCTCATCCTGCCGGCGACCGTTTTCGGCGCCCGCCCGAACTTCATCGTCATCATGGCCGACGACATCGGCTTCGGCGACGTCTCCGCCTACGGATCCAAGGCGCTGCGGACGCCGAATATCGACCGTCTCGCCGCGGAGGGCGTGCGTTTCACCAGCGGGTACTGCTCGGCCTCGACCTGCACGCCGACGCGTTATTCGTTCCTGACGGGCGAGTACGCCTTCCGGCGGAATGGTACCGGGATCGCTCCGCCCAATGGCCAGTTGGTTGTCCCGGTCGGGGTGCCCACGATCGCCTCCGTGCTGAAATCGTCCGGTTACCGCACCGGGGTGATCGGGAAGTGGCACCTCGGGTTGGGTCAGCCGCCGGCGCCTGACTGGAACGGCGAGATCAAGCCGGGACCACGCGAACTGGGTTTCGATTACAGCTTCCTGTTGCCGACGACCAACGACCGCGTGCCGCAGGTGTTCGTCGAGAACGGCCGGGTCGCCGGGCTCGATCCCAAGGACCCTCTCTGGGTGGGGGACAAGGCGCCGTCGCCCGATCATCCCACCGGCGTCTCCCACCGCCACACCCTCAAGATGGATTGGTCCCACGGTCACAACCAGACGATCCACAACGGCATCAGCCGCATCGGCTTTTACACCGGCGGCCAGGCGGCGCGTTTCCGTGACGAGGATCTGGCTGATCGCTGGGTGGAGAAGACGGTCGCGTGGCTCGCGGCCGAGCGCGACCGCCCTTTCTTCCTCTTCCTCGCATCGCACGACCCGCATGTGCCGCGCGCGCCCCACGAACGCTTTGTCGGCAAGTCGGGCCTCGGCCCCCGCGGCGACGCGATCCTGCAATTCGACTGGTGCGTGGGCGAGGTGAACGCCGCGCTCGACCGCCTCGGCCTGGCCGAGAAGACGCTGGTCGTCGTTTGCTCCGACAACGGCCCCGTGATGGACGACGGCTACGTGGATTTCGCCCTCGAGAAACGCGGTGATCACCGTGCGGCCGGGCCGCTCCGCGGCGGCAAGTACAGCGTCTTCGAGGGCGGCACACGCACGCCTTTCATCGCGCGTTGGAAGGGCCAGGTCGCGCCGCGGGTTTCCGACGAGATTGTCTGCACCATTGATCTCGCCGCCAGCTTCGCGGCGTTGGCGGGTGAGCCGGTGCCCGCGCAGGGGTTTCCGGACAGCTTCGACGTCTCCGGAGTATTACTCGGGCGGCCGGGCGCGAAAGGCCGCGCTTCGCTCGTGCAGCAAGACAACGGCCAGGCGGGGAATTTCGGTTACCGCTCCGGCCAGTGGAAGCTGGTCCGTCACGACTCGGGCCGCGCCTATAATCAACGGGTCGAGGAGCCGCTGCGAAACACCCCGGTCCCGCCGTTCCAGCTATTCGACCTGGCACAGGACATCGGGGAGAGCCGCGATCTCACGGTCGCCCGGCCCGAGGTGTTCGAGCGCATGAAGTCCGAGCTCTCGGCGATCATCGCCGCGGGCCGCAGCCGTCCGTGACGCTCCACCCCTGAAGTGAAAATGAAAACCCTGCTCCTTCGCGCCACGCTCGCGCTCTCGGCCGTGGCGGCCTTGCCGTTGTCCGCCGCCTCCCCGGCGCGTCCCAACGTCGTGATCTTCCTCGTCGACGACATGGGCGTGATGGACACCTCGGTGCCGTTTCTCACCGACGCCGCCGGGCGCCCGCAGCGCCATCCCCTGAACGAGTACTACCGCACGCCGAACATGGAGCGCCTGGCCTCGCGCGGGGTCCGCTTCAGCAATTTCAACGCGATGAGCGTCTGCTCGCCGACGCGGATCGCGATCGCGACGGGCCAGAACGCGGCGCGGCACCGCACCACTAATTGGATCCAGCCCGACAACGACAATGCCGGGCCGAAGGGCCCGCCGCAGTGGAACTGGCGCGGGCTGCGCAAGGGGGACGTGACGCTCGCGTCGGTCCTGCGGTCGGGAGGGTATCGCACCATCCACGTGGGGAAAGGGCACTTCGGGCCGCGGGCGAGCGAAGGCGCGGATCCGCTGAACCTCGGTTTCGATGTGAACGTGGGTGGCGCGTCGATCGGCGCGCCGGCCACCTACTACGGCAAGCGTGACTACGCCGTCGGCAAGAACGCGAAACGCAGCGCCGCGGCGGTGCCCGGGCTCGAGCGGTATCATGGCACCGACACGTTTCTCACCGATGCTCTCACGCTCGAGGCGAACCGTCACATCGGCGACGCCGTGCGGGACGGGAAGCCCTTCTTTCTTAATCTCGCGCACTACGCGGTGCATTCACCGTTCGACGCCGATCCGCGTTTCGCGGCGAACTACGCGCAATCGGGCAAGCCGGCGGCCGCGCAGGCCTTCGCGACTTTGATCGAGGGCATGGACAAGTCACTGGGGGATCTGCTCGACCATCTGGAGCGTCTCGGGGTTGCGGAGAACACCGTGGTTCTTTTCCTGGGCGACAATGGGTCCGACGCGCCGCTCGGCCATCAGCACGCCGTCGCGTGCGCGGCGCCATTGCGCGGCAAGAAGGGGTCGCATTACGAGGGTGGCGTGCGGGTGCCTTTTCTGGCGGCGTGGGCGAAACCAGCCCCGGCTTCGCCGGTGCAGGCGCGCTTGCCGATCGCCGTGGGTGGATCCCAGCCGGCGCTGGCCGCGGTGCAGGATATTTTCCCGACGGTTCTCGACCTGGCTGGCGTGCCATGGCCGGTTGGTCACGCGGTCGACGGGCAGCCGCTCGCGTCGCTGCTGGCCGGCCGGCGGGACCCGGCTCGTTCGGATGCCTTCCTGATGCACTTTCCCCACGCGCCGCACCGGTCGGATTATTTCACGACCTACCGGGAAGGCGGCTGGAAGGTGATCTACCATTACTTTCCGGGCGAGGCTTCGGGCGGTTCCCACTATCAGTTGTTCCACCTGGCGGAGGACCCCTACGAGTCGGCCGATCTCGCGGCCAAGCGCCCCGCGGAGTTGCGGCGGATGATGCAGGCGATGGTCGCGCAGCTTGAGCGGCACCAGGCGCTTTATCCCGTCGATGGAGGCAAGCCGGTGGCGCCGAAGCTGCCCTGAACCGGACCGCACCCCAGCCGATTTGCCGCCGCCGACCATGCGACCGCACCATCATCTTCGTCGCATGACGCTCGCTCCTGGGCTGATTATTCTCGCCGGGGCGCTCCTGCTGCCGGGGGCGGCGTCCGTGATCGCCGCGGGAGCGCCGTTGCCGCCGAGCTTCCTGGTGATCCTTGCTGACGACCAGAGCTGGGCGGGGACCTCGCAACGGATGATTCCAGGTGATCCCGCCTCCGCGAGCGATTACCACCGCACGCCGCGGATCGAGCAGCTGGCGGCGCGCGGCATGCTTTTCACCGACGGTTATGCGCCGGCGCCGTATTGCTGTCCCACGCGGCGCAGCCTGCAGGTCGGGCAGACGCCCGCGCGTCATGAATACCAGCGGGACCGGGAAGGCTGGCCCGCGGACTACCGGCGGCGGCTCAACATTCCCAGGTTGCTGAAGGCGGCGGACGCGCGCTACCGCGCCGCACATTTCGGAAAGTGGGATCATCGGTACGATGGGATCAGCCCGGCCGACCAGGGGTTCGACGAGAGCGACGGCGTGACGGGCAACAATACCGGTGGCGGCCGCAAGGCGGGCGGGGAAATGCAGCGCGAGGATCCGAAGCTGATGAGCACGCTCACGGAGCGGGCGGGAGCCTTCCTGGCGGAGCAGGCGCGCGCCGGCCGACCGTTCTTCCTCCAAGTCTCGCACTACGCGGTGCACCTTGAGATCCAGCACAGCCCCGCGGCCATGACCCGTGTGCGGGGACGTGCGCCGGGCATCAAACACAACCTCGATGTGTTCGCCGCGATGACCGAGGATCTCGACGACGCGGTGGGCCGGCTGCTCGATCGGCTCGAAGCTCTGGGCCTCGCGGAGCGCACCTACGTCGTCTACCTTTCCGACAACGGCGGCCGTCCCACGCTTCCCGGTGCGGCGGATCGCGGGCAGGGACCGAACTTCCCGCTGCGGGGTGCGAAGGGCACGCTGTATGAGGGAGGGATCCGGGTTCCCTTCATCGTGGCCGGCCCCGGGATCAAGGCTGGCAGCGTCTCACGCGTGCCGGTCACAGGTCTCGACCTCCTGCCCACCTTCGCGGATCTCGCCGGCTATCGTTCCCCTCTGCCCGCGAACCTCGATGGAGGCAGCCTGCGCGAAGTCTGGCACAATGGCGGGGTGGGGGAGGTCAGGCGGCCGCGTCCCTACCTTCTGTTTCACCAAGCGGTGGACCGGCGCGCGCAGACCGCGTTGCGTTGGGGCGACCTGAAGCTCGTCAAGAACTGGACGACCGGCGAAGTCGAGTTGTTCGACCTCGCGCGTGATCCGCGGGAGTCGGAGAACCTCGCCCGCCTCCGGCCGGAAAAGACCGCGGAGCTACACCGGCTCGCCACCGCCTTTATCGATGAGGTGAAGGCCGAGACGCGCCAACTGGGTAAGATAAAGGACGACTGACATCGGCCGCAGGCGGCCGCCTCCCTCGCCATGCCTATGCTCCGCAGCGTGTTTTTCCTCGGTTTCGCGTGCCTGGCAGCGTCCGTCATCGGCGCGCCGGCGGCGCGGCCGAACCTCGTTTTGATCATGGCGGATGACTTCGGCTACGAGTGCGTGTCCGCGAATGGCGGCGAATCCTACCAGACGCCCCACCTGGACCGACTGGCGGGCGGCGGGATGCGATTCGAGCGCTGCCACGTTCAGCCGCTGTGCACCCCGACGCGCGTGCAGCTGATGACCGGGCTTTCAAACGCCCGAAACTACGTGGAGTTCGGCGCGATGGATCGCCGGGCCGTCACCTTTGCGCACCGGCTGAAGGCTGCAGGCTACGCCACGGGCGTGGTGGGAAAATGGCAGCTCGGCATGGAACCCGACTCGCCGCGCCATTTCGGTTTCGACGAGGCGCTGCTCTGGCACCACCGGAGCCGGGCGTCCCGCTACGGAAACCCCGGATTTGATCTCAACGGCGAGCCGCGGACCTATCCGCCGGGCGGTTATGGACCGCGGATCCTCAACGACTTCGCGCTCGATTTTGTTTCCCGCCACCGCGAACGGCCGTTCTTCCTCTATTACCCGCTGACCCTGGCGCACTCTCCCTTCCAGCCGACGCCGGACAGCCCGCAGTGGGACCCCCGCACGGGCGAGCGTGGTAACCAAAGCACGGCGCATTTCCCCGGAATGGTGGCCTACATGGATCGGATGATCGGCGAGTTGGTGGCGCGGCTTGATGAACTTGGCCTGCGCGAAAACACCTTGGTGATTTTCCTCGGGGACAACGGCACCGGCGTCGACATCACGTCCCGCTTCAAGGGAGAGATTTACCCCGGGGGCAAGGGGCGCAGCCACGCACGCGGCACGCATGTGCCGCTGATCGCCAACTGGCCCGGCCGCGTGCCGGCGGGCGCGATCAACGGCGACCTGATCGGCAGCACTGATTTCCTGCCGACGCTGCTCGAGGCGGCCGGGGCGCGGTTGCCGGAGGACTATCCCGGCGACGGCGTGAGTTTTTATCCGCAGCTGATCGGGCGGCAGGGCCGACCGCGCGAGGCGTTGTATGCTTGGTACGCTTCCGACGGCGGCTCCGTGGCGAAGTGGGAGTTCGCGATGAGTACGCGCCACAAACTCTATCGCGACGGCAGCTTCTTCGACCTGGGCGCGGATCCGTGGGAGCAGAAGCCGCTTAAGACGGATGCCTTGACGGGTG
Organism: uncultured Opitutia bacterium; assembly: GCA_903900845.1. Taxonomy (GTDB): domain Bacteria; phylum Verrucomicrobiota; class Verrucomicrobiia; order Opitutales; family Opitutaceae; genus ER46. The sequence continues at coordinate 26,409 of CAIUOU010000169.1, forward strand.
AAGCCGCCGCGGCGGCCCGGACTTTGCAGGCCGAGTTGGACCGCTATGCGCAAGCCCGCCCTCCCGAGTTGCGTGAGGAGCGAGTCACGGCCAAGCAAGCGAAGCGCGCCGGCAAGGAGGGTCGGAAGAAGCAGCCGTGACCGGCGGGCGGCTCGAACTTGCAGTTGCGCCGGCTGCCGCGCCGCGGCACACCCACGATCCTTCCCATGCTCGTTCACACCGTCTACTTCTGGCTGAAACCTGAACTCACCGCGCCGCAATGCGCTGAATTCCGCAAGGGCGTCGAGTCGCTCGGCGGTATCAAGGCGGTCAAGGCGATCTACGTCGGCACGCCGGCGAAAACCCCCAAGCGGCCGATCATCGACGATTCCTACTCCTTCGCGCTGACGGTGGTGTGCGACGACCTCGCCGGTCACGACGCCTACCAGGTGGACCCGCTGCACCTCGCGTTCGTGGAGCGGTTCAAGACCTTCTGGAACCGCGTGCAGATCTACGACGCCGACTAAACGGCGGCGGATGGGTCGGTGGCCGAAGGCGTGGGCTCAGTCCGGCTTCACCACAAACGGGGCGAAGTAGGCCGCTTGCGCGGCGGGAAAGCGCCCGATGAGGCGGACCGCGTCATCGAGCTGCTCCTCGCTCTGGACGTGGCCGACCGCGTGCAACCGCGCGATGACGTCGTAGCGGGCATGCGGCACCAGAAGCTCGGTCGCGGCGTGGGCCTCGGCGATCAGCTCAAGGCAGCGCTCCTCGAGCTGGTCGAGCCCCTGGCGGCTGAGGGCCGAGACGAACAAGGCGTCCGGGGAAAGCGTGCGCGCCCGGGAGACCATGGCCGGGGTGGCGGCGTCGACCTTGTTGAACACGGTGAGCATGGTCTTGTCCGCGGCGCCCAGCTCGGCGAGCACCGCGAGCGTGGTCGTGTGGTGGTGCTCGACGTTCGGGTTGGTGACGTCGAGTACGTGCACGAGGAAATCCGCTACAACCACCTCCTCGAGGGTGGCCTTGAAGGCCTCGACCAGGCCGTGCGGCAGACGGCGGATGAAGCCGACCGTGTCGGTGACGAGCACCTTCTGGTTGCCGCGCAACACGAGCTGGCGCGTCGTGGGATCGAGGGTCGCGAAGAGCTTGTCGGCGGCGAGAACCTCCGCGCCGGTAAGGGTGTTCAGCAGGGTGGACTTGCCGGCGTTGGTGTAGCCGACGATCGCGCAGGTCGGCACCGGCACGCGCTGGCGCTTGCGCCGCTGCACGTCGCGTTGCTTCACCACCCCGGCGAGTTCCGCCTTCAGATGGGCGATCCGGTCGCGGACGATCCGGCGGTCCTGCTCGAGCTGGGTTTCGCCCTCGCCGCCCATCGACCCCTTGCCGCGCTGGCGGGAAAGGTGCGTCCAGGCACGCGTGAGCCGCGGGAGCGAATACTCCATGCGCGCCAGGGCCACCTGGAGGATGGCCTCCCGGGTATGAGCGCGGTCGGCGAAGATCTCGAGGATCACTTCCTGCCGGTCGATCACCGCCAGGCCCGAAAGTTCCTCCCAGTTGCGCTGCTGCGCGGGGGAAAGCGCCTCGTCGAACACGATCACATCGGCCTCCTCCGCCTTGGCGAGGGCCACCAGCTCCTCCGCCTTGCCGCTGCCGAGCAGCAGGGCCGGGGTGGGCCGCCGGAGCGTCACCAGCTCGGCGCGCGCCACCGTGATCCGCAGGTTCTCGACGAGTTCCTTCAGTTCCGCGAGAAGCTCGGCCGCCTCGCCGGTCTCCATCTCCGCCGTTTGGACGCCGATGAGGAAGGCGCGTTCGAGCTTGGCGGGTTTGTCGGTCAGGAAATCGGCCATGAAGAGCCCGGACGGTGCCGCGGCGCGCAAGCGGCGTCAACCGGCCCGCGACGGGACGAAACCGTCATCCGGCCGCTTGACGGCGGAGAGGCCGGGTTCCCATGCTCGACCCCGTGCACCCCCGATCCTTGCTTCTCCTCGCCGGCGCGCTGCCCGCGGCGCTCATGGCCCACGTAGATTTCACGCTGCCCATCGGGCAGGTGACCGCCTCGCCACTTCCGGCTGCCCCGCTCGGCACCGGCGCGTGGCGCTTCGAGGTCGAGTCCGGCTGGGCCAAGCTGCCCAAGGAGGTCTCGCTCGGGCCGACGCACGGCGGCGTGGTCGTCGACAAGGCGGGGAACATCTACGTCTCGACGGACGCCGAGAAGACCGGACTCTTCGTCTTCGACGCCACCGGCCGCTACCTGCGCTCGATCGCGCCGGATTTCAGCGGGATCCACGGCATGATGATCCGGGAGGAGGGCGGGAAGGAATTCATCTACGCCGCCCACGTGAAGGGCCCGCAGATCGTGAAGCTGGGTCTCGACGGCAAGGCGGAGTGGACGATCGGCGTGCCCAAGGAGAGCGGCTTCTACAACCAACCGGCCGACCCCAAGGCGAAGGCTACGGCGTTCCGTCCCACCGCGGTGACGGTCGCGCCGGACGGCCGGATCTACGTGGCCGACGGCTACGGCGCCAGCGTGGTGCATGTCTACAGCGCCGACCGGCGCTATTTGAAGACCATCGGCACGCGCGGTGAAGGCGACAACCAGTTCAAGACCTGCCACGGCATCTCGCTCGACACCCGTTTCGGCGCGCCTCGGCTCCTCATCAGCGACCGTGAGAACCGCCGGTTGGTGCACACGGATCTCGACGGCAAGTGGATCGGGGTTGTCACCACCGGGCTCCGCCGGCCGTGCGCGACGTCGATTCACGGAGACCATGTGGCGGTCGCCGAGCTCGAGGGGCGCGTCGCGATCATCGACAAGGCGGGGAAGGTCGTGGCGGCGCTGGGCGACAACCCCGATCAGAAACAGTGGGCGCAATTCAAGCTGGCGCCGGAGTTCTGGCGCGACGGCATCTTCATCGCCCCGCACGGCGTGGCGTTTGACCGCAAGGGCAACCTGATCGTGCAGGATTGGAACTTCGCGGGCCGCGTGACGATGCTGCGTCACGCGCCGAAGCGCTGATCCGTATCACCGGCAAGTTCCCCTCACTCCGAAGCGGCCGCGGCCCTGTCCGCTGGCCGCTTTTTCATTTCCTTCGAGCCATTTTCTCCGGGAGCGACCGGCGCTCCCGCCCCTCCAGGCTCCGCGGGTTTGCCTAGTCCGCGGGATCTGGATCCATCGCAGCTCTGTTAGACCGCCGGTGTACTCCTGCTTCCACCCCTCCGTTACCCCATGAAACCCCGTTCGTCTTCGTTACTCCTTCGCGCCGTTTTGATCCTTTTTTCGTTCGCCTCGCTGCCGGCCGCGGCCTCAGCCACGCCGGCCACCGGCGTCATCGAGGGCAGGGTGTTCAGTCCGGCCGGCGGCGAGTACCTCGCGCAGGCCCGCGTCACGGTGGAGGGAGCCGCGCTGGAGGTGTTCACCGACGCCGACGGGCGCTTCCGTGTGTCTGGCGTGCCGGCGGGGACGGCGCGCCTGCGCGTGGCACACTCGGGTTTCCTCGCGGCGAACGAGGTGGTGACCGTGGTGGCCGGCGAAGTCGCGCGGCGCGACGTCTCGCTGGCCCTCGCCGCGGCCGGCGGCGAGCGGTCGGTGGTCAAACTCGACGAATTCGTCATCGCGACCTCGCGTGAGATGAGCGGGGCGGCGATCGCCATCAACGAACAGCGTCACGCGCCGAACCTGCGCTCGGTGGTGGCGACGGACGAACTCGGCTTCGTGCCGGAGGGGAACGTCGGCGAGTTCATCAAGTTCCTGCCCGGCGTCTCGATGGACAACATCGGCGGTTTCGCGCGCAACGTCTCGATCAACGGCGTGCCGCCGGATTTCGTGCCGGTGACGATCGACGGCTTCAGCGTCGCCTCCGCCAATCCCGGGGGAGGCACGGGGCGCTCGGTTTCGCTCGACATGCTTTCGATCAACAACCTCGCGCGGGTCGAGGTGGTGTTTTCGCCGACGCCCGATAATCCCGGATCCGCGCTCGCTGGCGCGGTGAACATGATCCCGCGCGGCGCGTTCGAGCGCGCGCGGCCGGTGTTGAACTGGAACGCGTACCTGCTGATGCGCGACAACGCGCGCGAGTTCCACCGGACCCCGGGGCCGCAGCGGGCCGACACCCGCAAGGTCCATCCCGGCTTCGACTTTACCTACATCCGTCCGGTAAACGCGCGGTTCGGCTTCACGCTCTCGGCGGGGACGTCGACCAATTATCTCAATCAGGATTTCATGCAGAACACCTGGCGCGGGACGGGGGCCGCCACCAATGGCACCACTTTCCCGCACACGACTCCGGACCGGCCGTACCTCTCGAGCTACCTCTTGCGCGACAATACCAAGCAGAGCACCCGCAACTCGTTCAGCTCGACCCTCGACTTCCGGCCCACGCCGCGGGACCGCGTCACGCTGGGCCTGCAGTTCAGCTCGACGGCTTTCGCGAACATGAGCCGCAACCTCACGTTCAACGTCAACGCCACCGACCCGGGCGCCTTCACGCCCTTCGCCACGCGGGGCCGGGCAGGCGCCGGCTCGCTGACGTTGGCGAACACGGGGCAGACGCGCGACAACCGCACGCTCATGCCCACGATGGTCTGGCGTCACCGCGGCGCGATCTGGCAGGCCGAGGCGGGCCTCGGCTACTCGCGCGCCTCGCACACCCTGCGGAACATGGACCGGGGATTGTTCAATAACGTCACCACCCAGCGCACCGGCGTGACGGTCGCGTTTGACGACATCTTCTACCTGCGTCCGCGCGTGATCACCGTGACGGATGGGGCGAACGGCGCCCCGGTCGACCCCTACCGCCTCGACAACTACGTGCTGGTCTCGACGACGGGCAGCGAGCAGCACAATTCCGACACGCAGCACACCGCCTACGCCAACATTCGGCGGGATTTTGCCTGGCGGATCCCGGTGGCTTTGAAGGCGGGGTTGGACCGGCGCCAGTCCACCCGCGACCTGCGCGGCACCAACGCGGGCTACACGTTCGTCGGCCGGGATGGACGCGCGAGCACCACGACGGGTGCCAATGACGACAACGCCGGTCCCTTCGTCGACGCGCGCGCTTCATTGCGCGTGGCACCCTACGGATTTCCGCGGGTGCAGTGGGCGAGCAGCGAGGCGGTCCTGGACCTTTACCGTGCGAACCCGGGGTACTTCACGCCCAACGCCAACTCCGAGTACCGCTCGGAGGTGAGCGCCTCCAAGCGCTCCCAGGAGACTGTCTCCGCCGCTTACCTGCGCGCGGATGCGGCCTTCCTCGACCGACGCCTGCGCCTGACGGGCGGCGTGAGGGCGGAGCAGACGAACGTCGAGGCCGAAGGGCCCCTGACCGACCCCACGCGCAACTTCCAGCGCGATGCCCGCGGGAACCCCGTTCTAGGTGCCGGTGGCCGCCCACTGCTCGTCGCTACGGACGCGCTCGCCGTTTCGCGACTGACGTTTCTCGAGCGGGCCTCCCGCTCGGAGAAGGAGTACCTGCGCTGGTTCCCGAGTTTGAACGCGAGTCTCAACCTGCGGGAAAACTTGGTGGCGCGAGCCGCGGTCTACCAGTCGATCGGGCGGCCCAACCTGAACCAGTACGCCGGCGGCATCACTTTGCCGGATACCGAGAGCGCCCCCTCCAGTTCCAATCGCATCACGGTCAACAACGCCGGGCTCAAGGCGTGGACCGCGCGGACGCTCAATGCGCGTGTAGAGTACTACTTCGACGGCGTCGGGCAGGTTTCCGCCGGGGTTTTCCGGCGGGATTATGAGAATTTCGCCTCCTCGGCGATCATCCGCCCGGGGGTGGATTTTTTCGATTTGTACGGCATCGACGCGGCGACCTACGGGGCGTACGAGGTGGCCACCCAGCAGAACATCGAGGGAATCGTGCGGACCACCGGGTTCGATGTGGCTTACAAGCAGTCCCTCACGTTCCTGCCCGCGTGGGCGCGCGGTCTGCATGCGTTCGCCAATGCGAGTTTCCAGCGGGCGACGGGGGCCGCGGCGCAGAATTTTGCCGGCTATGTGCCGCGGACCTTCAACTGGGGGCTGAGTCTCACCCTCGCGAAGTACAATGTGCGGGTGAATTGGAACTACCGCGGGCGCCAGCGCGGAAATGTGGTGTCCGGGACGGGCATCGAGGCCGGCACCTACAATTGGGGGAACAAGAAGCTCTCCGCCGATGTGCAGGCCGAGTACCACCTGCGGAAGTCGGTCACCGTCTTTGCCAATCTGCGCAACGTGAACAACGGCACCGAGGACAACGAGATCGCCGGTCCCAGCACTCCGTCCCACGCGCAGTTCCGGCAACGGGAGGACTTCGGTTCCCTCTGGACCGTCGGCGTCAAGGGGGCTTTCTAATCACCTGTCATCCCCGAGATGTCCTTCCTGAGATTCTTCCTGTGCCTTCTCGCCGCCGCGCCAACCGCGCACGCGTCCGCCCGGCCTAACATTGTCTACATCCTGGCCGATGACATGGGCTACGGCGACGTCAGTGTCCTCAATCCTGGCCGGGGCAAGATCCGCACGCCCCACCTCGACCGGCTAGCCGGGGCGGGGATGATCTTCACCGACGCCCACAGCGGGTCCTCGGTCTGCACACCCACCCGCTACGGGTTGCTCACCGGCCGCTATGCCTGGCGCACGCGGCTGCAGCGCGGCGTGCTCGACGGAGCGGACGACGATCCGCTCATCGCGGAGGGCCGGTTGACCGTGCCGTCTTTTCTGCGTCGTCACGGCTACGCGACGGCGGTCATCGGCAAGTGGCATCTTGGATTCCGCTCCGAGCGTCCGGGCGGGGTTCCGGTCCCCGCGACCAAGGACAATGGGAAGCGCCGCATGGGCGAGCTTGGTCTTCCGGTTGGCTCGCGTGTCATCGGCGGGCCGGTGACCCGCGGCTTCGATTACTTCTGGGGCTGTTCCAACGCCCGAACGATGTCCGGACTCATTGAGAATGACCGGGTGATCGAGAACCTTCCTCCCGTCGAAATGCTACCCCGGCTCGGTCGTCGGGCGGTGGATTATATCGCCGGGCGGGCGGCGGCGGCCCGGGCGGGACGGCCGTTCTTCCTCTATCTGCCGCTCACGTCCCCGCACACGCCCATCCTACCGTCCCCGGATTGGAAGGGCCGCAGCGGACTAGGGGACTACGCGGACTTCGTGATGCAGACCGACGCGGTGGTCGGCGACGTGCTCCGGGCTCTGGCTGAACATGGCGTCGCCGAGGAAACGCTGGTGATCTTCACCGCGGACAACGGATGTTCGCCGCAGGCCGGGACGGACGCCTTGGAGGCGAAGGGGCACTTTGCGAGCGCGCGTCTCCGCGGATACAAGGCCGACATCTGGGAGGGCGGGCACCGGGTGCCGTTCATCGCGAGGTGGCCCGGTCGCGTGCCCGCCGGCCGTACGAGCTCGCAGCTGATATGTCACACCGACCTGCTGGCCACGGTGGTCGACATGGTGGGGGAGCGGCTGCCGGAGGATGCCGGCGAGGACAGCGTGAGCATCCTGCCAGCTCTGCTCGGCCGGGATCGCGCGCCGCTGCGCGAGGCGGTCGTGCACCATTCCATCAACGGCGTCTTCGCGATCCGTCAGGCCGAGTGGAAGCTCGCGTACTCCCCGGGGTCGGGCGGGTGGGGGAAACCCGGGGACGCCGAGGCCCGGAAATCAGGCCTGCCCGATCTCCAGCTTTACGATCTGGCGAACGATTTGGCCGAGACGCGGAACCTGCAGGCGGAGAAACCCGAGGTTGTGGCGAAACTATCCGCGCTGTTGGAAAGCTACGTCGCTCGCGGGCGTAGCACGCCGGGCGAGACACGGAAAAACGATGTCGCGGTCTCCTGGCGCGAGGCGACGGCGCGCAAGAAGGAGAGGTGAAGCCGGGGCTGCCCCGGGCCACTGAATTCCGGGCGGCGCCTCCGGCGTCGCCGCGGGGCGGGATCACCATCGCGCGGTGCTCTGGCTTTTTCCTTGGCGGTGAATTTGCTGCGTCTTGTATCGGCTTGCCCCATGACCGACCTCCTCCGCCCGTCCGTTGTCGTCGCCATTCTTTTTTTCACCGCCGCGGCCCGCGCGGTGCCCGCCTCCGGCAAACTCGGCTACAACGAGTTAATCCAGCCGATCCTCGCGGAAAACTGCTTCAACTGCCATGGGCCCGATTCAGCCTCGCGGAAGGCCAAACTCCGGCTCGATCGTTTTGAGTTCGCCACCAAGGCCCGCGGCGACGGCGATCTCCCGCCCGCGATCGTGCCCGGGGATCCGGGGCGCAGCCCTCTGATGGAGCGCCTGCGGACTACCGATCCCGAGGAGGTCATGCCTCCTCCCGAGACGCACAAGCGGCTGCGGCCGGATGAAATCGCCCTGCTCGAGCGCTGGATCAAGGAAGGCGCGGGGTACGAGGAACACTGGTCGCTGATCGCGCCGCGCGCGGTTTCCGTACCGGATGTCCCGCTGGCGCGCGGCTGGTCGCGCAATCCGATCGACGCGTTTGTCGTCCAGCGCCTCGCCCCCGCCGGTCTCGCGCCGGCGCGCGAGGAAATGCCGGCACGGCTGTTTCGGCGCGCGGCGCTCGACATCACGGGCCTGGCCCCGACTCCAGCCGATATCGCCGCGTTCGAGGCGGACCGGGCTCCGGGGGCCTACGAGCGCGCGGTCGACCGCATGCTGTCGAGCGACACCGCCGCCGAGCACTCCGCCCGGCTTTGGTTGGACGCCGTTCGCTACGCCGACACCCACGGCATCCACATCGACAATTACCGCTCCATCTGGCCCTACCGCGATTGGGTCATCGACGCCTTTCGCCGCAATCTCCCTTTCGACCAATTCACGGTGGAGCAGATGGCGGGCGATCTGCTGCCGCGCGCCTCGCTGGATCAGCGCGTCGCCTCCGGTTACAATCGCTGCCTTTCCACGACGAGCGAGGGCGGCGCGATCGCCGAGGAGTATGAGGCGATCTACGCGAAAGACCGCGTGGAGACGATGTCCACCGTCTGGCTTGGGCTAACCACAGGCTGCGCCGCGTGCCACGACCACAAGTTCGACCCCGTTTCGCAGAAGGACTTCTACGCCCTGGCGGCGTTTTTCCGCAACAACACGATGCCGGCGATGGACGGCAACCGGCACGACACTCCGCCCACACTTTTCGTGCCGGCGCCGGCGGACCGTGAGGCATGGCAGGAAGTGCAGTCGCACATCGCCGAGTGGCGGGGGCGGATTGAAGGCCGGGCCAAGGAGGCCGAGACCGATTTCGAGGCGTGGCTCTCGTCCGGGCCGCGGCTGATGTCGCCGCCCATCAACCGCACCGTCGTGGGCTACGAGGCGCTGCTGGGCCAGGAGGCTCCCGACGCACCTTCCGCTTCCGAAGGTCCCTATGGGCCGGCGGAGCGAATCGACGGCCGGGATCGCGTCGCCGGCGCGGCGGTTCCCTGGCTCCGCGGAATGAGCAGCAGCGCGGGGCTTTTCGTGCACGCTGAAGGCAAGGCCAACGGCCCGCTGATTTCGTGCCGCGAGGAGGGCGACAACGGCGTGGGCTGGGAGGTGTTCCTCGAGGACGGCAAGATCGGGATATACATCGCCGATGGCACGGGACGGGTGAAGGTCCGCAACGTCGGTCTCCCGCTGCCGACCGGCCAGTGGAGCCACGTGCTCGTCGCCTTCGACACCGCCTCGGTGCGCAGCCGCACGGTCGAGGTTTTTGTGGGTGGAAAAATGGCGGTGAACTCGACCGTCTCGGCGTTTCTGCCGACCGATATCCGTCCGTCGGTACCGGTCCGGATCGGCGCGCGCGCTCCGGCGCCCGGTGCCCAGCCGGCGATGCTGGCTGGGGCTACCGTTTGGGGGCAGGACTTCCGGGTCTACTCGCGTGGTTTCCAAGCCGACGACCTGAAGGTCTTCGGCGGCGAGCTCGAGGCCATGGCGGCATTGAAGACGGCGTCGGACAAACGCACCGCGGCGCAGAAGCGCCAGCTGCGCGCGCACTTCCTCCAGTCCATCGATTTGCCCACCCAGGCATTGTCCCGCGAACTGGACCCGTTCCTCGCGCGCGAGGACACGCTCCGGTTCCGAGGCGGGCTCACGCTCGTGATGGAGGAGAAAAAGGACAGCGAGCCTTTCGCGCACATCCTGAACCGCGGTGAGTACAACCAGCCGGGCGAGAAGGTGGCCGCGAACACGCCCACCGTGCTTCCGCCGCTGGCGGCCGATCTGCCGCGCAACCGGCTTGGCCTGGCGAAGTGGCTGGTGGCGCCTGAGAATCCGCTCACGGCACGCGTCACCGCGAATCGCATTTGGCAGCAATTCTTCGGCGCGGGGCTGGTTGAATCCGCCGGTGATTTCGGTGTCACCGGGTCGCGCCCTTCTCATCCCGAATTGCTGGATTGGCTCGCCCTGCGTTTCCGTGAATCCGGTTGGGACCAGCGCGCGCTCGCCCGCCTCATCGTGACCAGCGCGACCTACCGCCAGTCCGCGGCGGCCACGCCGGCGCTCCTAGAAAAAGATCCGGCCAACCGGTTGCTGGCGCGCGGTCCGCGTCACCGTCTCGACGCCGAACAGTTGCGCGACCAGGCGCTCGCCGCCTCGGGGCTGCTGGTCTCGCGCTTGGGTGGGAAACCGGTTCGCCCCTACCAGCCCGAGGGCATCTGGGAAGATGTCGCGATGAAGGAGTCGACCACGCGTTTCTATCAGCCCGACGCGGGGGAGAGCCTGTACCGCCGTTCGCTTTACACACTCTGGAAGCGGACCGCGCCGCCCCCGGCGATGGATATCCTGAACGCGCCGAGTCGCGAGGTCTCCTGCGTGCGGCGCGATCGCACCAACACCCCGCTGCAGGCTCTCGTCACGCTGAACGACCCCGTCTTCGTCGAATCCTCCCGGCAGCTCGCCGCACGGGCGCTGGCGGAAGCGCGTTCGATCGACGCCCGACTCGACCACGTGACCCTGCGCCTGCTCGGCCGCAAGCTGGGCGCGGCGGAGCGGCCGGTGGTTCGCCGGACGCTCGAGCGCGCCCTAGGTACCTACCGGGATGACCCGGCGGCCGCGGCGCGACTGCTCACCGTCGGCGAATCTCCCGTCCCGGCCGGCCTGGCGCAGCCGGAACTGGCCGCTTGGACGCTGGTCGCCAGCCAGATCCTCAATCTCGACGAGTCCCTCACCAAATAGGCGCCGCCATGACGATCCTACCGCCCGACTGGCACGACACGTTTTCGTCCTACAACGCCGCGCTCACACGCCGGCAGTTCTTCCGCCGTTCCGGCACTGGCCTCGGGGTCGCGGCGCTCGCGTCCCTGCTCGGCCCACGCGCGCTTGGGGCGGATGAGGTTCCGGCCGCCCTGGCCGAACCCTGGCGGATCGCGCCCAAGGCCAAGCGCGCGATCTACATCTCGCTCATCGGCGCTCCCTCGCAGCTCGAGCTTTTCGATTACAAGCCGCACCTCGAGACGCGCTTCAAGGAGGACCTCAAGGACTGGCTGAAGGATCAGGGCGAGCGGCTCACCGGCATGACCGCGCGCCAGACTTCATTCCCCCTCGCGCCGAGCCGTTTCAAGTTCGCCCAGCACGGGAAGAGCGGCATGTGGATCAGCGAGCTCCTGCCGAACATCGCGCGGATGGCGGACGATATCTGTGTGATCAAGTCGATGCAGACGGACGCGATCAACCACGAGCCCGCGAACCAATTGGTTTATACAGGGTCGATGCAGAATGGTAAGGCCTCCCTTGGCTCCTGGCTTGCCTACGGCCTGGGCTCGATGAACCGGGATTTGCCGGCGTTCGTGGTGCTGCACGCCAAGCACTCGAGCCCGTTTTCCAACGTGCAGGCCATCTCCGCCCGGTTGTGGGGTTCGGGTTTCCTGCCCGGGAAGCACGCCGGCGTCTCGTTCCGTCCTTCAGGCGATCCGGTCCTGTACTTGAACGACACCCCGGGAATCCCGCGCGAGTTGCGCCGGGAGATGCTCGACGGCCTGGAACAGCTCAACCGCCGGAGCTACGAGTCGCTGGGCGATCCCGACATCCAGACACGCACCCAGCAGTACGAGATGGCGTTCCGGATGCAGGCCAGCATCCCGGAGCTCGCGGACCTTTCAAAGGAACCGGATTCAATCTACGCCCTCTACGGCGAGGAAGCCCGCGTGCGCGGCACCTTCGCCAGTTCCGCGTTGATGGCACGGCGGCTTGTGGAGCGGGGGGTGCGGTTCGTGCAGATCTTCCACCGCGGTTGGGACCAGCACGGGTCGCTGCCGCGCGACATCAGCGCGCAGTGCAAGGATGTCGACCTGGCCTGTTACGCGCTCGTGCAGGACTTGAAACAGCGTGGGATGCTCGACGACACCCTGATCATCTGGGGCGGCGAGTTCGGCCGGACGGTCTACTGCCAGGGCGCGCTCACCGAGACGAACTACGGCCGCGACCATCATCCGCGGTGCTTCTCCATCTGGATGGCAGGGGGAGGCATCAAGGGGGGCACGGTCCACGGCGAGACCGACGAGATGTCCTATAACGTCGTGCGGGATCCGGTGCACATCCGCGACTTGCACGCCACCATCCTCCAGTTGATGGGGCTCCACCACGAGAAGCTCGCGTTCAAGTTCCAGGGCCTCGACCAGCGTCTGACCGGAGTGCTGCCCGCCAAGGTGGTGCAGGGAATCCTCGCCTGATACGCCGTGGGTGTAAGGTCCGCATTCCGGTCGCTCCTCCTGGCGCTGCTGCTGACGACGACCGTCCGCGGCGCGTCCGGGGCGCCGGGCGTGCCGGAGAAAATCGAGTTCAACCGGGACGTCCGTCCCATCCTCTCCGACAAGTGTTTCCTCTGTCACGGACCTGACGCCGGCACGCGGAAGGGCAAGCTGCGGCTGGACGTGCGGGAGGACGCGCTGGCGCGGAAGGCTTTCGTGCCGGGAAGTCCGGCGGAGAGCGAATTGCTGCTGCGGCTCGTGTCGCGGGAAAGCGACGAAGTGATGCCTCCGCCCGAGACGCACAAGACGGTGGATGCGCGAGAGCGGGCGGTGCTCGAGCGATGGATCGCGCAGGGCGCCGTTTACCAGCGGCACTGGGCCTACGAACCGCCCGTCAAGGCGGTGATTCCGGCGGGCGCCAACGGCGTGGACTTTCTCGTCGCGCGCCGCCTGACCGAGGTCGGCCTGAAGCCCTCCCTGGCGGCGGACCGCCGCACGCTGATTCGTCGGCTTCATTTTGATCTCACCGGCCTGCCCCCGGCCCACACGGACGTGGTCGCCTTCGAGCACGACACCTCGCCCGACGCCCTGGTACGACTGGTGGAGCGCCTGCTGCGGAGCCCGCACCACGGGGAACGCCTGGCGATCGGCTGGCTCGATGTGGTGCGGTATGCGGACACGATCGGCTACCACAGCGACAATCCGCGTAACGTTTGGCCGTACAGAGACTGGGTCATCCGCAGCTTCAACGAGAACAAACGCTTCGACCGCTTCACGCTCGAGCAGATCGCCGGCGATCTTTTGCCCGACGCCGACCGCGACGCCCGGGTCGGCTCCGCCTTCAACCGTTTGCTGCTCTCGACGGAGGAAGGCGGAGCCCAGCCGAAGGATTATGAGGCGCGCATGCTCACGGACCGGGTGCGGGCCGTCGGGGCGGCGTGGCTCGGGCAGACGACGGGATGCGCGCAATGCCACGATCACAAATTCGACCCGTTCACGATGCGGGACTTCTACGCCCTCGGGGCCTTTTTCGCGGATGTGAAGGAGACGGCGGTTGGGCGGCGCGAGGACGGCATGCCGGTGCTCGACACGGAGCAGGAGCGTCGGCTCGCGTCGCTGGATGCGGCGGTGGCCGAGGCCCGGCGCCGCACGCAGGCGACGGTTCCCGCCACCACGGCCGCGCAGGAGGAGTGGGAGAAAGCGATTGTGGAGGGAGGAGCGGTTCTCTCCGAGCTCCAGCCTGGAGTTGCTCCTTCCGCCACGGGGTTGCGCGCGGCGCGGGCGGCCGTGGCGGCCTTGCGGAAGCCGGCGGCGGAAAGGCGGCCACGGGACAAGCAGGCCGTGCGGGATTATTTTCTGGTCCACGTTGAGCAGGCCCATCGGGCGGTGCGGGACGCGCAGGCGGAGGCGGAACGCGCGCGCCAGGTTTACTACGAAACGCTGCCGAAATGTCTGGTGACCGAGTCGACGGCGGAGCGCCGCGTGGTGCGTATGCTGCCGCGGGGGAACTGGATGGATGAATCCGGAGAAATCATCCGCGCCGCGCTGCCGGGCTACCTGCCCGGGCCGGATTTCGGGGGGCGTGAACCGACGCGACTCGATCTGGCGCGGTGGCTGGTTTCGCGCGAGAACCCGTTGACCGCGCGCACGGTGGTGAACCGCCTTTGGAAGCAGTTCTTCGGCACGGCGCTCAGCCGCGTGCCCGATGATCTGGGCGCGCAGGGCGAGCCCCCGCCCAATCCCGCGCTGCTGGACTGGCTGGCCTGCGAGTTCATGGACAGCGGCTGGGATGTGCGGCACATCGTGCGCACGATCGTCCTCAGCTCCACCTACCGGCAGACATCCGACGCAACGGCGGAACAGATCGCGCGGGATCCCTACAATCGGGAGCACGCGCGGCAGAGCCGGTTCCGGGTGGACGCGGAGTTGGTGCGGGACTACGCATTGGCGGCCTCCGGCCTGCTGGTTCCAAGGATCGGCGGCCCGAGCGTTAAGCCCTACCAGCCCGATCATTATTGGGAGAATTTGAACTTTCCGCCGCGCACCTACGACGCCGACGCCGGTGAGGCCCAACATCGGCGCGGTCTCTACGTGTGGTGGCAACGCACGTTCCTGCATCCCAGCCTGCTGGCCTTCGACGCGCCCAGCCGCGAGGAATGCGCGGCCGATCGCAACCGATCCAACCTGCCTCAGCAGGCCCTCGTGTTGCTCAACGATCCGACCTACGTGGAGGCGGCACGGGTGTTCGCCGCGCGCATCGTGGTCGAAGGAGGCCGGGACGAGGGCGAGCGGATCCGTTGGGCGTGGCGACGTGCGCTGCAACGGGAACCGCGCGCGGAGGAGATCCGGGTGGCGGAGGAATTGCTGACGGTGCAAGGCGCGTTCCATCGCGCTGATCCCCAGGGTGCGGCGGCACTGGTTTCCACCGGCCAAGCCCCGGCACCGGCGGGCCTTGATCCCGTCGAGGTCGCCCGGTGGACGCATCTTGCGCGGGTTTTGCTGAATCTTCACGAGCTGATAACCCGATCCTGAGCGCGACATGAAACCGGAGCCGTATTCCCCGTTTACCCGCCGCGCCTTCCTCGGACGTTCCGC
>CAIUOU010000170.1 GCA_903900845.1 uncultured Opitutia bacterium
CGTCCGAGCAGGCTGCGGGGAATCTGGTACAGGTAGCCACAGGAGCGCCAGGCGCGCACCAGGGCCTGCTTCCCGGAGCCCGTGCGGAAAACGAGAGCGTTGAGCAGGGCAAAGAGCGCGAAGCCGGCGGCCTTCAGGATGTTCGCGACCAGGCGTCCGGTAAGGTACGCCGCCGCCCCTGGCTGGCCGGCGCGATCGATCACGCGTGAGCGCGCCGAGTCGAAGGCGTGCCGCGCCGCGTAGCGGAAGGTCGTGCGGCTCGCTGGCATCTGGTGGCGCACCGCCGCGGCCGGGACGAACCACACTTCCAGGCCCGCCTGCCGGACCCGCCGGATCATCTCGCTGTCGCCACCGGAGAAATAATTGCCGGCCGCACGGTCGAGCGCGGTGTGGAAGAGGCCCAGCTGGCCGAAAACTCGGCGCGGGAACGCCAGGTTGGCTCCCATCGGGGAGTGGCGGGCCTCCAATGGGCCGGTGTCGGGCCTGAACCGCAGCGGCGCGTGCCACTCGCGCACCCATGCGGGCAGCCCGTCCGGAAAAACGGGAACGACCTCGCCGCCGACCGCGCCTACTCTCCGCGCGGTGTCGATCAGCAGGGGCGCCGTCATCTGCGCGAGCCAGTCGGTTTCAACCAGGATGTCGTCGTCACCGAACACGATGATCTCCCCGCGGGCTTCGGCGACCGCGCGGTTCCGGGCGAAGTCGAGCCCCTGCTTGGTTTCGAGGAGGTGGCGTGGGGCGGGACGCTCCCCGGCGAACTCCGCCACCACCGCGCGGGTTTCGTCCGTCGAGTTGTTGTCGATCACCAGCACCTCGAACGCCTCGCGCGGAAACCGCTGCGCGGCGATGCCGGCAAGCGTCTGCCGGAGGAAGGCCGCGCGGTTGTACGTCGGGATCGCGACGGTGACCTTGGGCGCGGGTGGCTCCGTTTGGGACATCGGCTCGGAGCCTTTGGCCGACGCGGGGCTGGCGCAAGCGCGCGGCGCCGCGGTGGTTTTTTGCTGCGCGCGAGAGGGACTTCGGCCACCGACTCCGCATGGCGTTCAAACACTGGCCCCTCGTGCGCGACGTGCGTTTCGCGCAGAAGTGCGGGCGTTACCTGCGCGGCGCGCGCAAGCGGCGGCCCGACCTTGGCTGGGACGAGTTCCTCCGCGTCGCGCGGCACTTCAAGCAGGACGACATGGGCAGCTTTCCCGAGCGCGGTTTTCTTTTCCAACTGGCGTCTGACGCGCCCGCGGGAGCGCAGGTCGTCGAGGTCGGTTCATGGATGGGAGCCTCGACTTGTTTTCTCGCCGCCGGGCTCAAGGGGGAGGACGCCAAGGTGTACGCGGTAGATAATTTCAAGGGGCTGTCGACGTGCGGGGAGGATGCCGCGTGGTACCACCGGCACTTTCGTCGCCTCGGGGCGGACAGCACGCTGGAGATCTTTCGCGCGAACTTCGCCGCGTTGGGCCTCTCGGCGCGAGCCGAGCCGGTGGTGAGCGACTCGGTCGCGGCGGCGCGGGCGATGGCTTCCCGTCAGGGCTCCATCGACCTCATCTTCATCGATGGCGACCACTCCTACGAGGCCTGTCAGGCGGACATCGCGGCGTGGGCGCCATTCGCGCGCCGGGGGGGTGTGATGGCCTTCCACGATTTCGGCAGCCGGGCGGAGGGTGTCACGAGGGCGATCTTCGAGGAAATCCGCGCGGGTCGTTTCGCGGAGATCATCGGTGTGGCCGGTACCATCATCGCGTTCCGGATGTAGTCGGGCGTGAGGGAAGAGCCTTAAGGGGGCGAGGGTGGAACCACGGATGAACCCGGATAGTCACGGAGCGGTCGCACGATCCCGGAGCGGAGGTGGCCCACGAAATTCACGGAGATGGACACGAATCGGCATGCATAAATGGGGTTCTTTTGTAGCCGGGGTCCGGCGACCCCGGACTATGCCGGCATCCGTACGGCCGAAGGCTGTTTCCGAGGTGGAGAACTTGAACCGCAGATTTCACAAATCGCGCAGTTTAATGCGACGGATGCGCGGAAGGTTGCACGGGGCCGCGCGGAGCGATCTCCCAAGGAACACGGGCGTGAGCGCCATTTGACGCCATGAATTGGAAACGGCTCCTGAAGCGCTCGCTGGTGTTCACCGGTGTTTTGGTGGTGGTTGCGGGCGTGCTCTTCGGGGCGGGGTGGTGGTACCTGCATCCCCGAGTCGAGCGGATCAACGGGGTTGTTTACGGCGAGCGGCGCGGGCAGTCGCTCACGCTGGACGTGCTGCGCGCGCCTTCACCCAACGGACGCGGGGTTATACTGCTCGTGAGCGGCAGCTGGCGCTCCAAGCGCCCCGGCGAGTTCGACGAGTGGATCGCGGCGCCGCTGCTGAGGCGTGGCTACACGGTTTTCGCGACGTGCCACATCTCCCAACCCCAGGCGACCGTGCCGGAGATCGTGGCCGATCTCACGCGGGCGGTTCGCTTCATCCGTCATACGGCGGGTCGTTATGGCGTCGATCCCTCGCGCCTCGGGGTGGCGGGAGGAAGTTCGGGCGGGCACTTGAGCCTGATGCTGGCGACCAAGGGTGCGCCGGGCCGGCCGGAAGCGACGGACCCGGTCGAGCGCGAGAGCAGCGCGGTGGAAGCGGTGGCGATTTTCTTCCCGATCACGGACCTGCTGAACCTGGGCAAGTCGACGGAGAATCCCGGAGATGGCGGCCCGCCGAAGAGTTATGTGAAGGCCTTCGGCCCCGAGGCCCGGGAGATGGCGCGCTGGAAGGTGATCGGTCGGGAGGTATCGCCGATCTACCATGTCTCCCCGGCTATGCCGCCGGTGCTGATCCATCATGGCGACGCGGATACGCTCACGCCGCTGGAGCAGTCGGAATGGTTCCGCGACGCTGCGCGGAAGGTGGGGCGGGAGGTCGTGGTCCGGGTTCATTCCGGCGCCAAGCACGGTTGGGCCACGATGCCGTGGGACGTCTATCAGTTCGCGGACTGGTTTGATGGTCACTTGAGGTAGGGCGTCCGGCCAAAGCGGATCGGGCGAAGTTAGCGGAGGTAACTAATGATGACGCCGCCCGCCAGTTACTTGGGGTAAGCGGGTGTTTTCATGGCCCACCATGAAACGAACCAATGCCGTCATGGTGCGCCTCGACGACGTGCAGTCCGCGGAGCTGGACCGGTTAGCCGACGGGGTCGGTGTCGCCGCGGCGACCCTCGCTCACAGCGCCGTGATCGCAATGCTCCGCTGTTATCGGGAAAATGGCACACTCACCTTGCCGCTTCGCATGGTCCCGCCGGACCTGCCGGCTCCCGTCGGTGATCCGGTGCTCAACGACGGGGATCCTGCACCTGCAACGCCGGCCCCGAAACCCGGGATTTCCCTCCCGCGCCCGGTTGCTCCCAACCCCAAGCCTCGTCGCGTGAAAAAGTAGGCGCCACGGCGGCGCCGCAGAAGCTCAATGGTCTCCGGAAAGCGCCGCGTGGGCGAGGGCTGATAAAACTTCGTCGACGCTGATCTTCCGCACGCAGTGGCTCCGGTAGGAATCACCGGGGGTGCAGGCCGATGGGGCCGCGGATCCGAGGCACCCGCAGGGAAGCGCGGTTTGCAGCACGGTATGGTTTTCGCCCAGCGGGCGCCAGAGGGTGCTGTTCTGGGAGCCGAACAGGGCCACCACGCGCGTGCCGACACCCGCGGCGACGTGCATCGGGCCGCTGTCGTGGCAGAGAAACGCGTCGCATTGCGCGGCGAGCGCGGCGAGCGCGCCCGGCGTCGTGAGGGGCTTCAGTGTGACCAGATGCGTTTTGGCCGCGCGCCGGATCTCCTCGGCGGCCGGCTCTTCGCCCGGTCCGCACACGAGGAAAACCTGCGCGCCCAGTTCGTCCTGCGCCCGGTCGCACACCCGCGCGAAGTTCTCGGCCGGCCACCGGCGGAACTCGCTGCGTGTGCCCGGATGCAGCAGGATGCGGTGCGGTCGGTCCGCGTTGGACGAGCGTGTTCCTCCGGTGAGCCGGGCCGCGGCGGCGAGGTCGGACTCGCGCGGTGCGAGGCGCGCTTCCCGCGTCACCACCGGCACGCCGATCGCGGCGGGCAGCGCGAGATAGGTTTCGGTGATGTGGTGGGAGTCGTAGAACGCGTTCGTGACGCGCGCCGCGTGCGTGTAGAGCCCCGGCCAGCGGTGGACAATCAGCTCGCGGTTGAACGTCGCCCGCACCGCGGCACCCGTGAGCCGCGTCACCAGCGCCGTGCGCTCCGTATTGTCGAAATCCAGCACATGGCTGTAACGCGCGGCGCGCAGGGCCCGGATGAACGCGGGCCATTCCAGCGCTTGGGTTGGGAATGCGAGAGACGTGCTCGCGTCGGGGTGCAGCGCGGCGACGCCCGCGTACGCGGCCTCGGTGAGCAGGTCGAGGCGGGCGTCGGGCCAGTGCAGCCGGAGATTACGCAGCACGCTGCCGAGCAGCACGACGTCGCCGAGGTAGCGGCGGCGGATGAGAAGCACGCGCGGGGCGTCGGCCATGGTCTCGGAAAGCTAAGGACGCTTCGTCCGTCTCAGGCGGCGCCACCGGCCTGGCGATCGTGGAGCGACCGGTAGAGCGCGTTTCCGGCGTGCAGCTCGGCGTGGGATCCGGCGGCGGCAAGACGGCCCGCGTCGAACACCAGGATCTTGGTCGCGTCGCGGATGGTGGAAAAGCGGTGGGCGATGATGAGCACGGTGCGACCCGCCATGAGCTTCTTCAGCGCCCCCTGGATCGCGGCCTCGCTGTCCCCGTCGAGCGCGCTCGTGGCCTCGTCAAGGATGAGGATGGGCGCGTCGCGGAGGAACGCCCGGGCGAGGGCGATGCGCTGGCGTTGGCCTCCGGACAAGGCGGCGCCACGCTCACCGACACGGGTGTCGTAGCCGTGGGGCAGGCCGGTGATGAAGTCGTGCGCGGAAGCGTCGCGGGCGGCGGCCTCGGCCTCCGCCCGCGAGGCGCCGAGGCGGCCGAGCAGGATGTTCGCGAGGATGGAGTCGTTGAAGAGGACCGGATCCTGCGGGACGACGGCGACGTTGCGGCGGAGGTCGGCGAGCCGCAGCGCACGGACGTCGAGGCCGTCCACGAGGACGGCGCCTTTGGTCGCGTCGTGGAAGCGCGGCACGAGGTTGGCGAAGCTGCTCTTGCCGGCGCCGCTGGGTCCCACGAGGGCGCAGACGGTGCCGGCGGGGATCTCGACGTTGACGCCCTCGAGGACCGGGTTGCCCGGCTGGTAGGCGAAGGCCACTTGGCGGAAAGAGAGCGAGCCGCTGAGGCGGCCGACCGCGGCGGGGGAGGCGGGGTCGGCGAGGGTGACGGGCTCGTGGAGCACGACCTCGAGCCGGTCGAGGGCGGCGGTGCCGCGCTTCAGCTCGTTGCTCAAGGCGCCGAGCTTCTTGACCGGCTCGTAGCTGGCGTAGAGGGCGGTGATGAGCGCGATGAAGGTCTCGAGGGCGAGGCCGCCGCGGTAGGCGTAGACAAGGGTGACCGCGATCCCGGCGGCGGAGATGACCTCGATGGCGGGCGTGAGCGCCTGTGCGTACTTCACGATCTTCATCTGCGACGTGATGAGGGCGCGGCACGCGTCGGCGAAACGGGAGGTCTCGCGCTCCTCGAGCCCGAAGGCCCGAACCTCGCGGGCGGCGGAGAGATTTTCTGAAAAATGGCTGCTCACGTTA
>CAIUOU010000171.1 GCA_903900845.1 uncultured Opitutia bacterium
CCGGACCTGATCCGGAAATCGCAAGATCCGCCCAGCGGGGCGTGGGGCACGGGTTAAATTGGAGCACGGCCGCCCCCCGGATCAACCGGGCGGTGCGCCGGCGCGCCATGATTCCCGCCTCCTCGCACCTGCAGCACGCCACGTCCTACCTCAACATCCAGCTCACCCACGCCGGCCACGAGATTCACCCCGTTCCGCTCGGGCCGTTCGTCACCATCTCACGCGAATCAGGACTCGGGGGGAACGCCTTCGCGGAGATGCTCGTGCCTTTGCTGTCATCGGGGAACGACCACTCGTGGAGCGTCTACAGCGCCAACCTTATCGACGAGATGTTGCGCACCAACCAGCTTCCCCCGCACCTCGCCCGGTTTCTCCCGGAGGACCGGGTCTCCGAGTTCAACGCCACGATCGGGGAGATTGTCGGCCTGCACCCCAGCCTCTGGATGCTCGTCAGTAAAACCAACGAGCTGATCCGTCGCATCGCCCGCGGCGGCCATGCCATCCTGCTGGGTCGGGGCGCCAACTTCGCCACCGCCGACCTACCCGGCGGCGTGCATGTGAGGTTGGTCGCCCGGGAGGCTTACCGGGATGCCCGCGCCGCCGGCCGTCGCGGGGTCGATCTGGCGGAGGCCAGCGCGTGGAACGCCCATCGCGACGCCGCCCGCAGGCGCTACGTGAAGGCGAATTTCAGCGCGAACATCGCCGACCCCGCCGCCTACGATTACGTGATCAACCTTGAGCGAGTGTCCCTCGAGGCTGCGGCGGGGCTGGTCGTCGACGCCGTCGCGCGGCTTTCCCGTCCAGCCGCCGCGCTCACCACCCACGGGTGAGCACCGGCAAAGGCCTCAGGGCCGCTTGGCGTGGGAGCCGTCGCAATTGCCCTGCGCGTCCTGCGTGCGGCCGCAACCGCAGGCCTTGCGAACCGGTGCCGGCGCGGGCTTCGCGTGCGAGCCGTCGCAAAAACCGCCGGCATCCTTGGTGTTGCCGCAACCGCAGCGCTTGCGCGCCGGCGCGGGGGAAGAGGGAATTTCAGACATGGTGTGCGAGGCGCGAAGAGGACGCCGCACGCTATCCGGCGCAAGCGGTTTCAAGCAGCAAGCCGCCCTGAGTCGGAGTTGAAAAAGAACGGTCGCGAAGCCCGGAAAGCCATCGGCCGCTTCTTCCGCCATCCGCGCCATCCGCGGTTAAAAATTCCGGGGAATTCACGCACCGCTTTCGGCAACAGCCCTCGACTCATCCGAGGCAAACAGCCTCGGCTACAGCCACCACCGGCCCTCCTCTTGCGACTTGTTCGCCTCCTTGCGGCCGTTGTGGCGTCAGCCCTAAAAAAACGCCCCAGGCACAAGGGCCGGAGCGCCTCACTGGTGCCGTCCGTGCCGGATGATATCCCAGACCACGCGCAGCCCGAGCAGAGCGGAGATCAGGTAGCCGACGACCCCGAGTGCGGGAAGGCCGAACAACCTGGGGGTCGCGCCCGTGGTGACAACGAGCGAGGACCCGATGATCAGCGACCCGATGATCACGCCGAGCGCGATGCGGTTGGCGGCGACCTTCATCGCGTCGTCATGTTCGCCGAGCCCGCGGTGATGGAGGTTGATCGCGAGGTTATCGTGGCCGAGCCGGCGCACTAGCCGAGCCAGCTCCAGGGGCAACCCGCCGAGGCCCGGAAGAAGGTGCCGCGCCGCGTCGCGCGTCCGGCGCACGATCGCCCGCGCGCCCGTACGCTCGCGCCGCAGCTCCCGCAGCACCGGCGCGGCGTGCGGACGCAGATCGAAGCCGGGATCAAGCAGTCGGCCGGTCTCCTCGATCGAAAGCAGCGCCTTGGCCAGCAACGCGTATTCGCGCGATAGCGGGATACCTCCCTGCCCGAACACGAACAGCAGCCGCACCATTGCCCGGCCGAGCGCCGGACGCCCGGACACGAAGTCGAGCTCCTCGCGCAACACCAGCGCGACCTCGCGCTCCAGCCCGCGCGCGTCGGGCCGCGAGTCCTCGGGCGCGATCTCCGAGGCCACACGAACCAGGGCCTCCGCATCCTGCGCCACGGCGGCCGTCCAGAAGTCAGCCAGCGCCGCCCGCAGGCGAGGGGTGAGATGTCCGGTGAGTCCCCAATCGAGGAAACACAGCCGCTCGTCACGCGTTACGAGCAGATTTCCCGCGTGCGGGTCGCCGTGGAAGAACCCGAAGAGGAAAGCCTGCCGAAGCAGGGCGTCCGCCCCCGCCGCGGCCAGCCGCCGGCGCGCGGCGAGCGGTAGCGCCACCGCCGCGGCGACCGGCAGGCCGTCGACCCGCTCCATGACGAGGACCTGCTCGGAGGAGAGCTCCGCGTAGACGCGGGGCGCGAAGACCGGCCCGTCGCCCGGGAACCGCGCGTGGAAAAACGCCTGGTGCCGCGCCTCGTGGCGGAAATCCAGCTCCCGCAGGACACCCGCGCGCAACTCCGCCAACGCGCCCGCGAGATCGATCGAGCGCAGCGCCGGCACATGGGACTGCAGCCGTGCGGCGAGCCGCCCTGCAAGATCGAGATCCGTTTCCAGCCGGCGGCGGATCCCGGGTTTCCGCACCTTCACCGCCACCGCCTCACCCGAGACCAGCCGGCCGAAGTGGACCTGCGCCAGCGAGGCGGCGGCCGCCGACTGTTCGTCGAGCTCGGCGAAGACCTCCCCCGGATCGCGGCCCAACCCGGCGGCGAGCACCGGCCGCAACTCGGCGAAGGGCAACGGCCGCACGTGGTCCTGCAGCCGGCGCAACTCCAGCAGAATCTCGTGCGGCACGATATCCGGCCGCGCCGACAAAAGTTGTCCCAGCTTCACAAACGCCGGCCCGAGCTCCTCTGCGGCAAGCCGGAGACGCTCGCCCGTCGAACGTGCCGGTGCCGCGGCCGACCCGGCCCACCGGCGCGGCGTAAGCCCGAGCCGGCCGAACGCCTCGGCGAAGCCGTGCCGGGCCAGCACCGCAAGGATCTCGTTCGCGCGCACCGCCCGTTGCAGGGCTCCCGGCACGGTCAATCGCGAAGCGGTTCCCCGAGCGCGTCGGCCTCCCGGTTTGCGACGGCCGCCGCCGCGTTCTCCAACGCGGCCACCCGCGCCTCCAAGGCCTCGAGCCGGCGCTGCGCAAGGCCGTCCACGCCGTCCAACCGCGACCGCAGCGTCGCATCTAGCTCCCCGGCCATCCGGTCGAACTCCTGCCGGCCCTCGTCGGCGATCCGGCCGGCCATCTCACGCGCCTCGGCGGAAGAGACCTTTCCCTGCCGTACGAATTCCCCGAGCGCGGACTCCACTTTTTCCCGGGTAACCACCGCCGCGCCGACCCCGGCGAGCAGCGTTTTCCTGATGATGTCGATCATGGCACGGGAAAAATATCCCCGCGCCGCCAGCGCCGCAATCGGTCGCGCCTACGGCACGATACGGAGCACGCGATGGTTGTAACTGTCGGTGATATAGAGCGCGCCGTCGCGGTGCACGGTCACGCCGTGCGGCCGGTTGAGCTCGCATTCCTCCGGTGGTCCGCCGACGCCGGCGGCGCCTTTTTTCCCGGTGCCGGCAACCCGCGTGATCAAGCCGGTCGATGGCGAGTACCGCCGCACCAGATGATTCTCGGCGTCGGCGATAAGCACCGCGTCATCCCGGTCGATGCAGAGATGCTTCGGCCCGTTGAGCGTCGCCGCCAACGCGGGCCCACCGTCGCCGGTCGCCCCCTTGGCGCCGGTGGCGTTGACCACGGTGCGGATGCGCCCGTCGGGGCCGACGACGCGCAGCGCGTGGCCGTTGCGCTCGAGGATGTAGAGGTTGCCGCGCCGGTCGTAGGCCGCGGCGCGCGGATCGACGAGAGGCGCGTCCGCTGCCATGGCGCCGTCGGCCGGCACGCCTTTCTTCCCGTTGCCGGCGACCACGCGCAAACGACTGGTCGCGAGGTTCAGCACCTGCACGCGCCGCAGGTCGGCGATCACCAGTTCGCGGGCGTCGGGTGTGAGGGTGATGCAATAAGGCCCGTTGGTGCGGGCCGCGGGGGGCGGGACGTTGAAGCCGGGGAGCGACGACACCGTGCCGGAGCCGGCGTGGAAGCGCCGCACACGACCGTTCCAAGTGTCGCCGAGCAGAACGTCGCCATCCGGCAGCACGGCGAGGTTGTGCGGTCCGTTGAATCGGGCCGCGAGCGCGGGCCCGCCGTCGCCGGCGTCACCAACCGTACCATCCCCGGCCAGGTGGGTGAGGATGCCGCGCGGGTCGATCCGCAGCAGGCGGTTCCCGCTCACCATCTCGGCGAGGTAGAGGTTGCCAACGGCGTCAAACTCCACGCCGAACGGCTCGCGCAGCGCGGCCTGCACCGCCGGGATGCCGGTGCGGTCCTCGGATCCGCCGGCGACGAGCTCCACGCGGCCGGCGCGCGCGCCGGCCGCGAGCGCGAGCGCCAGCAGGAACAGGCGAGTCACCACGACGGCAACTTACTCAATGCGGCGCGGCGACGGCCCCGCCGGAAGCGGGGGTCGGCGGCGGGCGGAAGAACAACGCGAGGGCCAGGGCGGCCGCGGAGGCGATGACCAGCGGCACCACGAAGAGCCCGCGGAAGTCGGTCACGTCCTTCACCGTGTAAACGCTTTGGATGAGCCACGGGCAGATCGAGTTGGCGAGGAGGGCGCCGATCCCGAGGATCTGGACGTTGAACAGCCCCTGCGCGCTGGTGCGGATGTCCTTCGGGAAGTACGCGTCGACGAAGATGTAGACCGTGGCGAAGAAGAACGCGTAGCAGATGCCGTGGAGCACCTGGATGAGGATGATAGCGGCGGCGCTCTGCGGCACAAACGCGTAGACCGCGAAGCGCGCGGCGTGGCCGAGGACGCCGACGATCATGGTGGTGCGCCAGCCGAAGCGGCGGAGCGTCGCGCCGAGGACGAACATGGTGAGGATCTCCGCGATCTGCCCGATGCTCATCACCGGCATGATCCAGTTGCCGGGAATGCCCACGCCGCCGGCCGAGGGTGCGGTGCCGAGGAAGACCCCGGTCCAGTTGAAGTAGCAGTTGTGGACGAAGGAATCGACGAGCGTGACCAGCCAGAGCACGAGGACGAAAGGATGCTTGAGCAGGCTGAACGCCTCGAGCCAGGCGAGCTTGGCGCCGCCCTCGGTGGGCTTGCGCGGCGGCGTGTGCGGAAGCGTGAGGCTGAAGGCGGCGAGCACCAGCGAGGCCACCCCAGCCACGATGAACGTGTAGCGCGTGGCGTTCTTGAGCGCGTCGCCGGTGAGGCCCGAGTTGAGGACGGTGCCGAGCCAGTTGACGAAGCCCTGCGCATTGGCGGCGTCGACCTTGGCCCAGTCGACAAGGATGAAGGTGAACGGCCAGGCGGCTAGGATCCACCCGATGGTGCCGCCCATGCGGACGAGGCCGAACTCGTTCGCCGGATCGCGCATGTTGGCAAAGGCGATCGAGTTCGTGATGGAGATGGTCGGCACGTAGAGCAGGCAGTGCACGAGCATCAGCAGGAAGAACGGCCAGAAGTCGCGGGTGAAGGCGCAGCCGAGGATCGCGAGCCCGCCGACGAGGTGGGAGAACGCGAGGAACTTCTCCGCGGAGAAATTACGGTCGGCGAACTGGTTGCTGAAGAACATCCCGACGATCGAGGCGACCGGGAAGGCGTTGAGGATCCAGGCCTGCTGGCCGGGCGTGAAGCCGAGGCTCGGCAGGTAGCCGAAGATGAGCGGCAGCCACGCGCCCCAGATGAAAAACTCGAGCGCCATCATCGTGAAGAGCGAGCCGCGGGGGGTCCGGGGTGAGGTCATGGGATTGGTGGTAATTGCTCCCCGTCTGCACGGGGCGGTCGGCGGACACGAACCCAAAAACGCGCCGGGGCGCCCGGAGAAAATCCTCGTGCGTGGAGAATCCGCGCGATTTGGTCGCAACAATCATCCACGCCATGACTATCGTCCAACGCGTCATCCTTTGCATGGGATGCAACACGCTCGCCTGGATCTGGATTCACCCTCCGGTTTACCAGGAAACCGCCCGCGGCCGCTTGGAGCACAGCCTGTACTACGCCTGGCAGGTGCCGATGGAATGGTCCGTGAACCTGCCGATGGTCGCCCTGCGCATCCTCACCATCGTGCTGGTCACGGCCGGGCTCTACCTCGCCTTCACCGCCCGACCGAAGAAGGAGGCCGCTTGAAACCGTCCGCCCGAACCCTCGGCGGCTTCACGCTGGTCGAGATCATGACCGTCGTGCTGATCATCGGCATCCTCAGCGCGATCGCCGTGCCCGCCCTCCTGCACATCAAAAGCAAGTCGGAGGAGACGCTCGTCCTCAACACCCTCCGCCAGCTTTACGACGCCAAGGAGCGCTACTTCATGGAGGATGGAGCCGGGAAAAAATTCGTGACGGTCGATATGCTGGTGAAGGCCGGCTACGCCTCCCACTCCCTGGATGTCGCCACCCAGCACGACATCAGCGCGTGGCGCACCTCGGGGCTACGAAGATTTTTACTGCTGCCGAACTCCCCGGTGAAAATCACGGAGAGCTTCCTGAAGGGCCGGGTCTTCTCCTCCGGACGGACGCTGACCTATCCTCCCGAGCAATGATGCGCACCGTCCATGGGGCTGCTTGATTTCCTCCGCCTTCGCTCCGCTGAGCCGCCCCGTTCCGCGCAACCCGAGGAGCACATCTTCGCGGTGCCGCTCGCCGCGGTGAAGCGAACGGAAAGCGGGGAGAACCCGCGGGAAACCTACATTTTCTACGCGTTCCTCTTCGCCAAATCGGCCC
This sequence comes from uncultured Opitutia bacterium, assembly GCA_903900845.1. Lineage (GTDB taxonomy): Bacteria > Verrucomicrobiota > Verrucomicrobiia > Opitutales > Opitutaceae > ER46. The sequence continues at coordinate 6,752 of CAIUOU010000171.1, forward strand.
CGGTCGCCGTGGAGCGCCTGCGGCACGAACTCCGCGATGACGGCTTGGAGTTCGTCCAACTCAAGGGCTCCGTGATCGATATCCCGCTTTCGGAGTGGAAGCACTTTGTCACCCACCGGTTCGAGTGGATCGAGGACTTGCTGCCGACCACCCAGCAGATCGCGCAAGGGGCGAGAAGCGTCGTGTACTACTCTCCAAAGATCACCAAGTACGGGGCGTAGGCGTCAACCGGCCCGGAAGCCGGCGTGCAGCCCGACAAGGCGGCGCGCCTCCCCGCGGCTCGAATCTCCAAGGCTTCAAACGCGACCGCACTCCTCCGGGCTGCGTCGGGGCTTGCCCGACGGCCCTGAACCTCAGGGTTTCCACGCGCCCCGCGCGACGGCGGGGACGAAGGTCTCCAAGCCCTCCGGTTTCCACGGAAGCGTGCGGCCCTGCTCGGCGCTCATGTAGGCCGTCATCAGCAGCTCCACGACCTCGAGGCCGGCCTCGAAGCCGAGCTCCGGTTGGCGACCCTCGAGGAAGCAGCGCACGAAGTGGCGGTTCTCGGCCTCGTAGCCGTACTCGGCGGCCTCGTTGCCGACGAGCGGCATCGAACCCTGCTCGGCGTTCTGTTTCTCGACGAGGTCCTCGCCCGCGCGGCCGGTGACCCGCCGGCTGAGGAAGAGCTGCGCGCCGGCGTTCAGCGAGTTATAGGAGAAGGAATACTCCGGTCCGAGCAGCTCCATGCTCAGCCGCAGGCCGGGGCCGACGAAGCTCCACGAGGTGGTGGCCTCCGCGATCAGCGGGCGGCCCTCGTCATCGACGAACTCCACGGTGGCGCGCGCGAAGTCCTCGGACGGCCGGCGGGTGTAATCCACCTCCGGGCCCATGGTCTTCCGCAGCTGCTCGGCGTACTCGGGCCGCGACCACTTCAGGCTGTGGATATGGCCCGTGACCTTCACCGGCCGCACGCTTGAGCGCGGCTTGGCCGGGTCGGTGAGCAGGCTGCGCGCGACCTCCACGCTGTGGCACAGCATGTCGTTGAGCACGCCGCCGCCCTGGAGATTTCCCTGCCAGAACCACGGCATGTGCGGACCGCTGTGCTCCTCCGCCGAACGCGCGAGATAGGGCCGGCCGCTGATCGAGGCGCCGCGTGCCCAGGCGAGCGCGCGACCCTTCACGAGGGCGGGAATGAAGAGCTGGTCCTCCAGGTAGCCGTGCAGCACGCCCGCGCGCCGGATCAGCTCCACGCAGCGCCGCGCCTCCGCGACGTTGCTCGCCAGGGGCTTCTCGCAGGCAACCGCCTTGAGTTTACCCCGGCCCGACTCCAGCGCGGCCACGATCTCCTCGAGGTTCTCGACGCGCTTGTGGTTAGGACCGCAGATCCAGAGGGCATCGATCGCGGGATCGGCCACCATCTCGGTGATCGAGCCGTAGGCGCGCGCCGGACCCACGCCGAGCGAGCGGGCGTAGGCGGCGGTATCGGCCGCGTGCGCGGCGTTGGGACTCCACAGGCCCAGGATGTCGGCGTCGCGCACCGCCACCCACGACTGCAGGTGGAAACGCGTCATGAAACCGCTGCCGATGATCCCGACGCCGAGGCGTTGCGTGCTGCTGGACATAGGGCGAGAGTGCGCAGCAAAGCGCCCGCCGGCGGCGCCGTCTAGACTTTCGTCGGGAACGCCTCGGAGTTGACCGCGGATTTCGCGGATGGCGCAGATGAGGGAGGAAACGTCCGATGGCTTCTCGGCCATCTGGCTTAAACCTCCCAGCCGGGAACAACCACGAATGGACACCCGGGCACACGAATGGCCCGGGCCCTCCGTTGGCTCCTGCTGGCCGGCCAGGTTGGAAAAGGAGGTAGCAGAGGCCACCGAGACCAAACTCCGTGTCTCCCACGTCTTCCCCGCTCTTGCGCCTCCTGCGCCTCTTCGCGGCCAACTCAGGGCATGGCCTCCAAGAGACGCAAAAGCCCGCACTCACCTCAGCGGCTGCGGTGGCTCGATTTTTTCCCCGTCTTCCGCGTGTTCCGCGCCTGCCCTCCGCAGGCTCGACGATGGAGGGGGCCAAGCAGCTCTCTTTCGTGTGTTTCGTGGTGCCCACGATTTTTTAGCCACGGATTTCCAACGGTCGCAGCGCGAAATAAACCCCGCAATCGGCTGGCCCGCGTGCGGCTTACACCCGCGGGAGGCGCGCCCGCGTCAATCCCGTCGCTTTCCGGGCGGCAGCCCCCACGGTCGCGCCCCGGTCCGGGACGATGGTAGCGTTTTCCCCGGCCGGCCCACCTTCATGGCCAAAAAACCATACGTAGCGGGCGGCAGCATCGCCCAAAGCCAGAAAAACGCACTCGTGCTTCGGGCCACGGCCCGGGGGGACGTCATCGCGTAGCCGCCATTCCAACCGGCTGAACAGCGCCGCCGCCGTCGTGGACTTTCGAAAGTCCCGACGGCGGCGTTTCGTTGGTGTTTCCCACACCTTGATCGCGGCCGGGCAGAACCCACCTGCATCAAGGCGCCAAATCAAAACATGGCCTCGCCCGATGCCGACGCCGCCCCCGGATTGCCCGCCTTGGATGACGATGGCTGGGAGGACCTGCTCAATTACATCGAGAAGAAGCGCGTGACCCCGATCGTCGGCCCCGAGCTATTGCGGGTTGAGACCGACGCCGGCCCGCGGCTGCTCTACGACTGGCTGGCCGAGAAGCTGGCGGCGAAACTCTCCGTCGACCTCCGCCAGCTCCCGCAGCCCTGCACGTTGAATGATGTCGTGTGCTGGTACCTGGCCGCGCGGGGCCGCCGAGAGGAGGCCAACACCCGGCTGAGTTCGATCCTCCGCGAGACCAATTTCACCGTGCGGTCGGGCAAGACCCCGGGAGCACGCGCTTACACACTTCTTGCGCCTCCTGCGCCTCTTCGCGGCCAACTCGGGAAATGGCCGCCAAGCGACGTATAAGGCGCAAGCGCCGCGCTCAACCCGGCGGCCGCGGTGACTTGATTTTCCCGCGGCTCCCGTGAGCTCCGTGGGCCAACCAGCGCCGTTTCGTGAACTTGGTGTGTTTTGTGGTTCCCGCTCTCCGCGGCTTTAGATTCGTGGTGAGCACTCAGCGGCACGCGCCGGGATTTCCCGGTGCCGTGCGGAGAAACCGCGTTACACGGAGCGCACCAGCATCGCGCGTCCGGAAACTTTCCCCGTTTTGAAACCCATCCGCTCGAGATAATCGCGATGCGCGGGCGTGGCCGCCTCGGCCGCCACTTGGTTCACGCCCAATCCGCGCAACACCGCAGGGTGCTCGATGAAGACGTGGCGGCCGACTTTGAAGTCGCGGTACTCGGGCGCCACGTAGTCGAGCGTCACGACCAGCGTGCCCGGGGTGGTTTTCCGGCCGAGGATCACGCCGGCCAGCTGGGCGTCGCGCAAGGAGAGCAGGGCGACATCGGCCGCGTCGGCATCCGCCGGAAAACCAGGGAAGAAACCGCGGATACCCTCTCGATGCTGCCGCAGGAACTCGGCGATCACCGGATTATCCGGCTCGGTCGGTACCACGACCAGCCGGTCCCGCCGGCGGTGGATCCGCGCGAGGTGCCAGATGTTGATCAGCGCGATCGAGAAGTTCAGCAGCGCCACGGGATAGGCGCTGATCAGCAGGCCGTACGCCGTGAACAGCAGCGAGCCCGCGAGATTGATCCACCGGAGGCGCACCACCGAGGTCATCAGCAGCGAGACTCCCACGACCACGGACGCACCGTAGCCGAACCATTCGATGAACGCTGAACTCATGGAAAAGTCGCGGCGCCCGCGACGGGAAGCGGGATGGCGGCGGCGGTGATCATGCCTGCGACCATGACTCCAGATCAACGCACTGCAACGGCGACATCCCCTCCTGCCGGTTTAGAACTTCAGGAGCGTTGGCCTGCTACCCGTTGGAGGCGCCGTGACGCAGGCTCTGTCGCTTTTCCAGAATCTTCCGTGACTTCCGTCGGCCCAACCCGAAACCACCTTAACTTCAATCGCGGCCGGCCGCGTGGCATTCGCGACAGAAGCGGAACCCGGAGCTCGGCAGCAGGGCGCGGCCGCAACGGCGGCATTCGCGGCGCGCCAGGCCGTGCTGGGCCCAGTTGCGGCGGAGGATCATCTGCGTCTGCTCGGTCAACTCCCGCCGAAGCGCCTCGACGCGCGCGAGATCGGTGAACTGGGTTGGGAATTTTTGCGCCAACCAGCGGTAGACCGTGATCAACTTCAGGGTCTCCTCGAGCGAATCCAACCCACCGCTGCCGTCGAGGCGCCGCGGGAACGCGACCCGCCCGCCGGCCGCGATCGCCTCCAGCCAGTCCGCGAAAAGGTTATGCGCGTGGTGGTCGTTGAGGTCGACCGGGGTGCACGCGAGCGTGTGTCGTGTCTCGACCGGCAATTTGCCCGCGCAGGCGTCGGCCAGCTCCGCGGCGGCCACGACCCCGGGCTGCACCTCGGGGAAAAACGTGCCGCCGGAAAACGTCAGGCGCGTGCGGAAGAACTCCAGGATCGGTCCGAGACGGTCGAGCCCGAGATGCGCCGCGATCGCGCGGATGTGCATCGGCGTGGGCGCCGCCGGCAGACGGTCCGGCGCGGGCACGGGCTGCGGCGCGGCCAGCGCCTCCGCGATCCGCTGGCCGTCGCGCGCCGAGAATGCCGCCACCCAGCCCGCGGACCCCGGCCCGCGTCCGGCGCGTCCGCCGATCTGCAGCAACTCCCCGGCTTCGAGGCGGCGCGTTTCCCGGCCGTCGAATTTGTCGGTCTCGTAGAACACCACGCGGTCGAGCGGCAGGTTCAACCCCAGCCCGATCGCGTCCGTCGCGCAGACGAGGTCGGCCTCGCCCTCGCGGAACCGCCGCGCCTCCTCGCGCCGCACCTCCGGGGATAACCCGCCGTAGATCACGGCCACACGTTGGCCGAGCGACTCGAACATCGCCTTCAGCTCCAGCACGAGCGGCCGGGAAAACCCGATCACCGCCGAGCGCGGCGGCACGCTCCGCCAGTCGAGCACGCCCTCGTACGCGAGCGTGCCAAGCCGCTCCAGCGGATGCACCTCCACCTCGTCGCCGCACAACTCCCCCAGCCGCCGGATCACGGGTTCACAGGAAAGCGGCCCGGTGACGACGAGCGTCTCCGCCGCCACGCCGCAATACGCGGCGACCCACGCCCAGCCACGGTCGCGGTCGAACGCGAGCTGCATCTCATCGAGCACGCAGACCGCGAACTTCCGTGAGAAGTCGGCCATCTCCACCGTGCGCGACGAATGCGTCGGCGAGGCCTCCACGCGCTCCTCGCCGGTGATGAGCGAACAGGGCGTGCCGAGTTCGGTGAGGCGGTCGCGTTGCTCCAACGCCAGCAGCCGGAGCGGACCGAGGTACATCCCGCTCGGCGCCGCCGCCAGCGCCCGCAGCGCGCGGTGGGTCTTGCCGGAATTGGTCGGGCCGAGCCACGCCACCACCCGCCGGCGGAGCGAGCGGGCGGCCGGAAAGCACTGGAGATAGTCGAGAAAGCCGGGATTGCGCTCCGCCAGCCCGGCGATGAGCGAACGATCCGCCGCGTGCGCGCAGGCGAGGCGAATGCGGTGGTGGAGATCGCGGTTGTCATCAAGCCGCGGGGGATTCGCCGCGAAGGCGTGCGCGACATCCGCCGCGCCCAGCACCGTCCAGCCTTCGTGGCCGGGCGGGCTCGCGCGCAACCGCCGCTCCACCTCGCGCGCCGCCGGATGCCGTCGCGCGAGCAAACCGGCGGCCGCCCCAGCGGCACCCGCCCGGCCGAGCTCGGCCGCCAGCTGCACGAGCGGAAGCGTCACCACCGCGCGGACCGGCGCCGCGGTTCCTTCGCGCAACTGCACCGCCGCGGGCACCTCGAGCGTCAACTCGTCGGCATTGTCGCGATAACGCCCGAACACCACGCGGGCGTCGGCCTCCGTCAGCCGCTCCGCCGCGAAACGCGCGAGGGCCGCGCGCACTCCGTGCAGCCGCGCCCGCGGCCCGGCCGGCTCGGCGAGAAAGGCGCGTCCCACGTCGGTAGCCTCGAGCCCGAGCTCAACCAGGAGCGCGCGGCGGGCCGTGAGGATGATTTCACCGTGGGAGGCCGGCGGCCCGTCGGGATGTCGCGACATGCGGAAGCGCCCGATTGAGTGGCCCGAGGGAGCGCTCCGCAACGTCCGGTGTCGCGGCGTTGACGCGCCGCGCGTCGCCGCGCACCAACGCCCCATGCGCCTGCCGTGCGTCTTCCCCACCCTGCTGCTCGCCCTCGCCGCGTTCGCCGCCCCAGGCCTGCGGGCCGCTTCAACGTCCATCACCTACCCGGCTGGCCCGGGCCCCGGCTCCGGCCGTCACCTCGTGTTCCTCACCGGGGACGAGGAATACCGCGGCGAGGAGGGGCTGCCGATGCTGGCGAAGATCCTCAGTCAGCGCCACGGCTTCCGTTGCACCGTGCTGTTCGCGCTCGATCCCGACGGCACGATCAACCCCGACCATAACGCCAGCGTGCCTGGTTCCGAGGCGCTCGACACCGCCGACGGCATCGTGATGGCGCTGCGCTTCCGCCAGTGGCCGGACGCCGCGATGCGCCGTCTCGCCGCCGCCGTGGACCGCGGCGTGCCGATCACCGCGCTCCGCACGAGCACGCACGCGTTCCGTTTTCCGGCCGGTCACCCGAGCGCCTACCGGCATTTCAACGACTTCGGCCGGAACGTGCTCGGGGAAAACTGGGTGAGCCACTGGGGCGCCAACCGCCGCGGCGCCACCAAGGGAGTCATCGAGCCCGGCGCGGAGAACGACCCGCTGTTGCGCGGCGTCGGCCTGATCTTCGGCGACTCCGGGGTGTACGAGACGCATCCAGTCGCGGACGCGCGGATCCTCGTGCGCGGGCAGGTGCTCGCCGGCATGCGGCCCGACGACCCGCCCGACACCAAGCAGCGGAAGGTGCGCAAGGCCGACAACATCGAGCAGGGCATCAACGCCCCGATGATGCCGATCGCCTGGACGCGCGTGAACCGGAACGCGAACGGCACCACCAACCGCGTTTTCTGCACGACGATGGGCGCGGCGACCGATCTCGCCAACGAGGGCCTGCGCCGCCTGGTGGTGAACGCGGTGCTCGCGGGCTTCGGCGTCGAGATCCCGGCGCGCACGGACGTGACCTACGTCGATCCGTACGAACCGGCGCCTTACGCCTTCAAGGGCTTCCGCCTCGGGCTCACGGCGGACGATCATGCCCTGGGCAAGGTGCTGCCGCCGGGACTGCCCCGGCCGGCACCGGCGCCGAAAAAGAAATGACCAGCGGGCCGGAGGACCAGGCCCGGGAGCGGATCAGTTTTTCGCGGGAGGCGGCTGGGCCGGCGCGGAAACCGTGACGGGTTGCCAGAAGTAGCGTCCGGCGGCCTGCCGCTTCCAACGCGCGAAGACGGACACCGCGGCGAGCGCGATCACGATCACCCAGAAGAGGGTGCGGCGGCGACGGCTCGCGGCCTCGCGGTCCTCGTAGGGATCATCGAGCGAACGGCGCGCGCCGGGGGGCAGCGCCGCCACGTCGGTGAGGGCGGAGCCGAGCGGGATGTTGATGCGCACGCGGCCGTTCACCGCCCAGCCGTTGCCCTCGAGGATAGGACCGAGGGTGCGCTGGCGAAGTTTCAGCCAGGCGATGAGCATCGAGGGCCCGGAAATGAGCAGCATGATGCCCACCAAGCCGAAGGGCATCCAGAAGCCGAGGCTCACGAAGTTGGAGAAAATGGCGGCGAGGAAGCCGCCGATCGAACCGAGGGCGACGCCGATTCCGGTGATGAGCGCGAGGTCGAACTTCTTCGGCTCGGCCGGCTTGACCTTGTCGGCGGTGGCCGTCTTCTCCGCGGCGGCGGCGACCTTGGCGCCCGACTCCGCCTCGGCCGCGGCGGCGCGCTTGGCGATCTGCTCCTCGATCAACCGCACGAATTTCTTGTACGGCGCCCAAAAAGCCTGTCGCACGCTGATCGGGTTATCGATCACGCTGGTCACGACCGCGTCCCAGTCGCGACCCTGGCGGTCGTAGAAGATGCCGCGGCGGCCGGCGCCGAGGAAGTCGCTATCGCCCTGCGTGAAGGCCGCGGCGATCGTGATGGGCGCCGCTCCCGCGCGGGTGCAGGCGCAGTAGGCGAGGTAGGTCTTGCTCGAGGCGGCGAGCGGGTTGGGCCCGTCGACGCGCACGCAGAGCTCGGTCGAGCGACCGTCGAGATAGAGTGTGCCCGCCTGGAACACCGCCCAGCGATCGCGCGAGTAGAAGTCGGCGAAATTCACGAAATTGCAGAGCAGGGAGCGGAAGTCGCGGTGCAGCCGCGCCAGCTTCTCCACCGAGGACAGCGCCGCAAAATGCGGCGCCGCTGAAAGGTCCCGCTCGATCAGGGCGTCGAGCCGGCCACGGGCGCCGGACGCGAGGATCGCCCTGGCGCGGGTGGCACCGATTTTTTCCACGCGGGTCGCGGGTTTGGCGGCCAGCCAGGCGCCGTAGGGGGCGAGACGCGCCTGCACCGCCGACCAGTCGGCCTCCGAGAGGACCGCGCGGGATCCGCCGAGCAAAGGCTCGACGGCGGCGGAACGGAAAGCGGCCAGCGCCGCCGACCACGCGGGGTTGACGTCACCGGAAAGCGGCAGCGGCCGGCCGGCCTCGATGCGTGCGAGCGGGAAGCCAGCCACCTCCTCGTTCGTGATCTTCAGGTCACGGGCGGCGAGCGCGAGGTACTCGGTCTCGGAACGGTTCAGCGCCGCCAACGCCCGCGCGTCGTAAGCGGCAAGCCGGCACCGGGCGAAGTAATCGTCGACCTTCGCGCGCACGGCAGCCACCGCCGCGGCCGCCACCCCGGTCGCCGCGCCAAGGGGTGAGGCGTCCGCCTCCTTGACCGCCCACGCGGTGAAAGCGGCGAGCTCATCATGGAAGGCCGCGACTTGCTCCCGCGTGACACCCGCGGCGCCGCCGCGGTCCGCCGTGCCGCCCAGGCAGGCGATGATGTCGACGATGACCTGCTTGGTCTCCTCGTCCTCCGCGGCCTGCGGCATGATCACACCGTCGCCGTTGTAAGGCGTGGCGGCGAGCAGCGTGGCGGCGTCGGCGGCCTCCGCGACCGTGATGGCGCCGGGCGCCGGACGTCCGAGGCGCGCGACAATCTCGCGGGCGCAATCCGCGGCGGCACGACCCTCGGGCGTCGCGGGATTGATCGCATCAACCGGCAGGCCGTCGGTTCCGGCGAGCAGCGCGCCGGCGTCCTTAAGCCGGACCGCCGCCCACTTGATGGCGGCGATCACCTCGGGAGCACGCACCCGGCCGTCGCCGTCGGTGTCGATGAGGGCGAGGGACTTCTCGTCGAGTTCCAGCCCCTTCACCGGACAGGAGAGGGCCACCCAGAGCTTCTGGTCGAGCTGCTCAAGGCCCAGCAGATCGGCGCCGGAGGTGAGGGCGACCTGGTCGAGACCGCCGGTGCGGAAGAACGTCCAGCCATGGGGGGAAGCGGATGCTGCCATGGGACGGAGTATCGCCCGCGCGCGGCGCGCCCGCAATCCCGGGCGTGTTCCCAAAAGCGCATAATCACCCCGGGAGAACGGGTGCGGTACGGCGCTCGGGAAGCACGGTCGAAACCACCCGGTCGGGCCGCGCGGTCTGGATGTCCACCAGCAGGCCAAGCGGAAGCCCCGCACTCCGCACGAAGACCCGGAGGCACCCCTCGCGTGTGCGGCGGTCGTCACCCGCCGCCGCGAGATTCAGCGCGATGATCTCGTCGGCGAGCAGATCGACCGCCACCCGGGTGTTCAGCCGAACGCCGCGGTGGCGCACCAGCCATTCCACCCGCCGGCGCGAGCCGATGCCGGCCGAATCCAGCTCGAAGACGAGCGCCTCCTCGTAAAGCCGGCGCGGCGCGCCGGGCCCGAGCTCGCGGTGCAGGTCAAGGCAGATGACCGTAAGCCGGGCGGTGAGCCGGTTGATCTCCAGCTGTGCGAGCGTGGCGGCCCCGAACGGATCACAGGAGATCATGTCAGTTTCCTCCGAGCACGCGGATGAACTCTTCCTCGCCGAGCACCGGCACGCCGCGCTTGCGCGCCTCGGCGAGTTTCGCGCCCGGGTTTTCCCCGGCGACCAAGTAGTCGGTGCCCCGACCCACCGAGCCGGCCACCCGCCCGCCCTCCGCTTCGATGCGGGTGACCGCCTCCGCCCGCGAGAAACCCGCGAGGGCGCCCGTGAGCACGAGTGTCTTCCCGTGCAGCGCCCCGCCTTTGCCCGCGACGGCCGGCGGCCGCACTCCCGCGCGCACCAGGGCGAGGAGCGGCTCCCGCAACCGCGGCTCCGCCGCCGCGATCGCCTCGAGCGAGCCGTGCCGGCGGACAAGCTCGCGCGCCGCGGCCGCCCCCACGCCGGGAACCCCGATCCCGGCGACAAAGCGCCACGCCTCCGCGGAACGGCTGCGCTTGATGGCCGTAAGGAGGCGATCCGCCGCCGCTTCCGTCTCCGCCGCCACGAGGTCCTCCCGCCGCAACAAGTAGAGATCAACTGGTTCACGGACCAATCCGCGGGCGATCAGCCGATCCATGACCACCGGGCCGAAACCCTCGATGCCGACACCCGCCTGCGAGGCGAAATGACCGACGCGACGTCGCAGTCTCTCCGGACATGAATCCGACGGACATCGCAACGAAGCGCCCCCGCCGTCGGCCACCACCGTGGATCCGCAGGCGGGACAATCCTTCGGAAACGCAAACGGCCGCGCGTCGGCCGGACGTTGCTCGAGGTTCACGCCGGCGATCCCGGGCACGACGTCGCCGGCGCGCTCCACGCGAACGGTGTCGCCCACGCGCGCGTCGAGCCGCGCCAGCACCGCGGCGCTGTGCAACGTGGCGCGAGCAATGGTCACACCCGCGACCTCGACCGGCGCCAGCTCCGCCACCGGGGTGAGCGCGCCGGAGCGGCCGACCTGCACACTGATCGCGAGCAGGCGCGTCTCCGCACCCGCGGCGGCGAACTTGCAGGCGGCCGCCCAGCGAGGTGCGTCCGTTCCCTCGCCGGCCGCCGCCTGCAGGGCGCGCGAGTCGAGTTTCACCACCGCACCGTCCGTCGGGAACGCCAGCAGCGACCGCTCCCGGCCCAAACCGTCCACAGCCGCCACCAGTTGCTCAACCCCCCGCACGGCTCGAACGATTTCGACCGCCGGCAATCCCCAGTCACGGAACCGGACGGACAACTCGCGTTGGTACCCGGGCAGCGACGTGTCGGGCGCGCAGGCGCCGACCCCGAAACACACGAGCCTCAACGCCTGCGTTTCCTCCCGCGGCGTCTCGGTGACGCGACGCGCGAGGCCCGCGGCCAGCGCCCTTGGATTCGCGAAAGGCGCGAGACCCGCCTCGCCGCGAAGGGCGTTGACCCGGGAGAACTCCGCGAACGGCACATAGAGTTCGCCGCGGATCTCAATCCGGTCCGGAGCGTCGCCGCCGCGCAGCCGGGCGGGCACACCGGCAACGGCGCGCACGCGCGCCGTGATGTCCTCGCCGGTGCGGCCGTCACCCCGCGTGAGCGCTCGCGCCAACCGACCGCGCTCGTACGTCAGGCTGACCGCGATGCCGTCGTATTTGGGCTCGACCACGTAGGCTAGGTCATCGCGGCCGAAACGCCGCGCCAACGCGCCATGGAAGGACCGCAGCTCGGATACGTTCCGCACCTTGGTGAGACTCCGCATCGGCACGTGGTGCGTGTCATCCGGCAGGTTGCCGGTGCGATCATCCGGAACCGGCGGCAGTGGGGCAGCGGCCGCCGCGGCGGCGACCGGATGGGCCTTCTCCAAACCCGCCAGCCGCGCGCGCAGCTCGTCGTAGTCGGCGTCGGGGATCTCGCTCCTCCCCTGGCGGTGGTAAAGATCGTCGTGTCGCGCGATCTCCACGCGAAGCCGGTGAATCTCCTCACGGGCTTCCGGAACCGGTGAGGCCAAAGCGAACGTGGAGCCGGCGGAGAGGAGCAGCGAGGTGAGGAAGCGAAGTGGTCGCGTGGGCATGCGGCCACTCCGCCCGCGCTACCGCCGAGCGTCCACGGCCCCGCATACCCGAAACAGGGGGGAAGCCCGACCGCGATACGCGGGAACTCAGAGTCCGTGCACGCGCCGGCCGTCGACCCAGGTCTCGAGCACACGCGTCGCGCGCAGGTCGTCCTCGGGGCACTCCAGCAGGTCGCGGTCGACGATGATGAAGTCGGCGCGCTTCCCGGCCTCGAGCGAGCCGATCTCCTTTTCCCAGCGGATCACCTGCGCGTTGAGGCGGGTGTAAAACTCGATGGCCTGACGGCGCGTGAGGGCCTCCTCCGGATGCAGCCGGCCCTCGTGCCACTTGGCGCGGCGCGTGATCGTCGTCCACATGCCGAGGAAGGGATTGTACGGGTTGATCGCGCGCAGATCGCCGATCTTGAGCATGTGGTCGGAGCCACCGCCCGCCACGCCGCCCGCGGCCAGAATGCTGCGCAGCGGCTGGAACCACCGCAGGCGCTCGTAGCCGAATTGCGCCACGAGCGTGCGGGTGTCGAGATAGAGCCAGATGGGTTGGATATCCATCACCACGCCCAGGCGCGCCGCGGCGGCCACCGTCTCCGAGGTCATGAAGTTGGAGTGCGAGATGGAAGGACGCAGGTCGCGGAGCGGAAGCTCACGGGCGATGTCCGCGTAAGCGGCGAGCAATTCCTCGCTCGCGCCGTCGCCGACGGTGTGCGCGGTGAACTGCATCCCGTGGCCGGCGACACGGCGGATCATCGCGCGCAGGCGGTCGCCAGGCACGTTGAGCACGCCACGATACGTGTCGTCGCGGATGCCGTAGTTATCGTTCCGCCCCCACGGTTTCACCATGTAGGCGCTGCCCGTGAGCATGCCGCCATCGAGCCAGATCTTGGTGCCGATCAGCCGCAGCCACGGGTCATCGCCGCGCCACGGGCTCTCGGCGATCTGGTCGATCGCGGTGAGGATCGACGCGAGGCCGCCGACCGTCGGGAACGTCTGCGAGAGCGCCACGCGCGTGGTCAGGGCGTTCTGCGCGCGGAGGCGGGCGTACTGCGCGACCGATCCCACGCTGGCGCCGCGGTCGGCCACGGTCGTGAAGCCGCTGCGGTTGTAGTCGCGGAGCAAAGCCTTCAGCCGCGCCTCCTGTTCCGCCTCCGTCGCGGCGCGGGGGCCCGGGGTGCGGATGAAGCGCTGCAGGCCGCGCACGAGGCCGGTGGGCTCCCCGGCCGCGTCCTTCTCGAGCAAGCCCGGCCCGCCGTCGGTCACGGTGAAATTCCGGTCGAACCCGCACTTCTTCAGCGCGAGCGAGTTCAGCATGTTGTCGGGCCCGGTGCGAAAACTCACGGGGTGCGCCGGCGCCGCGGCGTCGAGCTCGGCCCGCGTGGGATAACGCGACTCCTTCAGCCGGGTGATGAACACCTGCGAGGTCTGGATCCACTGCCCCGCCGGCACGACGCGCGCCCGCGCCGAGATGTAGGCGAGCACGTCGGCGATCGTCTCCATGTCGGGCACCTCATGGTCGTGCTCGAACATCGCCGCGGCCGGCGCGTGCACGTGCGAGTCGATCAACCCGGGCAACACCATGCGCCCGCCCAACTCATACACCGGCGTGCGCCCGGGCGCCGCCAACGCGCGGATCACCGCCGAGGTGCCGGTGGCGACGACGCGCCCGGCGCGCACCGCGAACGCCTCCGCGATCGAGAACTGCGGGTCGACGGTGAGCACCTTGCCGCCAACAAACACCGCGTCGGGCGGCGGCTCCGCCGCGAACAGCTTGGCGAACGCGAAGAGAAACAGCGGGACGATACGGCGGGGTATGCTCATTGGAGAGGACGATTGATGGGGGACGCGTGAACGGGGGAAACGCGGGAGGTAACCCGCGGCTAAACGCTCGTACCGCCCACACCCGCCCTTGTCACGTCAGCGTGTACAGAAAGGAAGCGGCATGATTCAGCCGCATGAAACGTAGCCGCGGGATCACCCGCGGCTACATCGAGCCCGCTTCCTCTGCGAAGCCGTGAAAGCCGCGGCCCGTTCCCGCGATCCTGATTTCCAGATCCGCCCGGCTGCGCTTCCAGCCTCCCGGCTTTCCTCATTCCTCACAGAAAACCCCGTGTCTTCGGATCGGCCCTCAGCGTCCTCGGTGTCCCAAGCCAGCCCTCACCGACTGTCCCGGCTGCCGCTCAGAGCTCGGCGATCCGGACGTTCCGGTATTCGCACTTCATCTCGACTTTACCATGGATCTGCAGGCCGAGCGGGGCCGCGCCGTTGAACTTCTTGTCGGTGTACTCGGACGCCTTCTTGCCGTTGATCCAGCAGATGAAGGTGTCGCCCTTGGCCTGGATGCGGAAGGTGTTCCACTCGCCCTCGGGGCGCAGCAGTTCCTTCGCGTTCTTCGCCTGGCCGGCCTCGGGGTAGGCGGGTTTGCCGCCGGTGTAGAACGAGCCGGTCATGTCGACGCGCAGGCTGCCCGAGACGCCGAGTTGCAGCTGGATGTGCGGCTTGCGCATCTCGACGCCGGTGTCGACGCCGCGGGGCGTCGTGCCCTTCCAGCGAGCGTCGAACTCGATCACGAAGTCCTGGTACTCCTTCTTCGTCCAGAGCACGTGGCCCTTCTGGGCGGCGTTGTTCTCGCCGACGAGCACGCCGTTCTCGACGCGCCAGAACTCCGCCGCGCCGTCGGCCTGGAAATTCGTGAGGTCCTTGCCGTTGAAGAGCGGGGCGAGCTTCGGATCCGCCGCGAAAGCGGAGGCGGCGAACGCGAAAACGAGCAGGGCGGAGAGACGGGGATGACAGGGGTTCATGCGGCGGAAGTTGGCGCGGCGCGCGGCGGGAGGAAAGCGTCATTTCGTTTCCCGGCGCAGCGAAGCCGCGCCGGGAGGGATGAGGAAAAGCGAGAGGGAGGGAGAAGGCGGCATGACTCAGGTGGCCCCAATCGGGGTGACACGGGAGCGCGTCACGAACAACGTCGCTTGGAACAGAAGAGCGGGAAGTTCGGAAAAGTCTGCCGCTGGATCCTCGTCCGTGAGATCCGGGAAATCCGCGGCGAAAAATCTGGGGACTGCACGAACCGCCCTCGGCGGAATGTGACTCCTAAAAATCCGAGGCTGGCAGCCGAATGGCGCTTAAGTAATACCGAGAGTTTTCTTGCTGAGAGGTTTACGTCGCTCGGTCCCGGGCACGGTGGTGAAAAGTACGGTGCGGCTGAGTTGCTGCATGGCCCGCAGGGTCGTCTGCACGGTGCGCCA
>CAIUOU010000172.1 GCA_903900845.1 uncultured Opitutia bacterium
GCGCCGCGGGAAACCGGGTGCCGGCGGCGTGCAGCCCCATGTCGCTGACGACCGGGACGGCGTACCAACGCAGGCCGAGCTCCTCGAACCATGGGAACCGCGGGTGACGCAGCGGCACCTCGCGCACGAGGCCGGCGGGTAGCGGGAAAAGCGCGGGCTTTCCATCGCGCCCCGAGATCACCCAAGGCAGCAGATCGAAGGCCGAAGGCTCGGCCGGCGGCCGCCAGCCGAGATTGATCGCGAACCGGGTGAAGGCCTCGTTGGCGGGATCACCGAGGATGGAGCCGTCGGCCCGGCGATGGCCGGCGTAGCCGCAGAGCTGCGCGTTCCAGATGCGCGGCGCAGAGCCCGCTTCCGGATCGTCCGGCGCGAACACCGTGAGGTACGAACGCACCGCGCCATCGCCCTGCGCGAGGGAGAGATGCTCGCGGAGACTCGCGGCGAGATCGGCGGGGGCGGTGAGTTCACGATGATCCCGCACCAGCAGGCTGCGCCAGTGGAGACGGCCGATGCAGCGGGCGTGGTTGCGCCACGCGATCCGGCCCGCCCAGGCGAGCTCCGCGGAGGTGAGCGGGGCCGGCCGGCCCGCCGCCAAGGCGTGGCCGATCTCCGCGCGGCGCGCCGCGGCCTGCGGCGCCTGATGGGCCTCGTCCAAAAAGGCCAGCTCCCCGGGGCCCGCCACCGTGGAGGTTGTCTCCGGGCGACCGCCGGCGAACGCATCGGCAAGGGCATGAAACGGGCACGGCGGCATGGGCCGCGCACGCAATGCTGTTTCCCCGGGGGCGCAAGGCGCCGCGGGAGTTCAGCGCCCCGCCGCGACGGTCGAACCGGGGATGAAAAGATCGGCGAGACCGGGAAGCGTGGGAATGCGGCGGTCGCACGCGATCGCCCACATGTCCCACGAGCCGTCGATGTAGTTGCGGTTCGCCGGCAAGGGGCAGGCCTGCACGTACAGGTACCAGCGGCCGTCGATCTCGTAGAAGGCCGGGGTCGCGACGTGGTACATGGTGTCGTCGCGGTACAATCCGGTCCATTTCGTCTGCAGCGCCGCGTCGACATCGAGCTGGCGCCAGCCGGTGTCGGGCCGGCCGCTCACCGCGAGCACCGGCCGCCAACGCTGGCCCTTCTCGGGGCCGACCTCGATCGAGAGGACGTAGGTGCCGCCCACCTTGAAAACCTGGTGCCACTCGTAATACGCGCCGGGCACGGACTCGAAGATCTGCCCCATGCCCCGAGGGTCGGCGGCGTTGAAACGCCGCGTCCAAGTCTTGCCGTCGCGCGAGGTCGCGAGGCGGATCCCGGGCAGCACGCCATCCTTACCACGGTAAGAGTAATACAGGTACCAATCCCAGCCGCCATCGGTCGGGTTGCGCTCGCGCCACACCGCGGCCTGCGAAGCCATCTCCTCGTGGAAGGGCGCGGCGGGATCCGGCGCCAGCACCGGCCGGTCACCGAAGCGCCGAATCGCCTCCGGCGTGATCCCCGAGTAGCCGTCGTCACCCACCGGGCAGATCGCCAGCCCGATCCGGTCCTGAATCGTCCGCCGCGTGCCGGAGTAGTAGATATAGTAGGAATCCTCCTCCGGTACATGCACCACGGCGTCGAGCCGGATGCTGCCCGAATCCCACCCGTCGCGCGAGGGACTGAAGACGGGGTTGGCCTTGTCCTCATGCCACTTGAGCGGATCCGAACGCAGCGCCCAGGCCTTGCCGATGTCGCAACGTTTCCGGTCAGCCGCGGGCACCCCGGAATAAAGCATCACGAGGCGCGTGGGATCGCGCGGGTTGGGCACGATACAGGGCTCCTGGACCTGCTGCGACTGCCACGCGGCGGACGTGCGGTCGACAAAACGGACGCCACGCACCGACTGGACGGACTCGGCGCAGCGGGAACTCACGGCGGCGACGGCGGCCACCAACAGCAAAAGGCGAGCGCGGGGCATGGCGGAGGGGTCGCGCAGCAAACGCCCGGGCCGTCGGACGTGGCAAATCAAACCAGCCGGCCTTCCTGCGCCCTTGCCGGTCACGCGAATCCCCGCTCGGCTCGCGTCGCCGACCCCATGGACGCCGCCCCATCCCGCCGTCCGGTCCGGCTGCGCCTGCTGCGCGCCACCGGAATCTCCCTCGCGATCCTTGGCGCCGCGCTGGCGCTGCGGTGCGCGCACGCTTTCCGCGATCGCAGCCCGGGCTACGCGGTCCGCGTCTCGGTCTCTTCCGAAAAATCCCGCGCCGAGCCGCGGCCGCTGCGCGCCGGTTTCGCCCGCGAACGCATCAACCCGCGGCTCGGCGACCCGGCTCGCCCGGTTTACCTCGCCGGATTTTCCCAGAACCGCCCGGCCACCGGGATCCACGACGACCTCTGGTCCGTCGCGTGCGTGATCGACGACGGCCACACGCGCGTGGGTTTTGTGTCACTCGACGCCATCGGGCTCTTCCACGACGACGTCGTCGAAATCCGGCGGCGCCTCGGTCCGGAGCTGGGGCTTGCGTACACGGTCGTCGCCGCGACGCACAACCACTCGACGCCCGACCTGATGGGCCTCTGGGGCCCGCACCCGTTGCGCAGCGGCATCGACCCCGACTACCGCGAGCAGGTTATCGCGACCGCGGCCCGCACGCTGGCGGTGGCGGTCGCGGACCTGGCGCAGGCGCGGGTCGCGTTCCACGAGATCCCGGTGCCGCCCGAAGGGCTCGTGGCGGACACCCGCCGGCCGCAAGTCTTCGACGCCGACGTGCGCGTGATGCACTTCACCGCGCCCTCCGGGGGAGCGACGCTCGGCACGCTCGTGACGTGGGGCAACCACCCGGAAACCCCGTGGTCCCGCAACACCGAGATCACGGCGGATTTCTGCGGTGTGCTGCGCGACACGCTCGAGCGCGGCGCCAGCGGACCGGCCGGCAATCTCGCCGGGCTCGGCGGCGTGCACTGCTTCATCAACGGCGCGGTCGGCGGCCTCATGACCACCCACCCGAGCACGACCGTGCGGGATCCGCTGCTCGGCGCCGAAATCACCGAGCCCTCGCACGCGAAAAGCACCGCGGTCGGCCGCCAGCTGGCCGCGCGGATCCTCCCGCGTCTCCGGGAGCCGGCGGCCGCGGCCGACCACGCGCCGATCGGCATCGAGGCGCGCACGCTGGAGCTGCCGGTCGACAACGTGAACTTCCTGATCGCACCCGTGCTCGGGATCATGGACCGCGGCCACTCGCGCTGGCGCCACGTGCGCTCCGAGGCGGCGGTGCTGCGTTTCGGCGACGCGACGATCGCCTGCGTGCCCGGAGAGATCTACCCCGAGATCGTCAACGGCGGCGTCGAGCGCGCCCCGGGTGGTGATTTCGACGTGGACCCCGTCGAGGTTCCGCCGGTGCGGGCATTCCTGGCGGGCCGGGTGAAATTCGTGCTCGGACTGGCGAACGACGAGGTCGGCTACATCATCCCCCGCAGCGAGTGGGACCGGGCGCCGCCGTACCTGTACGGTTCCGCCAAATCCGTCTACGGAGAGGTGAACTCACTCGGTCCCGAGACCGCGCCGCGTCTGCATGCGACGCTCCGGGAACTGAGCGACGCCCTCCGCTGACGCCGCGCGCGAAGGGAGGGCGCCGGGCACATTCCCGTTGACCGACCCTCCACCGCGCGGTGCCCTCTCGGCTCGGCAAACCCCACCCACCCCGCTGCTGATGTTCCGCGTTTCCGGATCCCTCTTCGCGTCCGCGCTGCTCCTTGCGCTCACCGCTGTTCCGCTCCCCGCGGCCGCGCCGCCGGCCAAGGCCGAGGACGACTCCGGCAAGCCCGTCAGCTACTGGAAACAGGTGCGGCCGGTCTTCCAGGCGCATTGC
This sequence comes from uncultured Opitutia bacterium, assembly GCA_903900845.1. Taxonomy (GTDB): domain Bacteria; phylum Verrucomicrobiota; class Verrucomicrobiia; order Opitutales; family Opitutaceae; genus ER46. The sequence continues at coordinate 3,834 of CAIUOU010000172.1, forward strand.
CAGGGCTGCCACCAGCCCGCGCGCGCGCGCGGCGGTTACGTGATGACGGATTTCTCCCGGCTTCTCGCCGGCGGCGACAGCGGGCACCCGGCCATCGTGGCCGGAAAACCCGACGCCAGCGCACTCGTCGCGTCGATCACGCCGAAGGACGGCGAGGCCGAGATGCCGAAGGACAAGGCGCCCTTGAAACCCGAGCTCGTCGGGCTCGTGCGCCGCTGGATCGCCGAGGGGGCGGCGGATGACACGCCGCGCAATGCCGTGCAGCGGATCGACGCCGAGCACCCGCCGGTGTACCCGCGGCCGCCCGTCGTCACCTCGCTCGACTTCTCGCCCGACGGGGCGCTGCTCGCGGTCGCGGGCTTCCACGAGGTGCTGCTGCACCGGGCGGACGGCGGCGGCCTGGTCGCGCGTCTGATCGGCCTCTCGGAGCGCATCGAGTCGGTCAAGTTCTCGCCCGATGGCACGCGGCTCGCGGTCGCGGGCGGGCTGCCGGCGCGCATGGGCGAGTTGCAGATCTGGGATATCGCGCAGCGGAAGCTCACCCTGTCGGTGCCGGTTGGATACGACACGGTCTACGGCGTGAGCTGGTCGCCCGACGGGCGGCTCGTGGCGTTCGGCTGCCCCGACAACACCCTGCGCGCGATCGACGCCCGCACCGGCGAGCAGGTTCTCCACCAGGGTTCCCACAACGACTGGGTGCTCGGCACCGCGTTCAGCCAGGACGGCTCCCACATCATGTCGGTCGGGCGCGACATGAGCACCAAACTCACCGAGGTGGAGACGCAGCGCTTCGTCGACAACATCACCTCGATCACGCCGGGCGCGCTGCGGGGCGGCCTGCACGCCATCGCGCGGCGGCCGGGGCGCGACGAGGTCGTGATCGGCGGCGCCGACGGCGTGCCGCAGCTCTACGTGGTGTTCCGCCAAGCGGCGCGGAAGATCGGCGACAACGCCAACCTGCTCCGCCGCTTCCCCGCGATGGAAGGGCGCGTCTTCGCCGTCGACTACTCGCCCGACGGCAGCCTCATCGCCGCCGCCAGCAGCCTCAACGGTCGCGGCGCGGTGCATTTCTTCGCCGGCGAGCACGACACCGCGATCCCTGAAACCATCCTCAAGGCCTACACCAAAGTCGCGACGACCTATTCGGCTGACGAGAAGCAGGCCATCGAGGAGTTCACCACCCGCGGCACCGCGCGCGCGGCCGCCGCCGAGTTCCCCACCGCGATGTACGCGCTGGCCTTCAGTCCCGACGGGGCGCGTGTCGCCGCCGCGGGCGAGGACGGCCGCGTGCGTTTCATCCGCGCGGCCGATGGCGTCGTCACCGGCGAGTTCGTTCCCGTGCCGCTTGCCGGCGCCGCGGTCTCCCTCGGCCGATGAACCGTTTTTACGTCCGCATGAAGCCCCTTTTCCTCCCCGCCCTGCTGCTCGCTGCCGCCCTGCTCCTCGCGGGACCGGCCGCCGCCGCGCCCGCGGCCCTCAATCCGCCCGAGCCCGAGGCTCTCCCCGCCGGCGCGGTCGTGCGCGCGCTCGAGCTCACGCCCGCCGCCGTGCGGCTCGACGGGGCGTTCGATGCCGCGCAGATCCTCGTCACCGCCGAGCTGGCCGACGGCACCCGCATCGACGCCACGCGGCTTGTCCGGCTCGCCGTCGACTCCAGGATCGCGGCGATTTCGGCCGGCGGGCTGGTCAACGCCTCGGGCAACGGCCGCACGGAGTTGGAGGCGAGCCTTGGCGGCCGCACGGCGCGCGCCGCGCTGGAGGTCGTGAACCATGACCCGGCGGCGAAGGTCGATTTCCTGCGGGACGTGAACCCCGTGCTCAACCAGCTCGGCTGCAGCTCGGGCCCTTGCCACGGCTCCAAGGACGGAAAGGGCGGCTTCAAACTTTCGCTCCGCGGTTACGATCCCGAGTTCGACGTGCGCTCGCTCGTCGACGACCACGCGGGCCGCCGCGTGAACCTCGCCTCGCCGGACGACTCGCTGATGCTGCTCAAGGCCACCGGCGCGGTGCCGCATGAAGGCGGGCCGCGCACCGCGTACGACGACAAGTATTACCGCATTCTCCGCGCCTGGGTCGCCGGCGGCGCGAAGCTCGACCTCGCGGCGCCGCGCGTCACCGCCATCGAGGTCACTCCGCGCGACCCCGTGCTGCAGCGCGTCGGCTCCCGGCAGCAGATGCGGATCATCGCCACCTACGCTGACGGCCGCCGGCGCGACGTGACCGCCGAGGGCTTCATCGAGTCGGGTAACCAGGACGTGGCCGTGATCGAGCGCGGCGGGCTGGTGCGCACGCTCCGCCGCGGCGAGGCCCCGCTGCTCGCCCGCTTCGAAGGCGCTTACGCGGCGACCACGGTGACCGTGATGGGTGACCGCGCCGGCTTCGAGTGGCGGGAGCCCGAGAAGTGGAACCGCATCGACGAGTTCACGGCGGCCAAGTGGCGCCGCCTGAAGATCCTGCCCTCGGAGCTGAGTTCCGACGCCGACTTCCTGCGCCGCGTGCACCTCGACCTCACGGGCCTGCCCCCCTCGGCCGAGGAAGTGCGCGCGTTCCTCGCCGACCAGCGACCGACACGGGAGAAGCGCGACGCCGTGATCGACCGCCTCATCGGATCGCCGGACTATGTCGACCATTGGGCCAATAAGTGGGCCGACCTGCTGCAGGTGAACCGCAAGTTCCTCGGAGAGGACGGCGCGCGCCAGTTCCGCGAGTGGATCCGGGCGGAGGTCGCTGGCAACACGCCCTACGACGAGTTCACGCGCAAGATCCTGACCGCGTCGGGCTCCAACCGCGAGAACCCCGCCGCCAGCTACTACAAGATCCTCCGCACCCCGACGGAGACGATGGAGAACACGACGCACCTGTTCCTCGCCACCCGGTTCAATTGCAACAAATGCCACGACCATCCTTTCGAGCGCTGGACGCAGGACCAGTACTACGACCTCGCGGCGTACTTCGCGCGCGTCGACCTCAAGCGAGACCCGCAGTCGGGCGCGCGCACCATCGCCGGCACCGCGGTCGAGGGCGCGAAGCCGCTCTACGAAGTGGTGTTCGACCGGGCGGAGGGCGAGATCCGTCACGACCGCACCGGCAAGGAGACGCCGCCCGCGTTCCCCTACCCCGCGAAGTTCGCGCCGCCCGCCGGCGACCAGCCCACGCGGCGGGACCAGCTCGCCGCGTGGATGACTTCGCCGGACAACCGCTATTTCGCGCTCGGCTACGTCAATCGCGTCTGGGGCTACCTCACGGGGGTGGGCCTGATCGAGCCGATCGACGACATCCGCGCGGGCAACCCTCCCTCCAACCCCGAGCTGCTCGCGTGGCTCACGGAGGAGTTTATCCGCGGGGGCTTCGATGTGCGGAAGCTGCAGGCGCTGGTCTGCAAATCCCGCACCTACCAGCTCTCGCTGGCGACAAACCGCTGGAACTCCGACGACAACATCAACTATTCCCACGCCCTCGCGCGGCGCCTGCCCGCCGAGGTGCTGCTCGACTCGGTTTTCAAGGCCACCGGCGCCACCCCCGAGTTCCCGGGCGTGAAGCCCGGCACGCGTGCCGCGCAGCTGCCCGACTCCGCGATCGATGTCCAAAGCGGCTTCCTCGCCAGCCTCGGCCGCCCGCCGCGCGAGTCGGCCTGCGAGTGCGAACGCACCAGCGACTTGGGGCTCGGCTCCGTGATGGCGCTGCTGAGCGGCCCCACCGTCTCCAGCGCGATCGGCGACCGGAAGAACGCGCTCGCGGCGCTGGTCGCGCAGATGCCTGACGACCGCCGGCTCGTGGACGAGGTCTTTCTCCGCACGCTCGGCCGCCACGCCACCGAGAAGGAGGCCGCGACCGCGCTCGAGTCGTGGCGCGCCATCGATTCCGAGCATCGAGGGTTGAGCGAGAAGCTCGGCGCGCGCGAACGCTGGTGGGCGCCGATCAGCGCCGAGAAGGAACGCCTCCGCGCCGAGGCCGTCGCCGCGGCGCGCGCGAAGGTCGAGGCCCGCCTGATCGCGGTCGCCCCGCAGGCCGCGGAGAATGAGCGCAAACGCGAGGAACGCATCGCCGCGGCCGAGAAGGCCCTCGCCGACCACGAGGCCCTGATCCCGGGCCGCCGCGCGGCGTTTGAGGAATCACTCGCCGAGTGCCGCACCGGAACCGTGTGGCACCCGCTTGTCATCAACACCGTGAACGTCACCAACGGCGGCCGCCTGCAGCGGCTGGAGGACAATTCCTACCTCGCGGTCGGTCCGGTGAACGGCCTGCAGGATTACACGTTCAACGCGGAGTCGCTGCACGGGAAGGTCACCGCGCTCATCCTCGAGGTCCTGCCGCACGAGAGCCTGCCGCGCTTCGGCCCGGGCCTCGCGCGCGACGGCAACTTCGTCCTCAGTGAGTTCTTCACGCGCTGGAACGACAAGGGCGGCGACCGGGAGTTCAAGGACGCTGAGTTCCGCGCGGCGCGCGCCGACTTCACACAGGCCAACTACGACGTCGCCAACGCGATCAACCTCAAGGCCGACGCCGGCCGCGATGGCTGGGCGGTGGGCGGCCGGCCCGGCGAACCGCATTGGGCCCGCTTCGCGTTCCCCGCGCCCGTGGGCGACGAGAAGGGCGCGCGCTTCCAGATCTTCCTCCAGCAGCGCTTCCGCGACACCTACATGATCGGGCGTTTCCGGCTCTGGTACACGACGTCCGAGGAGGCGCTCGAGCACGGCGTGCCGGCCGATGTCGCCGAGGCGCTCGCCGTGCCCGCCGCGGAACGGAACACCGTGCAGGTGACCGCCATCGCCGCCTTCCAGCGCGAGAACGACGCGACGCTCCGCAAGCTCGGTCAGGCGCTGGTCACCGCCCGCCAGCCCGTGGCCGAGGATCCGGAGCTCGTCCGTCTGAAGACCGAGCTCACCGCCGCCGAAAAGCCCGTGCCCGTCGATCCGGTGCTCGCCCAGCTCCGCGCCGACGCCGAGCTCAGCACCGGTCAGGCCGCCGACCGCCGCCTCACCGGCGTGCAGGACCTCGCCTGGGCGCTCGTCAACACGCCCGCGTTCCTTTTCAACCGCTAGCACCCCTCCCCTCAAAAAAGGCCCCGCCATGATCCGCTTACCCGGTGGACTTAATACCGACCTCTGCGACACCCACGCCAAGATGACCCGCCGCGACCTCCTGCGCGTCGGCGGCTCCAGCATCCTCGGCCTTTCGCTCGGCCAGATGCTCCGCCTCAACGCGCAGACGCCGGCCACGGCGCCCGCGCGTCATGGCGGCCCCGGCTGGGGCAAGGCCAAGAGCGTCATCATGGTGTACCTGCAGGGCGGCCCGTCGCACATCGACCTCTGGGATCCGAAGGAGAACGTGCCCGACAAGATCCGCAGCGCGTTCAAACCCATCCCCACGCGCATCCCGGGCGTGAACTTCACCGAGATCATCCCGCAGCTCGCGAAGGTGAACGACAAGTTCACCATGATCCGGTCGATGAGCTACACGCCGAACGGGCTCTTCAACCACACGGCGGCCATCTACCAGATCATGACGGGCTACACGACCGACAAGGTCAGCCCTTCCGGCCAGCTCGAGCCGCCCAACGCGAAGGACTTCCCCAACTTTGGTTCCAACATCGTCCGCCTGAAGCCGGTCGACCAGCCGATGCTGCCGTTCGTCATGCTGCCGCGCCCGCTGCAGGAGTCCAATGTCGTCGGCAAGGGCGGCACCGCCGGTTTCCTCGGCAAAGCCTACGACCCGTACACCCTCTACCCCGAGGGCGACGACCTCGACATGGCGAAGCTCGAGCGCATCCGCACCGACGACCTCAAGCTGCCGCAGGAGGTCTTCGCCCAGCGCCTCGAGCGCCGCGCGCGCCTGCGCGAGTCGATCGACGCCGCGATGCCCGACATCGAGAAGGCCACGGCTTCCTACAACCTCGACGAGTATTACCAGCGCGCCCTCAGCCTCATCGTCTCGGGCCGCGCCCGCGAGGCATTCGCCCTCGCCTCCGAGGGCGAGAAGCTCCGCGACCGTTACGGCCGCAACACCTTCGGCCAGAGCCTGCTGCTCGCCCGCCGCCTCGTCGAGGCCGGCACCCGCGTCGTCGAGGTCATCTGGCCCAAGGTCGCCAACTCCGACAACCACTCGTGGGACCACCATCAGGGCCTCACCGAGCGGATGAAGGACAAATCCGGGCCCATGCTCGACCAGGGTCTGAGCGCGCTCTTCGAGGACCTCGATCAGCGCGGCCTCCTCAGCGACACGCTCGTCGTCGCCCTCGGCGAGTTCGGCCGCAGCCCCGAGCGCGGCGTGAGCACCTCCGGCAACAACAACAGCGCCGACGGTCGCGACCACTGGCCTTATTGCTACACCGCGCTCCTCGCCGGTGCCGGCATCCGCCGCGGCTACGTGCACGGCGAGTCCGACAAGACCGCCTCCGCCCCGAAGAGCGACCCGGTGCACCCCACCGAGCTGCTCGCCACGATCTACCACGCGTTCGGCATCGATCCGGAGACGATCGTCTACAACCACCTCAACCAGCCGCGCGAGCTCGTGAAGGCCAAGGCCGTCACCAAGCTCTTCGCCTGAAGTCACCTTGCCCCCGGCCATCATGACCCGGTCCGTTCTCCCCGCCCTCTCCCTCCTGCTACTCGCACCGGCCGCCGCCCTGGGCGCGACCTCCCCCGAACTAATCCAGGCCCGCAACGGGTCGGGTTATTTCGGATACAAGGACACGCCGAAGCTCCCCTGGTGCGATTGGCTCGTGCACGATCCCGACCGGCCCGCCCCGCCGCGCGTCGATCCTGGACCCGCCGGACCTTCCGTCGTCCCTCCGGCGGACGCCGTCGTGCTCTTTTCCGGGCGTGACGCCTCCGCGTGGCGTTCCCCTAATGACTGGAAGGCCGAGGGCGGCCATCTGGTCTCGGGCAACGTCAAGCTCTCGTCGCGCGAGGAGTTCGGCGACATCCAGCTGCACCTCGAATGGCAGTCCCCGGCGAATTTTCCCGGGCCGTGGTCCGATCAGGGCAACAATGGCGTTTTCCTGATGGGGCTCTACGAGATTCAGGTCTTCGATTCCCACTCGGTGAAGATCTACCCCGACGGCGCCTGCGGCGCGGTCTACGGGCAGACTCCGCCGCGCGTCGAGGCGGCGCGTCCAGCGGGACAATGGCAGAGCTACGACATCATCTTCACCGCGCCGCGGTTCGAAGGGGAACGACTCGTCACGCCCGCGCGCGTCACGGTTTTCCTCAACGGCGTGCTCGTGCAGCACGAGACCGAGATCCGCGGGGAAACCGGCCACCGCCGCCTGCCGGCCTACACGCAGAAACGCGGCACCGGCCCGGTCACGCTGGGCGGCCACGGTTGCCCGGTGCGCTTCCGCAACATCTGGGTCCGCCGGCTCTGAGGCGGATTCAGCCGGCACGGTTCCACCGTAGCCGAGGCGTCGTTCGGGTAACGTCGCTCCGGGAGGAATGAGTGAAAGCGGGAGGGGGTGAGGGAGAAAGTGGTACCGCCGCTTTTTCCCCATCTGCGCCATCCGGGAAGTCTGCGGTTCAAATCCGCCGCCCTCGGAAACGCGTTCTTCCTTCGCCGGGCCTGCGGAGGACAGGTCGGCCGTCTGCCCCACCACATCGTCCGCGGCGAGCAGCCGCGGTTACACCGAGCCCTGCCCATCCGTGTCCATCGGCGTCCATCCGGGGTTACCCAACCGCGCAGCGAGTCGGGAGCGCGATGCGACCCGAGGCTCGGCCCGGTGGATCGGACTCCGTGAACTCGGATCGGGCCTCGGTGTCCCCTGTGTTCCAACTCAACTCCCCTTTGGTTGCGGCTAAGTCGCGCGGAGAAATCCGGAGTTAAAAAATCCGGGGTTCCCTCCGCCGCTTTTCCGCCCAAGCCTGACCGCCTTTCCCCATGAGCAAGCCCGTCACCTACCGTTTCTCCTTCGGCCCGTGGAACATCAGCGAGGGCGGCGACCCATTCGGTCCCGACGTCCGCGCCGCGTTCCCCCACGACCGCAAGTTCGCCCTCTACAAGAAACTCGGTTTCGACGGCGTGCAGTTCCATGACGACGACGTCGTGCCCGGGCTCGATGACCTGAAGCCCGCGCAGATCGCCGCGCGTGCGAAGGAGGTCAAAAAGATGCTGCGCGACGAAGGGCTCACGCCGGAGTTCGTCGCGCCTCGCCTGTGGTTCGCCCACCAGACGATCGACGGCGCCTACACCTCGAATCGCGCCGCGGACCGCAAGTATGCCTGGGACCGCACGCGCAAGTGCATCGACATCACGCGCGCGATCGGCAGCCGCGCCGTCGTGCTGTGGCTCGCCCGCGAGGGCAGCTACACGCGCGAGTCGAAGGACGCCCGCCTCGCCTACCGCCGCCTGCTCGAGACGGTCGACGCGATTCTCGAATACGACCGCGAGGTCGAGATCTGGATCGAGCCGAAGCCGAACGAGCCCACCGACATGGCCTACGTGCCGACCGCGGGCCACGCGATCTCCCTCGCCTACGCCTCGCGCGACCACGCGCGGGTGAAGGCGCTCATCGAGACCGCCCACGCGCTCCTCGCAAACCTGGACCCAAGTGACGAGATGGCCTTCTGCCTCGCGCACGGGAAACTCGGCAGCGTCCACCTCAACGACCAGAACGGGCTGAAGTACGATCAGGATAAAAATTTCGGCTCCGCCAACCTCCGCGGCGCCTTCAACCAGGTGCGCGTGCTCGAGGAGGCCGGCTACGGCCGCCGCGGCGAGTTCGTCGGGCTCGACGTGAAGACGATGCGCACCCAGGCCGGCGTTCCCGTCACGGAGCACCTCGCCGCCAGCCGCCGCCTTTTCCTCCACCTCGTCGAGAAGGTCCGCACCTGGGACCGCGCGCGCGTCGAGGAATACCGCGCCGCCCGCGACTACGAGGGTCTGGAGCTCTACACGCTCCAGCACCTGATGGGCGTGCGCTGAGCCGGCGGACGCCGGCACTTACTTTCTCTTCACGCGTTCCGCGCGCCGACGTCCGGCGACGGTGCGGCAGATCTCGCACCTGGTGCCATCGCATCCGCGCGCCGTGCAGTGCTCGCGACCGTAGAAGATGGTCCGCAGGTGCAACTGGTTCCAATGCTCGCGCGGAAACAGCGCCTTCAGGTCTCGCTCGGTCTGCTCGACGCTGCGGCCGGAGCTCAGCTTCCAGCGCCGCGCGAGGCGGTGGATGTGGGTGTCCACCGGGAAGGCCGGCACACCAAAGGCCTGCGCCATGACCACGCTGGCGGTCTTGTGGCCCACGCCGGGCAACGCCTCCAGGTCCTCAAAGGTCCGCGGCACCTGCCCGCCGTGCTGCTCCAACAGCAGCCGCGATAGGCCGGCGATCGCCCGCGCCTTCTGCGGCGAGAGGCCGCACGGCCGGATGATCCGCCGGATCTCCTCCTCCGGCACCCGCGCCATCGCCTGCGGATTGTCGGCGACCGCGAACAGCTCCGGCGTCACCAGGTTCACGCGCTTGTCCGTGCACTGCGCCGAGAGCAGCACCGCGATGAGCAGCGTGAACGCGTCCTTGTGGTCCAGCGGCACCGGCGTCTCCGGGTAGAGTTCCGCGAGACGGCGGTCGACGTAAGCGGCGCGTTCGGCGCGGGTCATGGCGCAAACAGACGCGCTTCGCGCGATGAAACAAATCCTTAAATCCCCGGCCGCGCGGGGAGAACGCGGTTGCGGGCGGGTTGGGCCGACATACGGTCCCGCCAACATGCCCACGCTCCGCGACGCGTTCGCCCCCACCGACTCCTTTGCCCGCCGCCACCATGGGGATGACGCCAGCGAGACCGCCGCGATGCTGGCGACCCTCGGCTACCCGTCTCTCGAGGCGCTCGCCGACGCGGCCGTGCCGGCGGCCATCCGCCGCGGACCGCTCAATCTGCCCGCCGCCGCGGGCGAAACCGCCGCCCTCGCCGAACTGAGGAGCATCGCCGCCGAGAACCGCGTGCACCGCAGCTTCATCGGGCTGGGCTACCACGACACCGCGACGCCCGGCGTCATCCAGCGCAACATCCTCGAGAACCCCGGCTGGTACACGGCCTACACGCCCTACCAGGCGGAAATCTCCCAGGGCCGGCTTGAGGCGCTGCTGAATTTCCAGACGATGGTGTGCGACCTCACGGGCCTCGAGATCGCCAACGCCTCGATGCTCGACGAGGGTACCGCCGCCGCCGAGGCAATGATGATGTGCCACCGGCTCAAGGAGGGCGCCGCCGCGGAGCACCGCGTGTTCTTCGTCTCGGAGCAATGCCATCCGCAGACGATCGACATCGTGCGCACGCGCGCCCACCCGCTCGGCATCGAGGTCATCACCGGCGACCACCGTTCGTTCCAACCCGGACCGGCCTGTTTCGGGGTGCTGGTGCAGTACCCCGACACCACCGGATCGGTCCACGACTTCGCCTCGTTTTTCACCGCGGCCCACGCCGCGGGGGCGTTCACGATCGTCGCGACGGACCCGCTGGCGCTCACCCTGCTGCGCCCGCCGGGTGAGTTCGGCGCCGACGTCGCCGTGGGCTCCGCCCAACGCTTCGGCGTGCCGATGGGTTTCGGCGGACCCCACGCCGGTTTCCTGGCCACCTGCGACGCATTCAAGCGCCAGATGCCCGGCCGGCTCGTCGGAGTGTCCCGCGACGTGCAGGGCGACACCGCGCTCCGGCTGGCGCTCGGCACCCGCGAGCAGCACATCCGCCGCGAGAAGGCCACGTCCAACATCTGCACCGCGCAGGTGCTGCTCGCTGTCATCGCCTCGATGTACGCGGTCTACCACGGCCCCGACGGCCTCCGGCGCATCGCCGGCCGCGTGCGGGCACTTACGCGGCTGCTGGCCGACGGCCTTCGCGCCGTGGGCGCCAAGGTGAACGCCGAACCGGTGTTCGACACCCTCACGATTTCCGGCATCGACGCGGCCCGCGTGCACGCGGCGGCCGCGGAGCGCCGCTTCAATCTGCGGCCGGTCGATGCGCGCACGGCGGGCGTGAGCCTCGACGAAACAACCACGATCGAGGAGGTGAACGCGCTGCTCGCCTGCTTCGGCGCGAAGGCGGCCGATCCCGCCGCGCCCGCGCCGGCCGAGATGCCCTACCCCGCGCCCCACGCACGCGCGTCGGCGTTCCTCACCCACCCGACGTTTCGTCGCCACCATACCGAGCACGAGATGCTCCGTTACATCCGTCGGCTGGAATCGAAGGACCTCTCGCTTTGCCACTCGATGATCTCGCTGGGCTCGTGCACCATGAAGCTCAACGCCACGAGCGAGATGTTTCCCGTGACCTGGCCTGAGATCGGCCGGATCCATCCTTTCGCACCGGCGGAACAGACCCGCGGCTACCAGCGCCTCTTCCGCGATCTGGAGGAGTGGCTGGCGGACTGCACCGGTTTCGCCGCGGTCTCGCTCCAGCCCAACGCGGGTTCACAAGGCGAATACGCCGGCCTCCTCGTGATCCGCGCATACCACGAGGCGCGCGGGGAAGGTCATCGCAACATCTGCCTGATCCCGACCAGCGCGCATGGCACCAACCCCGCCAGCGCCGCGATGTGCGGCTATCGTGTGGTGCCCGTCGCCTGCGATGCGCAGGGCAACATCGATCTCGGCGACCTGCGCGCCAAGACCACCACGCACGCGCGCGATCTCGCCGCGCTCATGGTCACCTACCCGTCCACGCACGGCGTGTTCGAGACGTCGATCCGCGAGGTGTGCGAGCTGATCCACACGCACGGCGGGCAGGTCTACATGGACGGCGCCAACATGAACGCGCAGGTCGGGCTCACCTCGCCCGGCCATATCGGCGCCGACGTCTGCCATCTCAATCTCCACAAGACCTTCTGCATCCCGCACGGCGGCGGCGGTCCCGGCATGGGACCCATCGGCGTAGCCGCGCACCTCGCGCCTTTCCTCCCCGGTCATCCGGTCGCCCCCGGCGGCGCGGCCGCGCCGGGCGCCAGTCCGCGCATCGGCGCGGTTTCGGCGGCCCCCCACGGCTCCGCCTCCATCCTCGTCATCTCGTGGATGTATATCCGCATGATGGGACCGGGCCAGCTGGCTGAAGCCACCCGCCGCGCGATCCTCAACGCCAACTACGTCGCAAAGCGACTCGAGGGCCGATTCCCCGTGCTCTACCGCGGCGAGAGCGGGCTCATCGCCCATGAGTGCATCATCGACCTGCGCGGTTGGAAGAAACACGGGCTCGAGGTCGAGGACGCCGCCAAGCGCCTCATGGACTACGGTTACCACGCGCCCACCATGTCGTTTCCGGTTCCGGGCACGCTCATGATCGAGCCCACCGAGAGCGAGTCCAAGGCCGAGCTCGACCGCTTCTGCGACGCGATGATTTCGATCCACGCCGAGATGCAGGCGGTCGCCGAGGGCGCGAGCGACCGCGCCAATAACCCGCTCAAACACGCTCCGCACACCGCGAAGGTCGTCTGCGCCGACACCTGGGATCGCCCGTATCCGCGGGAGCAGGCCGCCTTCCCCGACCGTCACACGCGCGCCGCCAAGTTCTGGCCGAGCGTCGGCCGGGTAGACAACGTCCACGGCGACCGGAACCTCGTGTGCTCCTGCCTCGGCATGGAGGCCTACGCCGAGACCCCGAAGAAGGGCTGAAGGCGGGAAGCCGCCAGCGGGTTCCCGGCGAGTCGGGTAGACCACCTCCGGCCGTCGCGCACACGGTATGGTCCGCGGCGGCAGACGCGGCTACACGACATGTCTTTCGTCCGGAAAAGCCCGCCCGACTTTCGTTAAGAGACACGCGCGAGGTGGCCGAGGGTGTTTAGCCGCCCAGGGCGGGTTTCCTCGGATCGTCGGAACCTCCTTCCGCCCACTCCCTTTAGCTTCCTGCCCGGTCTCTGGTCCTCGCTAGGCTCGGGCTTGGCTCTTCCCTCTGAAAAGTAGCGGAGTCGAAAAGCTTGTCGGTCCTGCAACGCGGGCGTTCATTGGCGGGACTTTCACGCCGCCCGCCCCATGAAAACCGACCTCAGCCGCCGCTCGTTCCTTCGCACCACCTCACTTGCCGCGGGCGCCACCCTTGCCGCCCGCGCCATCGCACCCGCGCACGCCGCCCCCGTCGGTTCGAATGATGCCATCCGCATCGGCATCATCGGTCTCAACAAGGGTTCGGGGCACCTCAAGACCCTGCTGCAGATGCCCGACGTCCGGGTCGCGGGGCTCTGCGACCTCGATCCCGCCGTCCTCGCGAGGGTCGCGAAATCAATCCCGGAAGCGAAGGGAAAACCCTTCCTCACCACCGACGCCCGCGAGCTCATCGCGCGCCAGGACATCGACGCCGTCATGGTCGTCGCCTGCAACCACTGGCACGCGCTGCTCACCATCTGGGCCTGCCAGGCCGGCAAGGATGTCTACGTCGAGAAGCCGATGTCGCGCACCGTGTGGGAGGGCCGGAAGATGATCGAGGCCGCGACGAAGTACGGCCGCATGGTACAGGTCGGCACGCACTACCGCTCCGAGACCGGCCTCGCCGAGGCGATCAAGTACCTCCACGCCGGCGAGCTCGGCAAGATCCACCACATCCGCGCGATCGTCTACAACCTGCGCCTGTCGATAGGACGCCGGCTCCCGTGGTACCCGACCGATGTGAACTACGACTATTTCTGCGGCCCGGCGCCGGTGCGTCCGATCGAACGCAACCGCATGCACTATGACTGGCACTGGAGCTGGGAGACCGGCAACGGCGAGCTCGGCAACAACGGCGTCCACGTGCTCGATATCGCGCTCCGCATCGCGCGGCACGACCTCGCGCCGCGGCGCATCTTGAGCTGCGGCAACCGCTACGGGATCGACGACGCCGCCGAGACGCCCAACACGCACCTCGCCGTCTACGACTATCCGAGCATCCCCCTGATCTTCGAGCACCGCGCACTGCCCGCCAAACCAGGCGTGTCGTATCTCGACCAAGTGGGCGGTCTCCGCACCGGCGTCATCGCCTACTGCGAGGGCGGCACCGTCGCCGGTCTCGTCGGGGCGACCGCCTTCGATAAGGACAACAAGGTCATCAAGAAGTTCCCGGGCGACGGCGGCGGCACGCACGTGCGGAATTTCCTCAACGCGATGCGCTCACGCCGGAAGCAGGACCTCGCCGCCCCCGTCGAGACCGGTCACCTCTCCGCCTCGCTCTGCCACTACGGCAATATCTCGTACCGCGTCGGCGAGTCCGCCGCGCCGGCGCAGGTCGAGGCCGCGCTGGGCGCCTTCCCCGCCGCGCAGGGCATCCACCGTGAACTGCAGACGCACCTCGGTGTCCACGGGATCGACCTCGCGCGCCAGCCGTTCCAGCTCGGCCCTTGGCTCGATCTCGACGCCACCGGCGACAACATCACTTCCGTCGGAACGCCGCGCCCCGGCGCCCTTGAGCACGCGCGTTTCCTGCTGAAGGAGACGCAGCGCGCCCCGTATGTGATCCCCGACGTCGTCTGAGCTCCTCGCGCGCATCCACGCCAATCGTTTCGTCGCTCAGCGACGTCTCGCTGGTGGAGCTCGAGCACCGGCTCGTTGCCCGGGGCTTCAAGGGCTCGCACGCGGCTCCCTTGCTGCGCGCGTTTTATGCCGGCGGGGCGCACGCGCCGGCCGAAGCCGGCCCTCGTCGTCAACCCGCCGGACTGCGGGATTGGATCGCCGCCGAATTCCCCGGCGTCGCTGCCTCCCCGGCGCGGCGGCACGTCGCCGGCGACGGCACTGTGAAGCTGCTGCTGCGGCTGTCCGACGGACGCACCGTGGAAAGCGTCCTCATGCCCGATTTCGATCCGGCGCGCGCCGCCGGTTGCGTTTCCTCTCAGGTGGGATGCGCGATGGGTTGTGATTTCTGCGCGACCACCCGCACCGGCTTCGAGCGCAATCTCACCGCGGGGGAGATGACCGAACAGTTCATCGCGCTCCGTCGTGAAGCCGCCACCGCCGGCCGGCGTCTGCGTACCCTGGTCTTCATGGGCATGGGCGAACCGATGCTGAACCTCGACGCCGTCCTCGGCGCGGTGGAACGCATTGCCGACAACCGGATCGGCGGGCTCGGTTGGCGGCAGGTGACGATCTCCACCGTCGGCATTGTCCCCGGGATCGACGCGCTGACCGCCACGGGGCTGAACCTGCACCTCGCGGTCTCGCTCCACGCGCCCGACGACGCCACGCGGGCCGCCCTGATTCCGGCGGGCAGGAGATTTCCAGTCGCGGAGGTCCTCGCCGCCGCGGATCGCTTCCAGGCGGCGCGCGGTCGCACGGTCATCATCCAGTACTGTCTCCTGCGCGGAGTGAACGACTCGCCCGCACAGGCGGCGCTGCTGGCCGGCCTCCTCGCCGGGCGCCGCATGCATGTGAACCTGCTCACCTATAACCCGACCGGGGCCGGCTTGAGCGGCACCACTTATGAACCGGCGCGCGATGCCGATGCCGAGGCGTTCGCCGAACAGCTGCGGGCGCGTGGCGTGGTCGCTCACTTCCGGCGTTCCCGCGGACCCGACATCGACGCCGCCTGCGGACAACTCCGCCGCCGCGTGCTCGCGGAGAAGAATCCTCCCTGAAACCCCGCCGTCGCTCGGTCGGAGAATCCCGCGTAAGTCCGTCAACCGTGAGACCGCTTCACTTCCCGCTCGTCACCGCGATGTTCCTTGCCGCGTGCCACGTGGGAGCCGCGGAATTCTTTGTCGCCCCCGATGGCGACGACGAGGCCGCGGGCACGCGGGCGGCGCCGTTCGCGTCGATCCAGCGCGCCCAACGCGCGGTCGCGCCCGGAGACACCGTTGTGATCCGCGGCGGAATTTACCGCATGCGCCCGGCTCGGATCGCCCGCGAGGAACGCATCTTTGCGTACGTCACGCTGCTCGATCGGAGCGGCGAACCCGGCCGGCCGATCCGCTACCGCGCCGCGCCCGGAGAGACCCCGGTCTTTGATTTCACCGACGTGCGGCCTCCGGGAAGGCGCGTGCATGCGTTCCGCGTCACGGGCTCCTGGCTGCATCTCGAGGGCTTCGAGGTGATCGGAGTCCAGGTGACGATCACGGGGCACACCCAGTCCATCGGGTTCGACAACCAGGGCAGCCACAACGTCTATGAGCGGCTCAGCGTGCATGACGGCATGGCGATCGGCTTCTGGATCGGCACCGGCTCGCACAACCTCGTGTTGAACTGCGACGCATACCGGAATCACGACGACTTCTCGGGCGATCGCCGCGGCGGCAACACCGACGGCTTCGGCTTCCATGGGCCCCGCGGCAGCGTCGGCAATGTGTTCCGCGGCTGCCGCGCGTGGTTCAACAGCGACGACGGCTTCGATTTCATCAACGCGGGCGAGGCCGCGGTGGCCGAGGATTGCTGGGCCTTCTACAACGGTTTCTCCCCGCGCTTCGCGCCGCTCGCCGACGGCAACGGATTCAAGGCGGGAGGTCATGCGGGCACTCCCGTCGCGCGGCTGCCGAATCCGATTCCGCGCCACGTCGTGCGCGGTTCCCTCGCCGTGCGCAACAAGGCGAACGGCTTCTACGCCAATCACCACATCGGCGGCGTCGACTTCATCCACAACAGCGCCGCGCGGAACCGCGCCAATTACAACCTGCTCGGCCGCGAAGGGGACAACCGCACGCTGATCCCCGGCCGGGGACATCGGTTGCTCAATAACCTGGGTTTCGCGGGAGGCACGGAGGTGACGCAACTGGACGCCGCGGCCTGCGAGGTGCGCGGCAACACCTGGCAACTCACCGAGTTTCCGGTCGCGGGGGATTTCCTCAGCCTTGAGGAGGCCGAGCTCACCCGGCCGCGGCGCGCCGACGGCGGCCTGCCCGAGGTTTCCTTCCTCCGGCTACGTCCCGGCAGCCGCCTGGTCGACCGCGGGGTTGAGACCGGCCACCCTTTCCGGGGCGCCGCACCCGACCCCGGCGCCTCCGAGTCCATCCCCGCCGCCCGCGATTGAGCGGGGAACGTCCTCACCCTGCGTCACGTTTTACGAGATACCGGTGGAGGGCTTCAACGCGCCCCGGTCGCGGCGAGGCGTGTGACGACGTCCCAGTTGAAGCGCACAAAACGGTGGAGCGCCTCCTCGAGGATGCGCTCCTGGTCGCTGTGCGCGCCGTAGCCCTTCTGCGCGTCCTCGCTGTCGATCATCGGCCCGATGCCGAAGCACTGGATGCCCTTTCCGCGCAGGTACGCCATGTCCGTGGCACCCGTGCTCATCGTGGGAAGTGTCACCACGCCATATTCGCGACGGATCGCTCCCTCGATCACCTCGAACGCCTCGGTGTGCAGGCTGGATGGCGGCGCCCCGGGCCGGCTGTGTCCGGCGGCGCGCTCCACGGTCACCGCCGGGTCGTCGATCACGCGCCGCAACTCATCCAGGAAGCGGTTCATGTCCTCATCGGGCAGCGCGCGGACATCGAGCGTGGCGTCCACCTCAGAGGGGATGACGTTCACGCGGTAGCCGGCGTTGATCATCGTCGGTGAAATCGAGGTGCGCAGCGTTGAGTACAGACGCGGCTCCTTCTCAGCGAGATGCTCCTGCGCGCGGCCGCTCTCGTCGCCCTGCAGCACCGCACGGTAGCGCGCGGCATCCTCCGGCGGGCTGATCTCGGCCAGGCGCTCGAAGAAGGCGCGGGTGGTCTCGTTGAGCCGCATCGGAGTGCGCCACTCCGAAAGGCGAGCGATCGCCTTTGCGAGATGCACGACCGCGTTTGAGCGCAAAGGCACGGACCCGTGGCCCGCGACACCACGCGCGACGAGCTTGATGCGGTTGGGGATCTTCTCGGTGGTCTGCACGCTGCCGTACTGCGGCTTCCCCCCGCGCCGCAACACACTGCCGCCCTCGGCAAGGCAGAACTCGGCGTCGATTTCGGCGAAATGCTCGCGGACCATGAACTCGATGCCGTGGCGCACGGAACCTTCCTCGCCGGCCTCGGCGAGGAAGATCACATCGCGGTCGAGCGGTACGCCTCCGCGTTTGAGGAGGAGCATGGTCATCAGCGCCGCGGCGACGTTGTCCTTGTCGTCGATCGTGCCGCGTCCGTAGATCCACCCGCCTTCGCGCACGGCGCCAAATGGCGGATGGCGCCATTTGCGCGGGTCGACGTTCACCACGTCCGTGTGGGCCATGAGGAGCAGCGGTCGCTTGGTTCCGTTGCCACGGAGCCGTGCGACGAGGTTGGGCCGGTGCGATTCGAGCGCGAACACCCTCACGGGGATCCCTTCCGCCTCAAGCACGCCACGAAGATAGTCCACCGCCGACGCCTCGTGGCCGGGCGGGTCGCTGGTATCAAGCCGCACCAGCGCTTGGAAATGCCGCATCGTCTCCTCCTCCAGCGCGGCCCAGTCGGGGAACGGCGCGGCCGTTTGGGCGCCCTGGGCGGCCAGGGCGATCAGGGTGAGCGCGGCGCGCAGCGAACCATGGAAGGACCAGTGCAGGAAGGCGGGACGCATCACGCCACGGAACTCCGATCCGGGCGGGGCGCAACCGCGACGCGGCCGGTTGACTCGGCCCGCGCGGCCGCGGAGCGTGCCCAGATGAACGTCGTCCCAGCCGCCACGATCTGCGCGGCCGCCACGCCCGCAGGCGAGTCGGCGCTCGCGGTGGTTCGTATCAGTGGTGAAGATACGGCAAGGATCGCGGCGGAACTGTCGGGGTCCCCTCCCCCGCCCCGTCGCGCCCTGCGGCGTGCCTACCGGTCGGCCGAGGGCACGGAGATCGACGACGTCGTGCTCACCTTCCTCGCGGGACCGCGTTCGTACACCGGGGAGGATACGCTGGAGATTTCCTGCCACGGGAATCCGTTCATCGTCCGGCGGATCCTCGAGGATCTCCGCCGGCGTGGCTGCCGCTTGGCGGAGCCCGGGGAGTTCACGCAACGCGCGTTTCTGAACGGCCGGATGGACCTCACGCAGGCGGAGGCCGTGATGGACGTGATCCGGGCTCGCGGTGACCGGGCTTTGGCGGCGGCGCATGAGCAATTGCGGGGTGGTCTTGGGCGACGCCTGCAGGGTGCCACGGAGGAATTGCTGAATGCTTTGGCTCAAATCGAGGCCTACATCGACTTTCCGGATGAGGATCTCCCCCCGGAAGACACCCGAACTATTTCTAACAAAATAGACTATATCTTATTGGAAATCAATCGCTTAGAGGCTACCGGACGTTATGGTGAAATCCTGCGCGACGGCATCAGGACGGTCATCTTGGGTGCCCCGAATGCAGGAAAAAGCAGCCTGCTTAACCGGTTGGTGGGTCACGAACGGGCCCTGGTTAGCCCGGAGCCGGGCACGACGCGGGATTTCATCGAGGAAAGGGTAATCATCGGGCCGCACTGCCTTCGGTTGATCGATACCGCAGGCTTCAACCAATCTCCCAGCCCGCTCGAGGGGTTGGGTATGGCCAAAACCCTGGAACGCGGCCTGGAGGCTGATTTGTTCATCGTGGTCGCCGACGCCACCGAATCAGCTCCGCCTCCCCTCCCCGCCGAACTGGTCGATCGCATGAGCCCGAGAAATACCCTGCTGGTAATCAACAAGATAGATCTCATTCCCAGCCCGGCGGTTCCGCACCTTTCTTCACTTGAGATCCCGGTGGGAAGGGTTTCCGCGCTGACGGGAGCGGGACTGGAAGCGTTGCTCGAGAAGATCACAAATATTTGTGATAAAATGGCTTACGATCCTTCGGATCGAGTCGCCATCAACGCGCGCCATGCCCTCTCCCTACAGGCGGCTGCGGAAGCGCTGAAGGCTGCGCAGCTGAAACTCACCACTGCCGCGCCCGCCGAATTACTCGCCAGCGATCTCCGCGCCGCCCTCGACTTCATCGGGGAGATCACCGGTCGGATCGATAATGAACGGATGTTAGATCGGCTTTTTTCCAACTTCTGCATCGGGAAATAGGCACAGGCTCGTTAAGACTCCGATTGCCATCCATTCCCTCCCCTGCCCTTTGGACGAAGATTAGCCCATGCAGCTCAATCTGGAACAACCCTTTGATGTGATCGTTTGCGGCGCCGGCCACGCCGGAGTCGAGGCAGCCTTGGCTGCTGCGCGGATGGGAGCCTCCACCCTGCTTCTTACGGGTAATATCGATACGATCGCCCAGATGAGCTGCAACCCGGCGATCGGCGGGCAAGCCAAAGGTCAGATGGTCCGGGAAATCGACGCCTTGGGGGGCGAAATGGCGGTCAATACGGACGTAACGGGCATCCAGTTCCGGCTACTTAATGAATCCAAGGGCCCGGCCGTCCAGTCTCCGCGGGCCCAATGCGATAAAAAAGCCTACCAGTTCCGGCTAAAGCACACGCTGGAGCTCCAACCGAATTTGCAGGTGTTCCAGGCCACGGTCACCGGCCTGGTTTATCGCGGTGGCCGGGTCACCGGATGCCGCACGAATCTAGACCTGGAGTTTCACGGCCGCACCGTCGTCGTGACGACCGGGACGTTTCTGCGCGGCCTAATGCATATCGGCACCAACAAAAACGAAGGTGGCCGCTTGGGAGACTTTAGCGCCAAGACACTCTCGGCGAGCCTCGCGGAAGCCGGGATCGAATTACAGCGACTTAAGACCGGCACGCCGCCCCGGCTGCTGGGCCGCAGTATCAACTTCGCGGCGATGCAGGAGCAGAAAGGCGATCCGGAGCCGACGCTGTTCGCTTTCCACGACACGCGGGACGCGGAGGAATTGTTCCACGTGGAACACACCGGCGAAACTCGGCTGGGATGGAAGCCGGGTTGTGAACAAGTTTCCTGCTGGATGACCTACACGACGGCGGAGACCGCGGAGATCGTCCGTAAAAACCTGCATCTTTCGGCGATGTACAGCGGTGACATAGAGGGCGTCGGACCAAGGTATTGCCCAAGTATCGAAGACAAATTCGTCCGCTTTGCCGACAAGCCGCGCCACCTGCTTTTCCTCGAACCCGAGGGTCGTTCGACGAACGAGTTTTATGTGAATGGACTGTCAACAAGTCTGCCTTTCGACGTCCAACTGCGCCTGGTCCGCAGTGTGCCGGGGCTCGAAAGCGCCGTCTTGCTGCGGCCCGCCTATGCCGTCGAATACGACTTCGCGCCGCCCACGCAGCTTTTCCCATCGCTCGAGTCCAAGCGGGTGGAAGGGCTGTTTCTGGCCGGGCAGATCAACGGCACCTCCGGGTACGAAGAGGCCGCCGCTCAAGGACTCGTGGCCGGGGTTAATGCCGTGAACAAGGTGAGGGGAGTGGAGCCTCTCCTGATCGGGCGCCAGGAAGCCTACCTCGGGGTGTTAATCGATGATCTCGTCACCAAGGGCACCAGCGAGCCCTACCGCATGTTTACCAGCCGCGCCGAACACCGGCTGCTCTTCAATCATGGCAGCGCCGAGTTGAGGCTGCACCATCACGCGAAACAGCACGGCCTGCTATCGGAATCACGGTTGAGCCGCATTACGGAAAAGCGGGCGTCCATTGAATCCTGGGTCGAGCGCTTGGAGCGTGAGCGAAGTGGGGCAGGAGAGGGGACGTGGGCAGAAGGAATTCGCCGCAACCGCCTCACGACATCCCTACCGGATGGCCTGCGCTCAGCCGACGTCTCTATTCGAGAGAATGTTCTCTACCGCGTCGCCTACCGCGGCTACTTGGAGCGCGAGGAGCGCCACATCGCCAAGTTAGGTGAGATCGAAAAAATCCGGATTCCGGACGTCATCAACTATTTGAATATCAGTGGCTTAAGAAATGAAGGTGCGTTAAAACTTGCTCAAATGCGGCCTATGACGCTCGGTCAAGCGAGTCGGATCAGCGGAGTTAACCCAGCTGATATTAGCATCTTGCTCGTTTGGATCGAGGCAGGCCGGCGAGGGCAGCAGCAGGGTCAAAAGGATTACCCTGCCAGCGGGGGTGGGAACCGATGATCACTCCACGCTACGCGGCGTTGATCGAGGAACGTCGCCAACGGCTCACCGCTGAGCTCGCCACCGTTTTCCCGAACGGCGGGGGGAGCTTCCATTGCGAGATCGGATCCGGCCACGGACACTTCCTGACCGCTTTCGCCACCGCGAACCCGACCGTTACCTGCATCGGTATCGACCTCATCGCCGACCGCATTGACCGGGCCTGCCGCAAGCGGGACCGCGCCGGCCTACCAAACCTCCATTTTATCCAAGCCGAGGCCCGGCTCTTCCTCGAGCAACTCCCTCCCGCCGTCCGCGTCGCCAACTTCATCATCCTGTTTCCCGACCCATGGCCAAAACTGCGTCACCATAAGAATCGCCTCCTGCAGGCCGATTTTCTCTCCTTGGCGGCCCGTCATGCCGAACCAGGGTGCCGGATCTACTTCAGAACCGACTACCGGCCATACTTCGACGACGCCCATGCCACCGTGGCGGCTCACCACGAGTGGGAGAGGGTGGGGGACCCTTGGATTTTCGAGTACGAGACCGTTTTCCAACAACGGGCACCCTCGCATGAATCGCTGGTGGCGAGACTCGGAGTGCCGGCGTCCCGATAGGCGAACCCTGCATTAGCACCAACACGCGCCGACGCCAGAAACGCGAATACCTCCCTTCCGGCCTTTCGGGGGTTGACGGAGCGGAACCGGAAGACCTTTTTTTTCCCTTTGACCAACCGCCTCCCGCTGATCGCGCGCATGTCTCGGTTCACACGCCAAGTCTCCACCTCCATTCTCTTGCCGCTAGGCGTCTCGCCGCTCGCCGCGGAGGGCGTGGCGCCCGGTGCCTCCAAGCTGGTTGATTTCGGCAACGGCTGGGCGATCACCAACGCAATGGCCACGGGATGGGCCGGCTCGGCCTTGCTCGTCGCCTTCGTGCTCTGGCTGATTGGCAAGCCGTCGATCGTCCCCTCCAAAGGACAGGCGGTGGTTGAATCCCTGATCGAAGGTCTGCGAGGGATCTTCGAACCCATCGTGGGGAAACAAGCCTTCCCCGCTGCCTTCCCGCTGCTGGTCACGTTTTTCGTCTTCATCCTTTTTCATAACTGGATGGGGCTGTTTCCCGGCGTCGGCACCGTGGGCTGGGGCCAAGTGATTGAAGGCCATTTCCAGATGACGCGCCCTTGGGTGCGGCCGCACAACGCCGACTTCAATGGAACCATCGCTCTGGCCCTTATCTCCTTCGGCGCGTGGGCCATCATCGTGTTCAAATTCGCCGGGCCGAAACTCATCCTGAAGGATCTCTTCGGCAACAAGGCCGACAAGGGGGAAACCCCTGGCTGGCTCTATCCGGTGCTCTCCGTGGTGTTTCTGGTGGTCGGCCTGATCGAGGTCTTCTCCATCGCCATCCGGCCCTTCACCCTTTCCGTGCGCCTCTTCGGCAACGTGTACGGTGGTGAGAACCTCCTCCACGGAACCAGCTTCTTCTTCGCTTTTTATTTCATGGAGCTGATGGTCGGAGTGATCCAGGCCCTTGTCTTCACCCTCCTCACCGCCGTCTACATCGGCCTGCTCTGCAATCACGAGGGAGGCGACCACGCCCATGATGACGCCCACGGCGGAGGGGCGCATCACTGAACCTTTACCGCCGGGAGCGTGCCTCCGCGCGCGCACGGCGGAACTCCAACCAAACACAGGAAAAAACGAACATGATCACGGTACTCGCTGAGATCCAGGGTAACATCACGAGCGCGCTCGGCCTGCTCGGGGCCGCCATCGGCGTCGGCATCATCGGCTACAAGGCCGCGGAGGCCGTCGGCCGCAATCCCGCCGCCTCGGGCAAGGTCCTTGTCCAGGCCATCATCGGCATGGCGCTCGCCGAAGGTCTCGGCATCCTCGCGCTGTTCCTCGCCAAGTAATAGACTTGTGGATACCGGCGGCGCGCACCGCGCGCCGCCCACCCCTTTTTCCCGCCTGCCATGACGCTGCCTCTCCTCCTTGCCTCCGCCGCCCAGCCCGGCATCGCCGAGACCTTCGGCCTCGAGACGAAGTACATCATCATGCAGGTGATCAGCTTCCTGGTCGTCCTCGCCGTGCTCTACAAGTTCGGCATCAAGCCGGTCACGGCCACGATGGAGGAGCGCAACCGGAAGATCGAGGCCGGCATCCGCCACGCCGAGGAGATGCAGGCCAAGCTCGCCGCCGCGCAACAGGAGAGCGCCGCGATCGTCCGCCAGGCCAACACGGAGGCCGCTCGCCTCGTCGAGGACGCCCGCCGCAGCGCGAAGGAATTCCTCGACCGGCAGACCCAGGAGGCCGCCGGCAAGGCCGCCGATCTCCTCGCGAAGGCCCAGCAAGCCATCGAGCTTGAGCACCGCAAGATGCTCGCCGACGCCCGCACGGAGGTGGCCCGCCTCGTCATCGCCACCACCGAGCGCGTGCTGGCGCGTAAACTTTCCGACGCCGACCGCGCCTCTTACAATGAAGCCGCGGCCCGCGAACTGTCGGGCGTCTGACTCCTCGCTCCAACCGACACCCGCACCACACCATGGCATCCGCCCGGAAACAGGTCCAGCAGCTCGCCCGACAGCTTTTCCGGCTGAGCGTGGTCGACGGTGAAGTCTCGGCCGAGCG
The DNA here is from genome assembly GCA_903900845.1 of uncultured Opitutia bacterium. Lineage (GTDB taxonomy): Bacteria > Verrucomicrobiota > Verrucomicrobiia > Opitutales > Opitutaceae > ER46. The sequence continues at coordinate 28,267 of CAIUOU010000172.1, forward strand.
CGTCGCCGGTGTGCTCGCCTATGTCGAAAAGAACCGCCCGGCCCACCCCGTCGCGGTGCTCCGTTCCTACCAGCGCCTGATTGCCGCCGAGATCGCTCGCTGCCGCGCCGTGGTCGACCACGCGGGTCCCCTCGCTGCGGGAGTGCTCGAGGCGATCTCCGCCGCGATGACACGCCGCTACGGCCGCCGCATCACCGGCTCCGCCCGACGCAACGACTCCCTGATCGCCGGCGTGCGCGTGCGCGTCGGTGACGACGTCTACGAATCCTCCGTCGCCGGCCAGCTCGAGCAGCTCGCCCGCTCCGTCTGAGCCCCGACTTTTCAAACCGCCACCCCCTTCTTTCCGATGAGCTCCGTCCTCGAACAAATTGAACAACAGATCGCCAAGCTCTCCAGCAAGGGCGTCAAGAAGAACACCGGTATGATCCGCACGGTCGCCGATGGCGTCGCGAAGATCGAAGGTCTCTCCGAGGTCATGTACAACGAGATGGTCCAGTTCCCGGGAGGCGCGATCGGCATCGCGCTCAATCTCGAGGAGGACGAGGTCGGCTGCGTCATCCTCGGCGATATCTCCAAACTGAAGGAGGGCGACGAGGTCCAGACCACCGGCCGTCTCCTCTCGGTGCCGGTCGGCAAGGCCCTCCTCGGCCGCACGGTCGACGCCCTCGGCAATCCCGTCGACGGAAAGGGTCCGGTCGCGGCCAAGGAGTTTTTCCCCGTCGAGAAGATCGCCCCCGGGATCATCGTCCGGAAGTCCGTCTCCCAGCCGCTTTTCACCGGTATCATGGCGATCGACTCCATGATCCCGATCGGCCGCGGCCAACGCGAACTGATCATCGGCGACCGCGGCACCGGCAAGACCACCATCGCGATCGACACCATCATCAACCAGGCAAAGATCAACAAGGTCGGCCTTGCGAGCGGTGATCCGAAGTTCCGCCCGGTCTATTCCATCTACGTCGCCGTCGGGCAGAAGAACTCCAACATCGTCCGCACCCTGGCCGCCCTTGAGGCCGCGGGCGCGCTCGAATACACCATCATTGTCGCGGCCCCCGCGGCCGACAACCCCGCCAATCAGTACCTCGCCCCGTACTCCGGCGCGGCCATGGGCGAGTGGTTCATGGAAAACGGGATGGATGCCCTGATCGTTTACGACGACCTCTCGAAGCACGCTGTCGCCTACCGCCAGATCTCCCTCATCCTGAAACGGCCCTCCGGTCGCGAGGCCTACCCGGGAGACGTGTTCTACCTGCACTCGCGCCTCCTGGAGCGTTCGGCCCGCCTTGATGGCAAGGGTTCACTCACGGCGCTCCCGATCATCGAGACCCTCGCCGGCGACGTCTCGGCCTACATCCCGACCAACGTCATCTCCATCACCGACGGACAGATCTTCCTTGAGACCGACCTGTTCAACCAGGGTATCCGCCCCGCGGTTTCCGTCGGTCTTTCCGTGTCGCGCGTGGGATCCGCCGCGCAGATCAAGGCCACCAAGCAGGTCGGCGGAAAACTGAAGGGCGAACTCGCGCAGTTCCGCGAACTCGCGGCCTTCGCTCAATTCGGCTCCGACCTCGACGCCAAGACCAAGGCGCAGCTCGACCGCGGCTCGCGCATCGTGGAGCTCTTCAAACAGCCCGCGTTCAACCCGCTGCCGATCGAGTTGCAGGTCTCCGTCCTCTTCGCGATGCAGCGCGGGTTCTTCGACCCGGTCGACGTCAAGAAGGTCGTGGCCGCCGCCACCTCGCTCAAGGATTTCTTCACCACCCGCAAGGACGCGCTGCTCACCGAGATCCGCACCAAGGCCGCCCTGGACAAGGATCTCGAGGCCAAGCTCCAGGCTGCCTGCGAGGAGTGGAAACCCACCTTCGCCGCCTGACCGGGTGCCGTAACCGCACCGTTGATACTATAGCCTATCATGGCCTCGACCCGCGACATCCGCCGGCGCATCAAGTCGGTCAAGAACACCCGCCAGATCACCAAGGCGATGGAGTTGGTCGCCGCGTCGAAGATGAAGAAGGCGCAGCAGGCCGCCCTCGCGGGCCGGCCCTACGCCGAGCTCATGGCGCGAATGCTCGCCGCCATCGCCGACCGGGTGGAGGAGACGCAGCATCCCTTCCTCATCCGCCGCGAGGTGCGCACGCGGGGCGTGATCCTGGTCACCACCGACAAGGGCCTGGCCGGTCCCCTCAACGCCAACCTCTTCAAGCTCGTCACCGAGATCCGAGATCCCGCCAAGTACGTGGTCGTCGGTCGCAAGGGTGCCCAGTTCATCGCGCGCACGCGCCGCGACCTGCTCGCCGACTTTTCCGTGAGCGACAAGGTCCCCTTCGCCGAGGTGAAGGTCGTGGCCGAGTTCATGGTGAAGCAGTACCTCGAGGGAGTCGTGGACACCGTCGAGATCCTCTGGCCGAGGTTCCGCAACACCCTCGTGCAGGTGCCCACGCTCATGCCGCTGCTCCCGCTCACCAGCGTGCGCGACGTCATCGCCGACCTGCAATCGGACGCCGGCGCGGGCGCCCGCACTTCCAACGGGACCGAGCAGCAGATGCTGTTCGAGCCAGACCCCGCGACGGTCCTCTCCGCGCTGCTCCCTCTCTATATCAACCGCGAGATCCACCAGCAGGTCCTCGATGCCAAGGCTTCGGAGCACAGCGCCCGCATGGTCGCAATGAAGACCGCCAAGGACAACGCCACGAAGCTTCTTGGCGACCTCACTCTAGAATACAACAAGGCGCGCCAGGCCGCCATCACCCAAGAAATCCTCGAGATCGCCGCGGCCCAGTTCGTCGCGGCCTGAACCAAACCAGCC
>CAIUOU010000173.1 GCA_903900845.1 uncultured Opitutia bacterium
GCTGGACCCCGCGCCAGGCCGGCGCTTCGCGGACGACAGCAACCGCGCGGTCGTGCCTGACGTGATCATCGAGCGCGACGGCGAAGACTGGAAGATCGTGCTCAACAGCGACTACATTCCGCGCCTGCGCATCTCGGGCGCGTACCGGGAGATGATCGCGCGCGGTACTCTCTCCAAGGACGAGCGCGAGTACCTCCGCGAGCGGATCCGCTCCGGCAAATTCCTCATCGACTCCATCGAGCAGCGCCAGCGCACCATCGAGCGCATCACGCGCGAGATCATCAACGTGCAGCGTGATTTCTTCGAGCGTGGCGTCTCCGCGCTGAAGCCGCTGACGATGACCCAAGTCGCGGCCGTCGTGGGCGTGCACGAGACCACCGTAAGCCGCGCGATCGCCAACAAGTACGCCCAGACCCCGCACGGCGTGTTCGAGCTGAAGTACTTCTTCACCCCTGGCTACCAGGCGGAGAGCGGCGCGGCGGTGTCCAACACCAGCGTCAAGGAGATGATCGCCGACCTGATCAACGTGGAGGACGTTTCCAGCCCCCTCAGCGACCAGGATCTGGTGGGCAAGCTGCAGGAGCGGGGTATCACCATCGCCCGGCGGACGGTCGCGAAGTACCGCGAGGAACTCGGCCTGCTGCCGAGTAACCTGCGGCGGGAGTACCGCTGAGCCGGCCGGCCCGGCACGGGCGGCGGGCGTTCCGCGGGCTTGCCTCCTTCCGGCAAGGCCTTTCTCCTCGCCGTTTCGATCCGGACCAGCTCCCGCCATGAAAAAAGAACACACCTCCCCCGCCGCGTTTCCCCAAGCCGAAGTCGGCCGCGAAATGAAGGGTTCTGACTGCGTCGTCGAGTGCCTGGTCCGCGAGGGGGTCGACGCGATCTTCGCCTACCCGGGCGGCGCCTCCCAGGAGCTCCACCAGTCGCTCGCCCGCACGGACAAGATCCGCGTGATCTTGCCCCGCCACGAGCAGGGCGGTTCCTTCGCCGCCGAGGGCTACGCGCGCGCCACCGGCAAGGTCGGCGTCTGCATGGCCACCTCCGGCCCGGGCGCCACCAACCTCGTGTCCGCCATCGCCGACGCGTTCATGGACTCGATCCCGCTGATCGCGATCACCGGCCAGGTGTATTCGAAATACATCGGCAAGATGGCGTTCCAGGAGACGGACTTCTACGGGATGACGCTCCCGATCGTGAAGCACTCCTACCTAGTGCTCGACGTCCACGACCTTCCGCGGATCTTTAAAGAGGCCTTTCACCTCGCCCGCAGCGGCCGCCCGGGTCCCGTCATCATCGACATCCCGAAGGACATCCAGCAGGCGAAGTTCCAGCCAGTGTTCCCGCCGGCGGTGGAGTTCCGCAGCCCCTACGCCAACGCGACGCCCCGCGCCAACGACGCAACCCTGCAGCAGGTCCTCGCGCTCATCGCCGAGGCGAAGCGGCCGATCCTCTACGCCGGCGGCGGCATCATCTCCGCGGAGGCCCACGTCGAGCTGAAGGCCTTCGCCGAGAAGACCAATATTCAGGTCGCGACCACCCTGATGGGCCTCGGCGGCTTCCCCGAGTCGCATCCCCTCTCGCTGCAATGGTTCGGGATGCACGGCGCCGCCTACGGCAACTGGGCGGTCGATCAGTGCGACCTGCTGCTCTGCGTCGGCGCCCGGTTCGATGACCGGATCACCGGTGACACCCGGCACTTCGCCGCGCAGGCGAAGATCGTCCACATCGACATCGACGCCTCGGAGCACAACAAGAACAAGCGCGCCCACCTCGCAGTGGTCAGCGACGTGAAGCACGCCCTCGGCCGCCTCGTCGAGCTCGCCACCGCCGCCCGCTTCAACCCGCCCGACACCGTCGCGTGGCACACGCAGGTCGGGAAGTGGAAGCGCGACCACCCCTTCGCCTACGAGGAGAGCCGCCACATCGTCCCCCAGGAGGCCGTCCAAGTCCTGTACGAGCTCACCAAGGGCGACGCCATCATCACCACCGGCGTCGGCCAGCACCAGATGTGGGCCGCGCAGTTCTACCGCTTCAACGAGCCCCGCCGCTACCTCAGCTCCCTCGGCCTCGGCGCGATGGGCTTCGGCTACCCGGCCGCGATGGGCGCCAAGGTCGCCTGCCCCGACAAGCAGGTGATCGACATCGACGGCGATGGCTCGTTCGTGATGAACGTGCAGGAACTGGCCACCTGCAAGATTGAGGGCATCGCGGCCAAGGCGATGATCCTCAACAACCAGCACCTCGGGATGGTCGTCCAATGGGAAGACCGCTTCTACGGCAGCGTTCGCGGTAACACGGTGCTCGGCGACGAGTCTAACGTCGGCAGCCCCGACAACCCCACCGCCCTCTACCCGGACTTCGTCAAGATCGCCGAAGGCTTCGGGGTCAAAGGCCGCCGGGTGATCAAGAAGAGCGAGCTCCGCGCCGCCATTCAGGAAATGCTGGACCACGACGGTCCGTACGTCCTCGACATCATCGTCCCGTACACCGAGCACGTGTTGCCGATGATCCCCGCGGGCAAGACGGTGAAGGACATGCTCCTGAAGTGAGCGCAGCCCCCCAGCCCCCGGCCCTCCGGCACGCCTTCGTCACCGGCGCCGCTGGCTTCATCGGCTCCACCCTCGTCGACCGCCTCCTGGCCGACGGGGTCCGGGTCACCGGCTGGGATAACCTCTCGACCGGCCAGCGCCGCTTCCTCGAGGGCGCGACGGCGCACCCCGGGTTCAAACTCGTCGAGGGCGACAACCTCGACCTCCCCGCCCTCCGCGCCGCGATGGCCGGCGTGGACTTCGTGTTCCACCTCGCCGCCAACGCGGACATCAAGGACGGCTGGTCGCACCCGGAGAAAGATCTCCACCAGAACACGATCGCGACGTTCAACGTGCTGGAGGCGATGCGCGCCAACGGCGTGCGCCGCGTCGCCTTCTCGTCCACCGGCTCGGTTTACGGCGAGGCCCTCGTCACGCCCGACCGCCCCACGCCCGAGGACGACGCCTTCCCCGTCCAAACCTCGCTCTACGGCGCCTCCAAGGCCGCCGGCGAGGGCCTGATCGCCGCCTACGCCGAGGGCGGCCAGCTCGACGAGGCCTACCTCTTCCGCTTCGTCTCCATCCTCGGCGAGCGCTACACGCACGGGCACGTCTTCGACTTCTACCAGCAGCTGCTCGCCCACCCCGACCACCTGCGCGTGCTCGGCGACGGTTCCCAGCGCACGAGCTACCTCTACGTCCAGGACTGCGTCGACGCCATCCTCCACGTCGCCCGCCTCGGCACGGCCCGCGGCGCCCGCCACCGCACGCAGATCTACAATCTCGGCACGCCGGAGTTCGTCCAGGTGAAGGACAGCATCCGCTTCATCTGCGGGGCGCTCGACCTCAAGCCCCGGCTCGACTTCACCGGCGGCGACCGCGGCTGGATCGGCGACAACCCTTTCATCTTCCTCGATACCCGCCGCATCCAGGCCACCGGCTGGAAACCGCGCCTCACCATCGAGCAGGGGGTCGTCCGCACCTTGCGCTGGCTGGAGGCCAATCGCTGGGTCTACGCGAGCCGGCACTGACCGGCCGAACCCGATGCGCGTCCTGGTCACCGGCTCCAGCACCGGCATCGGCCGGGCCCTCGCCCTCCGGCTGCTCGACGCCGGCCACGCGGTATGGGGCTGGGCGCGCTCCGACCAAACCGCGCTCGCTGCGGCCCGACCCACCTTCCGCGCTACTCAGGCCGACGTCGCCGACTGGCCCGCGGTGCGCGCAGCTTCCGAGGAGATCGCGACCGCTTGGGGCGGCCTCGATGCGCTCGTCACGTGCGCTGGCATCCAGGGGGAAATCGGCCGCGCGCTCGCCGCCGATCCCGCACGCTGGAGCGCGACCGTGCGCGCGAACCTCGACGGCACCTACTTCGCGCTGCGAGCCTGCGCTCCCCTCCTCGAGCGCGCGACCCGGCGTGCCAAGGTCGTCTGCTTCTCCGGCGGAGGTGCAGCCAAGCCGCGGCCGAATTTCTCTGCCTACGGCGCCGCGAAGACCGCCGTCGTGCGGCTCGTCGAAACAATCGCCACGGAGGAGCAGGGCCGGCCACTCGACATCAACGCCCTCGCCCCCGGCGCGATCCACACCCGCTTGACGGAGGAAGTGCTAGCCCTCGGCCCCGCGGTGGCGGGAGAAGCGGAATACGCCGCCGCGCAGCGCCAGCGCGCCGGCGATCTGGCCCCGCTCGCTCGCGCGCTGGACTGCGTCGAATGGCTGCTCTCGCCGCGCAGCGATGGGATCAACGGCCGGCTCCTCGCTGCACCGTGGGATCCCTGGACCAATCTGCGGGCCACGGATCTCACCGACGCGGAGACCTACACCTTGCGCCGAGTGGTCCCACCCGGCGCCTGAGTCACCTCGGCCGCAAGCCGTACGTTGGAGGTAGGCCCCCGTCCGTCCCCGCTCAGGCGCGGACGAACGGCAGATACCGCGGACGCAGTACTGGGTGCTCCGGCCGCCCGCGCAACGCCAAGAGACGGTTCGCCACCTCCTTGCCCGAGCGCACCGCCGATTCCATCCCGTAGTGGTACGGCCC
>CAIUOU010000174.1 GCA_903900845.1 uncultured Opitutia bacterium
GCGGACCATCACCGCGATAAACGCCGGGCTCAGTCCCTGGACCGCGAACAACTACGATCTTTCGCTCGAGTCGTACGAGGTGAAGGGCGGGACCGCCTCCGTCAGCCTGTTTCGCAAGGAAATCACCAATTTCTTCGGCACGGTCCGCTCCCCGGCGACACCTGAACTGCTCGCGGAGTTCGGCCTGACCGAAGACTACCTGGCCTACGACGTGCTGACGAAGCGCAACTTCGGCCGGGCTACGATTGACGGGGTCGAGATTGCCTACCGGCAATCCCTGGTGGCGTTCTTCCCCGGCTGGGGTCGGGGAATCCAGCTCTATGGCAATGTCACGAGCCTGGCGCTAAGCGGCCCCAACGCCGACGACTTCGCCAACTTCTCGCCCCGCGACCTCAGCTGGGGTGCCAGTTACGCCCGGGCGCGATTCATCGGAAAGATCAACGTGGTGCAGAACAAGTGGGTGCGCGGCAGCCCGGTGGCCCCCAGCGCCGTGGTGCCGGCCGGCAGCTACACGTACACCGCGCCGCAGACGAGAATCGACCTGTCGGGCGAGTACCGCTTTGCGAAGGGATTCGCCGTCTACGCCAGCATCCGCAATCTGACCCACTCGGTGAAACGCACCGGCACCCGCGGTCCGGGCGTCCCGGACTACACCCAACTTGATTACTTCCAGTACACCGGCTCGCTCTTCACGCTCGGCGTGAAAGGGGATTTCTAGCCCGCCGCGCGTTCGCCGCGGTCTTCACGCCCAGGCCGGTTTCCCTGATTCTCTTATGCTCCCACTGCCCCGTCCGGTTTCCCTCCTCCTCGCCTCCGCCCTCCTCTTCGGCTCCGCCGCGCTGGCCGCCGACCGTGCTCCCATCGAGACCGGCGTGGTGCAGTACAAGGTGCTGCTCGACACAGTGACGCGCGGCTACGACGGCAATTACTGCTGGGTGCATCCCCGCGCCGGCATCGTCCCCCGCGGCGACAACCGCTCGCCCGCCTTCGTGCTCACGATGCAGAAACTCTGGCTCAAGGGCAGCGACGTCTTCTTCGCGCTGACCGAGATGCGCTCGAATGACCTCGGCCGCGCCTGGATGGGCCCCTACGAACACACCGACACACTCGGCCGGCGCAACGAGCCCAACGGCGTCGTCGTCGCCGCCAGCGACTTCTGGCCCAAGTGGCATGCGAAGAGCGGCAAGCTCCTCGGCATCGGCCACACCGTCCGCTACACCAAGAATCGCGTCGACGGCACGCTCTCGCGCCAGACGGTCTACTCGGTGTACGACCCAATCCAGCGCACCTGGACCCCGTGGCGGACGCTCGACCTTCCGGCAGACGACCCCGCCTCCTTCAATTCCGGCGCCGGATCGGTGCAGCGCGTCGACCTGCCCAACGGGGAAATCCTGCTGCCGGTGTACGGCAAGCGGAAGGGCGAAGCCGACAACCGCTCGCGCGTCCTCCGCTGCGGCTTCGACGGCACCACGCTGACGGTGCTCGAGAGGGGCGCCGAAATCGCCGTGAAGGGCGGACGCGGACTCGTGGAGCCGTCACTCGCCCGGTTTGGCGGAAAGTTCTACCTGACGCTGCGCAATGACACGGCCGGTTACGTGGCCACCAGTTCCGACGGTCTCAACTTCGACGCCCCGCGACTCTGGCGCTGGGACGACGGCACCGATCTCGGCAACTACAACACCCAGCAGCACTGGGTCACCCACCGCGACGGCCTCTTCCTCGTCTATACCCGCCGCGGCGCGAGCAACGATCATGTCATTCGGCACCGCGCGCCCTTGTTCATGGGGCAGATCGACCCGGAGAAACTCGTCGTCCGGCGCTCCACCGAGCGCATCCTCGTGCCCGACCGCGGCGCGCGTCTGGGAAATTTCGGCGTGACCGAGGTGAGCGCCGACGAAACTTGGGTGACCGTGGCGGAGTGGATGCAGACCTTCAGCCCGCAACTGATCATTCCGGTCGATAATCCGCGCGGAGCCGACAATAGCGTATTCGCCGCCCGGATTCAGTGGCAGCAGCCGAACGACTTCGATTTTCGCTAGGCCTTGTCAGCCCGTCCCCTCCGAATTTCCCTTCCCTCTCCCATGAAGCACCTCCGTTTCCTTCTCCTGGCGACCGGCTTGGCCGGCGCCCTCGGCGCCGCGGCCAGCCCCCGGTCAATCAAGCTCTTCAACGGCCGGGATCTCGACGGCTGGTACACCTACACCGTGCAGACCCAGCATGAAAATCCCGGCATCTTCACCGTCGTCGACGGCCAGCTGCGCGTCTCCGGCGGGGCCGGCGACACCGCCTACTACGGCGGGATCATCACGAAACAGGCCTATTCCCACTATCGGCTAACCTTCGACTACAAGTGGGGCGGGCCCACCTACGGCAACCGCCGGGACAAGTCGCGCGATTCCGGCGTCCTGCTCCACTGCATCGGGCCCAACGAAAAGGGCCCGTGGATGACCTCGTACGAATTCCAGATCATCGAAGGCGGCACCGGCGACATCCTCGTCGTCAATGCCACCCGGAAGGACGACGCCGGCCAGCCCGCCACCCTCCTGCTGACGAGCGAGGGCGTGATCGACGGCAAGCAGAAGTACTACAAGGCCGGCGGGGAAAAGATCTCCTACAAGGACGGCGGCCGGCACAACTGGTGGGGGCGCGATCCCAAGTGGACCGACACCCTCGGTGTCCGTGGACCGCAGGATGTCGAGTCGCCGCTCGGCCAATGGACCCGCTGCGAAATCGTCTGCCGGGGCGACACTTTGGAATACTTCGTCAACGGGCAGCTCGTGAACCGTGCCTGGGGCCTGAGCGTCACGAAAGGGAAGATCTTCTTCCAGACCGAGGGCGCCGAAATCTGGTACCGCCACATCGAGCTGACGCCGCTGGAGTAACGAACGGAGCCGGTTGTTCGCTGACTTCACCTGGCTATTGGCCGCACTCGCCGCCCTTCCCTATCGCCC
>CAIUOU010000175.1 GCA_903900845.1 uncultured Opitutia bacterium
AAACAAAAAGGCGTCCCGCCGGAGACTTTCCCCTTGGGGAAATCGGCGGAACGCCCGCAGGAACCAACCGGATCAGGCCTGCCCGGCCTTGGCCTTGATATAGTCGATCACCTGACCGACCGTTTGCAGCTTTTCAGCGTCGGACTCGGGGATCTCGCCCTTGATCTCGTCTTTGAACTCCTCCTCGAAAGCCATGATCAACTCGACCGTGTCGAGGGAATCAGCGCCAAGGTCATCGAGGAAGGAAGCGGTCGGCGTGATCTGCTCCTCGTTGACGTTGAGCTGATTCACGATGATTTCCTTCACCCGCTGTTCGATGGTTTTTTGATCGGCCATTGTACGAAAATAGAGGACGAAACCGGCAGACGCGGAGGCTTCACATGGCCATTCCACCGTCAACGTTAAAAACCTGTCCGGTTATGTAGCCGGCCTCCTCGGAGCAAAGGTAAGCGGCAAGATTGGCGACATCCGCCGACTCACCAAAACGCTTGAGCGGCACGGCCTCGAGGATGCGCGCGGAAGCCTCGGGATTGTTCACGAACTCGTTCGTCATGTCGGTCTTGATGAATCCGGGCGCCACGGCGTTGACGGTGACGCTACGCGCGGAGAACTCTCGAGCCAGGGTCTTAGTCAGACCGATCATGCCCGCCTTGGCGGCCGAGTAGTTGGCCTGCCCGGCGTTACCCATGACGCCGCTCACCGAAGTGATATTGACGATCCGGCCCCAGCGGGCGCGGGTCATGGGCCGGGCCAGTAGTTTGGTCCAATGAAAACAGCTGGTCAGATTGGTGCTGATGACGTCGTTCCAGTCGGCGTCACTCATACGGAAAAGCAGCCCGTCGCGCGTGATGCCGGCGTTGTTAACCAGAATGTCGATGGCGGGAAACTCCTTGAGGAGGGAGTCGGCCGCGGCGGCAATCGCCGCGCCATCCGCCACATCCACAGCCAAGGCCTTCGCCCGGCCGCCCGCCGCCGTGATCGCGGCCGCCACGGCGCCGCAGGAATCGGCCGACTTGGACACGCAAATGACGGTGACTCCGTGGCGGGCGAGCACCTCGGCGATGGCCTTGCCGATGCCGCGGCCGGCGCCTGTGACGAGAGCGGTGCGATGGTTGAAAGTGAGCATGGTTCGGAAACCCGCCAAGAAGAGCGGATCGACCGGCGAGGGCAAGGGTGCGTTCCGATCCAGCGGAAGGCTTGCAGCGGTCCGCGAATTGCCGCGCATTGGGGTGGTGAACCCGAGCGAAGCCGTGCGCATTCAAAAATTTCTCGCTGACGCGGGCGTTTGCTCGCGCCGAGGAGCCGAGGCGCTTGTGGCACAAGGCGAGGTCTGGGTGAACGGCAAACCGGCCGTCGCCGGGCAGAAGGTGGTTTCCGGCCTCGATAAGGTAACGGTGTCGGGGAAGTCCGTGCGCGGCACGACCCAGCCGAAAATCACCGTCGCGGTTCACAAGCCGCGAGGACTAGTTTGCTCGAACGAGGATCCCCACCACGCGGCCACCGTCTTCGACCTGCTGCCGCGGGAGTTCTCGCGCTTCCGTTTTTTTTGCGCGGGTCGCCTCGATCTGGATAGCGAGGGTCTCGTGATCCTCACCACCGACGGCGATCTCGCCCATCGCCTCATGCACCCCTCAAACGTCGTCGTGAAGCGATATCACGTCGTCCTGAAAGCGCCTTTCCCCGCAGGCCGGCTGGGGCAGTTGGTCCGCGGCGTGGTGATCGAGGGTGAGCGGTTGAAAGTGGAGCGGGCGGCCTTGATCAACGCGGACGCTGGAGGCGAGTCGACTGATCTCGATGTCCACATGCACCACGGCAGGAAGCGGGAAATACGGCTGTTGTTCCAGCGGCTGGGGCACGAGGTCAAAAGGCTGAGGCGCTACCAGATCGGCGCGCTCCAGCTGAAGGGAATCCCGTTGCGGGCGGGCAAGGTGCTGTCCACCAAGGACATTTCGGCGTTGTTCCTGAACCCGAGGACGCCGCGCGCCCGCCACGAGGTTTGCGCCCTGACCTCAGGTGCAGAGACCGCGTCCGCCGATAAACTAAATGAAGACTAGCATAACCAACCTCCTGGTTCCGCTCTCCGTCGCCCTTTCAATCGCGCAGGGCAGCCCTCTCACGTCTACCACGGCGGTGCACGCGAAACCGGATGCCTCCTTGCCCGCCATCTCCTACCTCAAGGCGGGATCGGAACCCGTCCCCGCTGCGGGGGTAACTACCCCTTTGCCCTCGGGTTGGATTGCGGTGGAGCTCCGAGGGCCCTTCGAGGGCTTCGTCGAAAACAAGGATCTCGCCAAGAGTCTCGACGTGAAACCTGGGGCGCCAATCCGTCTGGCTCCGAAGGCTGATGCCGCTGTGCTGACCCTCGCCGAGGATGCGGACCGAACGACCATCACGGGCATTCGCGGGAAGTGGACCCAGATCAGCTTGGATAGAAAGATCATCGGCTACGCCTTCATCGGCGCCCCGGCCACGGCGTCAACGGCCACCCCCTCCTCCCCGGCTCCCGCCGCGCCACCACCCGTCACACCGGGGATTTACGGAGTCACCTCCGCCGGCCAACCGGCGCCTTCTGTCAGCTTGGGAGAAGGAGGAGCCAGCGGTTTGCCCCGGCAGTACTTCGGGCGCCTCGTCTCCACGCGCCGTCCCTTCACTCCGCGTCGGCCCTTTGACCATGCGCTCAATGACGAGGCCGGGCGCCGCTACGCCTACGTGGATATCTCGCGTCTTCTCCAACCCGAGCAGGTGGAGAAATATCTTAACCTCAACGTGGTGGTCTTCGGCACGGCCGCGGGAACGGCTGACGGGCGGGATCTCGTGATCCGGATAGAGTCGATCAATCTCAAGTAATCACGGCATGGATATCATCGACGGGAACCGGGTCGCCGCCGACATCATCGCGGAACTGAAAGCTGAAGTCGCCACGATCGCGGGCCGCCGCCCTTGCCTGGCGCTGGTGCGCGTGGGGGATGATCCCGCCTCCGTGTCCTACGTACGGAAAAAGGAACAGACCGCCGCCGAGATCGGAGTTGAAGGACGGGTTTTCCTGCCGCCGGTTTCCATCACTCAACAGGAGATCTTCGCGCTGATCGATCAGCTCAACGCCGATCCGGCCGTCGACGGCATACTCGTGCAGTCTCCCCTGCCCGCGCATCTGGATGAACTGGCGGTTTTCCGCCGTGTCTCGCCGGAGAAGGATGTCGATGGGTTCCATACGGTTAATCTGGGCAAGGTGGCGCAGGAGGATCCGACGGGGTTCGTCGCTTGCACACCGGCCGGCATCATGGAGCTGCTGCGGAGGAGCGGCGTGGACCTGAAGGGCAAGCACGTCGTCGTACTGGGGCGTTCGTTGATTGTGGGCAAACCGGTCGCGCTCCTCGCGCTGCAGAAGCGGGCGGGCGCCAATGGAACCGTCACGGTGTGTCATTCGGCCACGCGGGATCTTCCCGCCATCACCCGACTCGCGGACGTGCTCATCGCCGCGATCGGCCGGCCGGAATTCGTCACCGCCGAAATGGTCAAGCCCGGGGCCGTGGTAATCGATGTTGGGATAAACCGTGTGCCCGACCCGACGCGAAAAACCGGCTACCGACTGACGGGTGACGTGGCCTTCGCCTCCGTCGCGCCGCTTTGCTCGCGGATAACCCCGGTGCCCGGCGGCGTGGGGCCGATGACGGTCGCGATGCTGATGAGCAACACGATCAAAGCCCGCCGTCTGCGGGATAAATCCTGACGTCTCAGGAGAAAGATTCCCATGCCGCATATTTCCTTTCTCGGCGCTGGCCGCATGGCCTCGGCCATGGTCGAGGGCCTGCTCGAAAAAAAAGTTTGTTCGCCTCCCGAGCTAGCCTGCAACGACGGCGGTGACGGCACCGCGGCCCAGCTGGCCGCACGCACCGGCGTGCGCGCGGCGAGCAGCCTGGTTGAGCTCGTGGGCCCGGCGGACACCGTCGTGCTGGCCTGCAAGCCACAGCAGCTAGCGGGGCTAGACCCGTCGCTCACCGCTCTCGGCCGAGGAAAACTCGTGCTATCCATCCTCGCGGGAACCCGGCTAGCGCGGCTGGCCGAGGTGTTTCCTTCCGCCCGCAACATCGTGCGCGCGATGCCCAATACTCCCGGGCAAATCGGGGCGGGAGTCACGGTGTGGAGCCCATTGCGCCCCTTGGATTCAGGCGATCGTGTCACCATCGAATCGGTGCTCGGCGCCCTGGGGCAAAATCTCGAGGCCCCGGAGGAACAATTGGATGCCGTGACAGGGCTGAGCGGCAGCGGCCCAGCCTACGTTTTCGAGTTCGCGGCGGCCTTGCGCGATGCGGGGGAAGCCGCGGGGCTGCCGCGCGACACCGCGTGGAAACTCGCCCGGGAAACCTTGCTCGGATCCGCCCGGTTGCTGGCCCGAACCGGTCAGGAGCCCGAAGCGCTCCGTGACCAGGTGACCTCACCCAACGGGACGACCTTCGCCGGCTTGCAGCGGATGAAGGCACGCGATTTCCGGGGAGTCATGAAGGAGACCGTTCTCGCGGCGACCGCTCGCTCAGAAGAACTCTCTCGCGGCGCCTAACCTGGTACCAGCCCTGAACGCGCGCCTGCCATGAATCCTCTCGACGGACGAATCCTGGTCACGGGTGGCGCCGGCTTCATCGGCAGCGCCCTCGTGTGGGCGCTGAACCAGCGCGGCCACCACGAAATCGTCATCACTGACTTCCTAGGCTCCGACGAAAAATGGCGTAACCTCGTACCGTTGCGGTTCGCCGACTACGTCCAGGCGGATGTTTTCCGCCGCGAATTACAGCGCCACCCGGACGCCTTCGGCAGGTTTTCCGCGGTTTTCCATCTGGGGGCGTGTTCCGCAACGACCGAGCGGGACGCGGCCTACCTGGCGGACAACAATTACACAGTGACCAAGGAGCTGGCCGCGTGGGCCCTGGCTCGGGACACCCGGTTCATCTATGCCTCCTCGGCAGCCACGTACGGGGACGGGACGCTCGGCATGGACGATAGGAACGAGGACCTCCAGCGCCTGCGGCCTCTCAACATGTACGGCTACTCCAAGCACCTTTTCGATCTGCACGCGCAGCGTGAAGGGTGGCTGAGCCGCATCGTCGGCGTGAAGTACTTCAATGTTTTCGGTCCCAATGAGGATCACAAGGGGGAGATGCGCTCGCTGGTCAACAAGGCCTATCGGCAGATCGAGTCGACCGGCACGGTGCAGCTCTTCCGCAGCCATCGGCCGGACTTCAGGGACGGAGAGCAGATGCGGGATTTTCTCTATGTTAAGGATGCGGTGGAGATGACCCTGCATTTCGCATCCGATCCCGCGGGCTGCCGCGCGGGTGGGCTTTTTAACCTCGGCAGCGGCGAGGCGAACACATGGCTCACACTCGCACGGGCGATCTTCGCGGCGCGTGGGCGTGAACCAAACATCAGCTTCATCGAGATGCCGGAAGCGCTGCGGGGGAAGTACCAATACTTCACCAAAGCCGACATCGGAAGACTCCGGGAAAGCGGTTACGTGAAAAAGGTCACTCCCCTTGCTGAAGCGGTGGCGGACTATGTTGGAAATTACCTTTCGAAGGATCGTCGCCTGGGTGACTGAAAAGGAAAGGCCGCAGCGGGCGAGCTGCGGCCTGGAGACAGACAACCTGCGAACCGGTCAGGGAAGCTTTTCCAGCTCCGCCACCGTAACCGGCTGACGCGTGCCGTCCTTGCCACGAATTTCCGCCACTTTCGCCGCCGAAACCGGCGTGTCGATGCCGGCCCACTCCTTGCGGATGTAAGTGAGCGCCGCCGCAACTTTCTCAGGGTTGAGGTTGTAGCCGGACCCCGGTCCGACAGCCGGCATGACGCCCACGTAATCAACGCCGTTGACCTTGATGGGACCCTGCAGGCCGTGGAGCAGAATGCGAATCAACCGATCCTCGGAACCCGAAACCCATTCGGATCCGGCCAGAGGAGGAAAAGCGGGAGGCAGACCAGCACCGTTCGGCTGATGGCAAGCGGCGCAAACCTGGGCGTAAACATTCTTGCCCAGAGCGATGGGATCGACCGCAGCGGCGGCGCTATCCGCGCCCGGCTTCGGCGGCAATCCGTACTCATTGTACACCTTCGGATGAAAGTATCCGGAGAAACGCCCCAAGTAAGTCCCGGAAAACATGATGAACGCACTCAGCAGGAAAAGCAGGTTCAGCGGCAGGAGCCGATAGTGACCCTTTTCATCGGGCTGCTTGCCCAACAGCTTCTCGTGCTCCGCCTGCAGCGAGTCATCGCTGGCGCCAGCCACACCGCGGCCCGGGTTCGAGTCCATGTTAGAGCTCATTTCTTGCCCTCCTCCTTGGCCACGGCGCGGACGAGCGGCTTCGCCTCAGGATACACGTAAGGGGAGTTAAGATTGAGGAGGTAAGCCACCAAGGTGACAGCGCGCTCCGAGGGAACCACCTCGTATCCGACGCTTGGGGCAGCTTTCCCGGAGAGCTTCAGCGCCCTAGCGGAGGACTCGCCCTCGATCTTTCTCGTCTCAAAAAGGAACGGGAAGGCGGGATGGCGATCGGAGCCCGAATGCAGCAAGGCTAGCAAAGTTTCGGCGGAGGGTGGCTGAGGTTTGCGGGCCCCGAAGTTGGCAAGATCCGGACCAATCCGGGAAGAGCCAATCTGGGGGCGTTCTTGGAAGATGTAGTCCCGGGCGACGCTTTGTCGGTCCCCCCAGCCGCGCTCCTGGTCGGAACCGAATCCGGGACGCCGCACCTGTTGGGTGTGGCAAGCGGCACAGCCCAAATCCGCGTAAACCAACTGCCCACGAGCGGCCAGACCGGTGGGCCGAGCTGGATGGGATTTCCCCTCGCCATCGTCGAACCAAGGGGTGAGGCCGCCTAGTTGGCCGTGCGCACCAAGGACGATGGCAGACCAGGCGATCACCGCCGAAACCAAGAGGCCGAACAAGAAAAGCGGCCCGTTTTTCATGATGCGGAACCCTCCGAAAGCGCGGTGGAAACCCCCGAGCCTTGGCAGCAGGAGCAAAGCGAACGCAAAAAGTTTACCGCCAAAAGCAGATTGGAGGCGAGGAGTACAAGCTGCGCGCCCGTGTTTACCAAAAGGTAGGGGCGGACACCTGAGGCTATTTCGCCGAAACCCGTCTTGGGTTCGAGCATCACGGCACCTTGAGAAATACCGGCCCATCCCAAGGCCACCACCGACAAAACTACCCCGATCGTAGCACCGGCCAGATGGCCCGACATCAGGGCGGGCGACGACCATCCACGACCAAGGAGTTGCGGTACCAAGAAGTAAAGGGCCGCGAAAAGAATCATGGAAACTGATCCGTAGAGGAAGAGTTGCTCCGTGGCTGAAGCGAAGTGGGTGAACTGAGTCCGCAACGCGATACCCCGGAAACAGGCCAGAAAGGCCACTGCCCCGTAGAGGAGGTAGCTGCCCACTCCGAATTTCAAGGCGCTACCCACCGAACCACTAAGACCAAAAACCGGCCTTAAATTAAGGCCCACCACCGCGAAGTGGTACAACAACATGGAAAAACTAAAGACCGCCATGGTCGGTATCCAGGCGGGAACCGGACCACCAACAAGGTGGCGCCCAGCGGACCACGTACCCACCACAATCAGCATCCAGAACGCGAGCGGTGCCGCCTCATAGCTAGGAAGAGCACGTCCCACGAGTTTAGCCGCGAGATAACAGGCGCAGGCGAGCGAAAGCGGGGTCAGCCAGAGGAAAATAACCGCCTCGGTGTACCAAGCGGCAGCCACCGCCTGCAGGACACCCCGCATCGGGAACCATAGGAGGGATACTTGCGCTGCGGTCAGAGCCCAAGGCAGAAGCACCAGCCCGGCGACGCCGTACCAATGGGAGGCGAAAGTGCCGTCTCGGCGCCGACCGGACCATGCCAGCAAGCCGGCGATACCCATTGCTGCAGAAGCAAATACCATGAGCGGCTGCACGTAGCGCGGCAGCTGGAGCAGGGAGAACGAAGTCATGTCCCCAGTGGCGATGCCCACCAGACCGGCTGCGATACCAAGATTCCAGAAAACGCTTCCAGCGCCAAACCAGTTGGCCGCCCTGAGCGGGTTACCGCCCAAACGACTCAGGATCAGGACGACCGCGGAGATACCCGCCCCGCCCGCCCAACCGTAAACGAACGATGTCTCGGCAAGGGCGCGCACGCGGCCATGCGTGAGGTACTCGCAGTCAGCGAGGAAAGCCGCAGAATGAAGTTGTATCGCGGCGATAAGCGAGAAGACCCCGCTGGCAACGAGCCACCCGATCGCGAGGCCGAATGCTGTCAGCAGCGGCCCACGGGCGTGAAGGCCGACCATGTCTCCGTCCGAGGGCGGGGGCTGGATCGTGGAAGTGATCATCGGTTCGTCGGTGGGTTGCTGCCCGGTGTTACTTCTTGGCGCCATACTCCGCGGCGGTTAGCTCCATCGCCCGCCGGATCGGCAGTTGGACGGTTCCTGCATTACGATCGATCCATGTGTAACCGGCGGAGGTCCGCTCCTCCTTTTCACGCGCCTCTTGCAAAGCCTTGCGTCGTGCGTCGGCCGTGGCCCGCCACTCCAATTCCTTGGGCAGGTTCTCCGCGGCCGCATTCACCGCTGAGACAGAAGCGGGGCGATAGTAGGAGCGGACGAAAAAGTAGAAGGCTCCAAAGACCACCATCAGGATCAGGATCGTCAGAAGCGACACGGGGCGAACCCGGAATTCGGTGTGTTCACTCATGGTGCGTGAGGCTCTCGCCGATGCGGGGATCACGGATGGGGATGAGCTTTGCGGTCGGGAAGCTGCGCAAGTAGGCCCAAACACAGATCCCGCCCACCCCCACGACCGAGGTCAGAATCCAAACCAGATTCAGGGAGAACAGAGGAAGAGAATCACCATGGGAATCCTTCAACGCCGGCATGATATTGTAACACATGTCCAGCAGGATAACCGCGAGGAACCACCAAGCCACGCGGCGAATGATGTGCTTCGTCACCTTATAGCGGTAGGAGAGGAGGAAAAAGAACGGGATGAAGAAATGTCCGAAAAGAATACCGATGATACCGATCCACTTCCATTGGTTGTCGCTCCCGTCGTGATTTACCTCACGAAGATTGTACCAGAACGTTTCCTCGGGAACGTTGGCGTTCCAGATCAGGAAATATTGGGAGAACGTGACGTAGGCCCAGAAGACGGTAAAGGCCAGCATCAGCATGCCTATGCTGTGGAAGTGGTTCGTGTTCAGGATGCCCTTGTAATCGCCACGATGCCAAAGCCACACCATGATGATGACACCGAAGGCCAAGGCACCACGCACGCAATTGGCGAAGAACCAGACGCCAAACATTGTGGAGAACCAGTGGTACTCGAGGGATTTGACCCAGTAGATCGCGGCGAAGGTGAGAGTGAGCGCACCCAACGGCAGCCCCATCGCAGCCGTGGTCCGATTCATACGGGTCCAACGCAAATCTCCATCGGAGTCCTGCGAGAAGGAGGCCTTGCGCAAGCGGGCGGAAAGCCAGACCCAGATCACGAAGAAAAGCGCTGTCATCCCGAGGAACATCGCGGGATTGAGGAAGGCGGCCTTTTTTAAATAGAGCGGATCGTGCCCCACGGTGTGTCCGCCGTGCATCTCGTGCTCCAAGTTCAGCCACGGCCACACGATGTCCCTTTGGTAGAGGAAAGAGGCCAGAACCAAGGGCAGAAAGAGCAAAGCGAGCCACTTGAAGGCGGCGAGGCCGTGCTCGAACTGTCGCCGGATCACGGTCGACCACGAGGCGTCGAAGATATGGTGGATCAAAACCAGCATCAGCATGCCGATCGCGATCGCGGTCCAGTACGTCACACCCACGAGGTAGGACATCGCCACCGCACGGGCGTTGCCGGGCAGAAGTAGCCCGGCTGCGGTGATAATAAGACCTCCAAAACCCACCTTGAGGGCCTTGCCGGCAAGGTCATGAGAGGAGGCGGCATCGGCCGGAAGAGCCGGCACGGCTTGAGCGGCTGGAGAACTCATGGGAGGCCGAGGGCTTTCCTTGCGGCTGCATCGGTGACGTCAGTCACAACGCCCTGCTGCGCCCGTTGCAGGGCACGGACATAGGACACCACCGCCCAACGGTCCTCGGGGGACAATTTGTCGGCGTAGGACATCATCGTGTTTTTTCCGTTCGTGATCGTGTTGTAGATTTCCCCGTCGGGCATCGAACGAAGGCGGCCATCGTGGAATGTCGGCGTCGCGCCCATACCGTAGCGCTTGGTGATGCCGTTGCCGTCGCCCAAAGCCCCGTGGCAAGGAGCGCAGAAGATCTGATAGCGATCCCGGCCGCGGTCGACGAACCCGAGATCGACGTTGAGCGAAGCCGGAAGCTTGGCCACGAACGAACCGTCCGTGGATTTGCCCAAGTGGAGGTGATCATCGTCGCGCAGCATGCCACGGGCGACAGTGCGAGCCGGCGGGGTTCGGTCGGAACGGCCGTCGGCGAAGAAATCGTTGGCCGCTTGGGGGCGATGCTTCGGCTGAACCTCCATTCCCGGAAATGCCCAGTCGGGGAAAAGGTCGATCGGCGGCGCGGTGAAGATGGTGCCCCGGAAACCGAGGATGGAAACCCCGAGCACGCAGACAAACAGGGTGACTAGGTAGACGTTGCGCATCGCTCAGGCCTCCAGCTCCTTGACGGCCTTACCGCCGATTTTCTCAAGGAGCGCCTTGGTGTTGGCCAAGTTGAATCGCGGGTCGCGGGCCTCGATGACGATGAAAAAGGTATCATCCATACCGCGCTTGATTTCGTCGTACTTCAGCACCGGGTGGTAGTGCATCGGCAGACGGTTCACGACGAACATGCCGATGATCGTGGCGAAGGCCGTGAATAGAATGGTCAGCTCGTAAGCCACCGGAAACGCGAACATCGGGCTGAAGTAAGGTTTTCCGCCAACGATCAACTTGTAGTCGACCGCACCGGTCCACCAGATGAGAGACATTCCCGTGCAGAAGCCGGTGATGCCGCCGGCAAGAGAAATGCGCGGCACGATGGAGCGCCT
>CAIUOU010000176.1 GCA_903900845.1 uncultured Opitutia bacterium
ACCTTGTTCCGTGGTTTCCGTGTATTCCGTGGGCCTCCCGTTTCGGTTTCGTGCATTTCGCGTATTTCGTCGTCTCCCACCCGATCCCACCGCCTCCCGGCTTTCCCCATTTTTCCGCCGCGGCCGGACCCGCTCAGGACTTTGGATCGTAGATGTACCCCTCCTCGCCGTGATCGCTGAGATCGAGGCCCTCCGTCTCGGCCTCGACCGTCGGCCGCAGGCCCACGGTCGCCTTCACCAGCAGGGCGACCAAGGCGGTGCCGGCGCCCGTCCAGACGAGCGTGAACCCGATACCCTTCAGCTGCTCGATCCACAGCGTGCGACCGACGAGCGCGCCGAGGTTGTTGGCAAGAGCGGGATTGACCGAGGTTGTGGCGAAGAATCCCGTTACCAGTAAGCCCACGATACCACCGACCCCGTGCACGCCCATCACGTCGAGGGCGTCGTCGTAGCCGAACAACGCCTTCACCTTCACGCAGGCGAGGAACGGGATCGCGCCGCCCAGCACGCCGGCGACCATCGCCCCGGTCGCATCCACAAATCCGCACGCGGGCGTGATCGTGACCAGGCCCGCCACCGCGCCCGAGCAGAAACCCAACACGCTCGCCTTGCCTCGGACGGCACGCTCCAGCGCCGCCCAAACCCCAGCGGCTACCGCCGCCGCCAGCGTGGTCGTGAGGAATGCATTGGCCGCCACACCGTCGGCCGCCAGCGCCGAGCCCGCATTGAACCCGTACCAGCCCACCCAGAGCATGCCGGTGCCCGCCACGGTGACCACGAGGCTGTGCGGCGGCATGGGCGTGCGTCCGTGACCGAGGCGTTTGCCCACCATGAGACACAGCACGAGCGCCGACCACCCCGACGCCATTTCCACCACCATGCCGCCCGCGAAATCCACCGCGCGGATGCCGGCTGCCGGGTTGGCGAGCCCGTTCATGAAACCGTTCGCGCCCCAGACCATGTGTGCCACCGGGCAATATACGACGACGAACCACAATGCCGTGAACCATAGCACCGCCGAGAAACGCATGCGCTCCACCACTCCGCCGATGATCACCGCCGGGGTGATGATCGCGAACGCCAGCTGGTACGTCGCGAACACGTTGTGCGAGACCCAGAACGAGTAGTCCGGGTTCGGCGCCGCGCCAACCCCGCGCAGGAACAGGAATTCGGTGCCGCCCAGGAACGGGCTGCCGAAGCTCCTCCCAAAGACGAGACTGTATCCGAAAGACCACCACAGTAATGTCACCAGGCTGGTGATGCCGAAGCACCACGCCACCACCGAAAGCACGTTCTTGGTCCGCACCAGCCCGCCGTAGAACAGCCCCAGCCCGGGCACTGTCATGAAGAGCACAAGGGCCGCGCTCACCATCATCCACGCGTTGTGCCCCGGACCGGGCATACCGGCCAAAGGGACGCGCGCCGGTGCTCCCGGCGCCACCGTTGCCACCGCGGCCGGGTCGGCGTTCGCCACATACGCCTCGAGCGCCGCGAGGCGTTTCTCCACCGCGGTTGGCGGCTCGGCCGCCGGCTGCGCGGCCCATGTCCGCAGAAGCGGACACAGGAAAACAAAAAACAAAACGGAGGTCCGGAGACCCCGCGGGATGGCAGGGAGGCGAGTCATCAGGGTTTGAAGGGTTTCTCCCACCGCCCGACCCGACCTCAAGTCGTTGGCAACTTGCGGTCGAAAAGCCGCGGGATCAGGGGCTTATGCAGCAATTGCCGTGCCCTATCACCCGCGAAACGGTCAAAAAAAGACCGGCCCGAAAGGCCGGTCACGCAGGGGTCGAGATGATTGCTCAGACCGCCGACTCGCCGCGTTCGTCAGTGCGGATACGCACCACTTCCTCGAGCGGCACCACGAAGATCTTTCCATCACCGATCTTGCCCGTCTTGGCCGCCTTCGCGATCGCGTCGATCGCCTTGCCCGCGACATCATCGGAGACCGCGACCTCGAGTTTAACCTTCGGCAGGAAATCCACGGTGTACTCGCTGCCCCGGTAGATCTCGGTGTGGCCCTTCTGGCGGCCGAAGCCTTTGACTTCGGTCACCGTCATGCCCTCGATGCCGGCAGCCGCGAGGGCCTCCTTAACTTCCTCGAGTTTGAACGGCTTGATGATGGCAATGATGAGTTTCATGCGGGGAATACAGGATTCATGAACGTAATCGCGCGTCGCCGAAGGCTGCAAGCATCGTGTCGGCCGCGGACGCTCACTCGGGCTGCACGGTCGCGATGTGCAGGTCCTTTAGTTGCCGCGGTGTCACGGGCGTCGGACTTTGCGCCATCAGGTCCTGCCCCTTCTGGGTCTTGGGGAAGGCGATGACGTCACGGATGCTGGTCGTGCCGCAAAGCAGCGCGACCATTCGGTCCAGGCCGAAGGCAATGCCACCATGCGGCGGCGCGCCGAAGGTGAACGCCTTGAGCATGTACCCGAAACGACTCTCCACCACGTCGGACGGGATCTTCAGCACATCCTCGAAAACCTTTTTCTGCAGTGCCGGCCGGTGGATGCGGATGGAGCCGCCACCCAGTTCCATGCCGTTAAGCACCATGTCGTAATGCTGCCCGCGCACGGCCCTCGGGTCCGAATCAAGCAGCGCAGCGTCCTCGGCGACCGGCGCGGTGAAGGGATGGTGCGTGGCCACGTAGCGCTTCTCCTCCTCGTCGAAGCTCATCAGCGGGAAGTCCACCACCCAGAGGAACTTCCAATCATCTGGACGCAGCGTCATCCTGCCGCGCTTCACCAGCAATTGCGCCGCCTCCAGCCGCAACCGGCCGAGGATCGCGCAAGCCTTCTCCCACGGCGCCGCCGCAAAGAACACAATGTCGCCGTCTGCCATGTCCAGCTTCCGCGCCAGCTCCGCCTTCTCCGCCTCGGTGAAAAACTTCACGATCGGCGACTTCCACTCGCCCCCCTCGACCTTGATGAAGGCGAGCCCCTTGGCGCCGAGCGACTTCGCGACGTCCTCGAGGTTCTTCAGTTCGCCCTGCGTGACGTCCGCGAGACCCTTGGCGTTCAGCGCCTTCACAGCGCCGCCGCCGGCCACCGTCGCTTGGAACACCTTGAACGACGAATAGCGGAAAGTCTCCGAGAGATCCGCCAACTCTAGGCCAAAACGAACGTCCGGCTTGTCGACGCCGTAGCGGTTCATCGCGTCCTTGAACGCCATCCGCGGGAACGGCCGCGGGATGTCCACGCCGAGCACATCCTTCCACACCTTCACCAGCATCCCCTCGAACAGCGCGTAGATGTCCTCCCGCGTGACGAACGAGGCCTCTACGTCGACCTGGGTGAACTCCATCTGGCGATCCGCCCGCAGGTCCTCGTCACGGAAACAGCGGGCGATCTGGAAATACTTCTCCACCCCAGCCACCATCAGGATCTGTTTGAACTGCTGCGGCGATTGCGAGAGCGCGTAGAACTGGCCCGGGTGGATCCGCGAGGGCACAAGGTACTCGCGGGCTCCCTCCGGGGTGCTTTTGAACAACGCCGGGGTCTCGACCTCGATGAAATCCTGCGCGTCGAAATAGTCGCGAATCGACTTGGTCGCGCGGTGACGCACCTCGAGATTACGCCGCATCTTCGGACGCCGGAGGTCGAGGTAGCGATAGGTGAGCCTCAGGTCCTCGTTCACCTTGTCTCCGCCCGCGTCGTCGAGGGGGAACGGCGGGGTGTCCGCCAGGTTATGGATCTCAAGCTCGCTGGCCACCACCTCGATGTCACCGGTTCCGAGACCGGGATTCGCCGTGCCATCCGGGCGCGCCACGACTTTTCCCGTGATGCCGATCACCGACTCGGGCTTGAGGTGCTTTAACTGCCCGGCCAGCGCGGAATCATCCTGCGCCTCGAGCTTCACCTGCGTCACGCCCTTGCGGTCACGCAGATCGACGAAAATGATACCGCCTTGATCGCGGATCGTGTCCACCCATCCAAGCAGGGAGACGACGGCCCCGAGATCGGACTTGGACAGCTGGGCACAGTGATGGGTGCGCTTCATTGTAAAATGGAGCGGCGAGGAGACGTTCCGCCGCTCGGCGGCGCAAACAGATTTTGATCCGCGCGTGGCGGAGCGGACGGTCAGCGGCGCAACCCCGCGCAGAAGCCGGCGAGCCGCGCCACACCTTTCGAGATGATCTCGTCGCTGGTCGCGTAGCTCAGCCGCAGATACCCCTCCGCGCCGAACGCGCTGCCGGGCACCGCGGCCACCTTCTGCTCATCGAGGAGCCGATTGCAGAAATCGAGGTCCTTGAGGCCGAACGAGGAGATGTTCGGGAACAGGTAGAACGCGCCCTCGGCGAGCAGGCAGCTCACGCCCGGGATGCGGTTGAGTTCGGCGTGCAGCGACTTCCGGCGACGGTCGAAGGCGACCAGCATCCGCTGCACCGCCGCGCCCGTCTTGTCCTTTTCCTTCAGCGCCGCCAGCGCGCCGAATTGCGCGAAGGTCGTGACGTTCGACGACATCTGGCTCTGTAGCTCGGAAATCGCCTTCGCGATGGGGAGCGGCGCCACCGTGGTCCCGATACGCCAGCCGGTCATCGCGTAGGTCTTGGAAAAGCCCGCGACGGTGATCGTGCGCGCGGCGACCTCCGGACCAAAAGTCGCGATGCACGTCGGACGGGCGTCGTCGTAGACCAGATGTTCGTACATCTCGTCCGAGAGGATGTACAGGTTGTGGCGCAGGGCCACGGCGACGATGGCCTCGAGTTCCTTCCGGGTATAGACAGCACCGGTCGGGTTCGACGGCGAGTTGAGGATCAGCAGCCGCGTCCGCGGCGTGATGGCCGCCTCGACCATCTCAGGCGTGAGCCGGAAACCCGTACGGTCGTCGGCGAGCACGAAGCGGGGTGTGGCGCCGGCCAATTTCACCATCTCGGGGTAGCT
The DNA here is from genome assembly GCA_903900845.1 of uncultured Opitutia bacterium. GTDB lineage: Bacteria > Verrucomicrobiota > Verrucomicrobiia > Opitutales > Opitutaceae > ER46. The sequence continues at coordinate 4,884 of CAIUOU010000176.1, forward strand.
CACCCAGTATGGTGCGGGCACGATGACCTCGTCACCCGGCGAGCAAACCGCAAGTACGCCGAGGTAGCAGTTGAACTTTCCGCCGGGGGAGACGATCGCCTGCGCGGCCGTCAGCTTAAGTCCGTACTCCGCCGCGTAGCGCTCGACGATCGCCTGGCGAAGCGGCTCGATCCCGGGGGTCGGCGCGTACTTCGTCTTGCCCGCCTTCAGGGCGACGATGCACGCCTCCTTGATGTGCTCGGGCGTGTCGAAATCCGGCTCCCCGGCCGCGAAGCCGCAAACGTCCTCGCCGGCCGCCTGCAGGGCCTTGGCCTTAGCGTCGACGGCGAGCGTCGGAGAAGGCGAGACGTTGCGGGCCCAGGTGGAAAGCGGCGGAGGATTCATGAAAAACGCGCGACCAAAAGAACCGCGCGCGCCAAAGGCAAGCTCCGCTCCGGGCGGGATGCCACCGTAAAGCCGTCCGGTCCGCGTTCAGCGACGGCGCGACTTGCGCGTCGTCAGGGCATCGATCGCCATGCGGAGCAGCTCGCCGACGCTGACATCCTTCTGGCGTGAATAACGCTGCAGCGCCGCGCGCTGCTCCGGCGCGATGCGCACCGAGATCTGCCGATGCTGTTCCTGCTCAGGACGGCACGTCGCGAAATCAAACTCGGAGATCGCCGCGCGCACCACCTCACTGTTGCTGGCGAAGCCGCTGCCGCGGCGGCACAGCTCAATCTTCTCGATCAACGAGGTGGGGAGGTCGATGGTAAGGGGCCTCGATGGTTTTGATTTTTTGGCCATGCAGATCCGGATAAACGGGCAACGAGGAGGTATCCACGCACCAACGACCGCAACGAAAAAACCGACCTGAGGCACTAGGAAAACACCCCAGAGCCCGAGAGGAAAAAGCCCCCTTAATTCGCTCCGCCGAGGACCGCCGCGTAGGCGTCGGCGGGAGTCTCCACCATCCGCCACGCCCTGGAGACGATGTCTGTCGCCGGCTGGCGCTGGTGGCGGATCAGCAACGCGTCGACCGCGCAGGCATGCGCGCCCAGAACATCCACGTCGGCATCGCCGACCATCACGCACTCCCGCGGCTCCCGTTCCAGCCGCCGGAGGATTTCGCGCAACCCTTCAGGGTGAGGCTTGTGCGTCGGCAGGTCATCCCCGCAAACCACGGTCTCCAGGACACCCGCCAGGCCCCACCGGCGCATGAGGGTTTCCGTCGAGCTTCGATCGCGCCCGGTCCAGACCGCGATCGGCCGCCGCTGTCTCCGAAGAACCGCGAGTGTATCCAGCGCTCCGGGGAAAGGCCGGATCATCTCCATGTGCTGCTCGTGGAAAGCATGCATCCGGGCCAACGCGGCGGGAACGTTGGCCGGATCGCCTACCAACGGGCCCATGAATTTTTCCGGTGGACCACCCAAATGCGCGAACAAGTCCATCGTCGCGGTTCCGCCGAAAGGCTCGATGGCATGGCGGATCGCCGAGAGGACCAGCGGCAGACTATCGAGCAGCGTGCCATCCAGGTCGAAGACCACCGCCGCGTGCGAAGGGAATCCCGTCATGGGGCGATCCGCGTCAGGCGCTCCGGGACCGGCCCTCCTTCGGCGAGGGACTCCGGCTCGAAGATCGCCACGGGCCAGGCCGCGTTCAAGAAAGCCGCGGTGACCTCGAGCCGCGTCTTATCGCGCGTGATTTCATTACGGTAGTCGGCCTCCTTAGGTATGTGCTGCTCCTCCACCTTCTTCAGCCTGACAAGGTAACTGGTTTTGATCACCCGCCCAGTGGGGCCGATCAGCTCCGTCTGCATCAGGGCGTTGAACTGGGCGTCGAGATAAGCGCGCACGGCGGCGACCGCGGACTCCCCTTCCCCGATCGCCTCTGGAGCCCGGAACAGAAAAGCGTTGGCCGGGCGTCCCCAAACCCGAGTGATGCGTTCCACGGTCGCACCTGGCCAGTAGAGGAACGGCATCTGCAGGTCGAACGCCGAGATGTCGGTTCCGGGAATGAGCGGGGTGAGAACTTCCTGGCTCGCGAGCGCAATAGCCCGACCATCGCGCCAGCGCCACGCTTGCGCGGCCGCGCCGTTGCGGAGGAGCAGGCGATGCGTGAAACCCGCCGCATCGGTGACCTCGACCCGAAACACCGAGGCATTGGAGCGCCGCCCGCCCCACAGGCGCCCGTCGTAAACTCGCTCCTCTCCTTGCCGGGGAAGCGCCTTCAACTGGAACTCGAGGTAGAAATCACCGGTCAGGCCCGCGGACCGGAAGCGTTCCACCAACCGCTCCGCCTCCTCGGCGTCGGGCTTCCCGATCTGGGCCAACTCCGGCGGCGCGACGGGAGCCGCCGCCGGCGCGGAAACCGCGGCCCATAGGGCCAAACAAAAAGCCCGCCTCAAGAAGGCGGGCATTTTCAAAGAGAGCGAAACCATCGCCCGAAAAACCGAGGCTTACTTCTTGGGCGGCTCAGCGGGCGGGGTGGCCGAAGTGGCGGCCGGGGCCGCCGCGAGGGCGGCAGCGGCCGGAGCTGAAACCGGGGCGGCAGCGGCGGCGGCCGGAGCCGGAGCAGCGGGAGCAGCGATGGCGGGCAGCGCCTTGCCGGCGGCCGCATTGGCGTGGGTTCGCTCGTAGATGCGCCCGAGGTAAAGCACGAACGCGAGGACGAAGAAAAGGATCGCCGAATACTTGGTGGCCTGCACGAGGACGTTGTTGGTCTCGGCCCCGAAAGCCGCCTCCGCGGCTCCGCCGCCAAGCGCGGCGCCCATCCCACCGTCCTTCGACTTCTGCATCAGAACGATGAGAACGAGGAAGATGGAAACGAGGATCAGGACGAACGTGAGAATCCCTAGGACTATGCTCATAAATTTGAAACGGTCGGAAGTGCCCCCCGCCATCGGTGTTGTCAACGCGCGTTTCGAGGCGATCGTTGGAAAATCGCGTTGACGCACGGGATAACGGACCGCTTACCTCCTTCCTTTTAACTCCTAACACGCACCTTTTTCGCCAGTAAACATGCCCATCGAAATCAAGATCCGGAAGAACGAGCCCATCGATCGCGCTCTCAGGCGCATGAAGAAAAAGCTCGAGCGCGAGAACATCATCAAGGGCGCTCGAGCCAAGCGCTACTACGAGAAGCCCTGCGAGAAGCGCCGGCGGAAGGAGAAGGTCCAGGCCTTCACCCAGATGCTGCGCAACCGTTACGCCGAATAAGGCGTCGGTCTTCCGGCACCTCAGGCCGCGCCACCGCCTCCGCGGGGCGCGGTTTTGTTTTGCCCCCTTCACCGTGCCGGCGACTGAAGCCGCGACGCTCCACGGGTTTCCGTTTGCCAACTCGCGGCCGGCGGCCTCCCTTGCCCTCGCCTCCGCCCCTGAATGAAGCCAGTCCTCGCCCTCTCCTCCTGCTGGTTGTCGCACCGGCATCAGGACGGGTATGCAATGGCGAAGGAAATCGCCTCGCTGGGTTTCGAGTACGCCGAACTGAGCCACGGCATCCGCATCACCCTCGTTCCCGGCATCCTCCGCGCGGTGGAGGAGGGCGTGGTGAAGATAACCTCGACGCACAACTTCTGCCCGCTGCCGCCCGGCGTGACCCGAGCCGCCCCCAACCTCTTCCAACCGTCGGCCGGCGACCATCAGGAGCACGAGCAATGGGTGAGGCACACCAAGCGCAGCATTGATTTCGCCGCCCAGGTGAAGGCGCGCGTCCTCGTCTGCCACCTGGGCAGCGTGGCGTTTTTCTGGTTCAACCCCTCCCGTAATCTCGACCAGTACCTAGGGCTCCATCCGGACGCCGGCCGGTCAGGCGCCGACGCCAAGTACAACGCGCTGCTGCAGAAGAGCCTCGCAAAAATCAGAAAGCGTCTCCCCGACTTCCTCGATCGCGTGAAGGCGAGCATCCGGGAGGTGCTGGAACACGCGCGACTCAAGGGTGTCATCCTCGGTTTTGAAAACCGCGAGCGTTTCGACGAACTTCCGCTGGATGACGGTTTTGAGGACCTCTTTTCCAGCCTGCCCGCCGAAGCTCCCGTCGGTTACTGGCACGACACCGGTCATGCCGACATCAAGGAGGGCATGGGGCTGCTACGTCACCGGGCGCATCTGGAGCGCCTCGCCCCGCGCCTCCTCGGATGGCACCTCCACGACGTCAATGCGGAGGGCGACGACCACCAGGCCATTGGTGACGGCCACATCGATTTCAAGATGGTGAGCGAGTTCTGGAGTCCCGGGCACCTGCTGACGCTGGAGTTGAGCCCGCGCCTCAAGGTTGAGCAGGTCGCAGCCGCCAAGATCAGGATCGAGGAACTGCGGCGTCAGCGCTTCGGAGCCTGAGCATCATCGCCCCCATCCCGCCCAAGAATCTCGTTGATCCAGCGTCGGTGTGGCCCGGATAGAGCCACGCCGGCCAATTCCCGGGCGGAAACCCACACCAACTCCGGGCCGGTCCTGATGCGCACGGGGGACCGCGGGGCCACGATGGTCTCCGTGATGACGAAGCGGGTGATTGCCCTCCGGCGCCGGGCCAACTCGGTCGCGTCCGCCAGCGCGGCCGGATCGAAACCCGCCTGTTCCGAGGTCGGCAACTCGTGCATCCCGGCCAATCGGCGTGCACCCGCGGCGCCCCGGTGCAGCAGCAGCGCATCCCCGCGCCGGCACCACACGCGGGTGACCTCGCGTTGCTCCAGCTTCCGCGGTGCCAGCCTGGGAAAACACGCCGGTTCGCCTGAGCGCGCTCCGGCGCAGACCTCCCGAACCGGGCAGATGACGCAGGCCGGTGACTGGCGCGAGCAGAGCGTCGCGCCGAGTTCCATCATGGCCTGGTTGTGGTCACCGGGCCGCGCCGGATCGAGCAGGCCCTCGGCCAGTGCGGTGAACGCCTTCGCTGCCGAGGCGGAATCACGATGCTCCGTGCGATCGGCCGTAAGCCGCGCGAGGATGCGCACAACATTTCCGTCGACGCACGCGGCGCGCGCGCCCAGTGCGATGCTGGTGATCGCCGCTGCGGTGTAAGGCCCCACCCCGGGCAACTCCCGCCACTCATCGGGAGCGGCGGGCGGACCGCCGCGCTCGACCACGGCCTGCGCGAGCCGGCGGAGATTGCGGGCACGCGAATAGTACCCAAGGCCCTCCCAAAGCCGCAGCACCCGCTCCTCCGACGCAGCCGCGAGTTCCGTGAAACCGGGCAACTCCCGCATCCATCGTTCAAAATAAGGCAGCGCCGTCTTCACCTGCGTCTGCTGGAGCATGAATTCGCTCACGACGGTCCCGTAGAGGGACGGACGCTCGCGCCACGGGAGACGTCGCGCATTCGCGTCGTACCAGCCGAGCAAGGCGCGGCGGAAGCCCGCGGCCCCGTCGAGCAGCCCCGCCGCGTTCCTCTCCCAAACGGCCGGCGGCTGCCCGGATGCTTTCCCCCGCGTGCGTTTCATCCGGATCAACCAACGCCGTGGCCGCGCGCCGGCTCCAGCAGATTCTTTTTGTGCCCCGCGCGCCTTTCATGGCGTACTTCGCCGGATGACCCGCACCCGCCGAGAAGAGCCCGAGGAGCCGAAGAAACTGGCGACCTACACGCTGAAGCTCGACGACACGCAGATGAACAAGCTCCGCGCGCTCCTGCAGGAGCGCGGCTGGACGCCCTTCGAGGTGGCTTACTCCCGCTTCGCGTTCCGCGCCGACCACCTGAAGGTAAACGTCACCGCCTACACCAGCGGGAAGGTCGTGGTCGCCGGCAAGGGCACCGAGGACTTCGTGCGCGACATCCTGGAACCGGAGGTCACCGGTGCGCCCAAACTGGGTTACGAAGAAGTGAACCATCCCGATTGGTTCGAGTCGCACGCGGGTCTCGACGAGAGCGGCAAGGGCGATTTCTTCGGGCCGGTCATCGCGGCGACCGTGATCGCCGATCGTCCCGCGATTGACGCTTGGATCGCGGCGGGCGTGAAAGACTCCAAGAAGATCGCCGAACCCCAGATCCTCCGTCTCGACGCCCTCATCCGCGGCACGCGCGGCGCGGTGGTGCGCACCTGTTTCTGCGGCATGCCCAAGTACAACGAGCTCATGGGGCGCCCGGGCGCCAACCTGAACCGCCTGCTGGCGTGGCAGCACGCCACCGCCCTTGAGCAGGCGCTCGGGCTGAAGCACGTGCCGTGGGGTCTGCTTGACCAATTCTCCGAGCAGCCACTGGTGCAGCGCGAACTCGCGCGCAAGGGAGTGAAGGACTTCGAGCTGCGCATGCGCACCAAGGCGGAAGAGGACCCGGTCGTCGCCGCCGCCTCGGTCGTGGCCCGCGCGGAGTTTGTGCGGCAGATGCGCGACTTGTCGGAAAAACTCGGCGAACCGTTGCAGAAGGGCGCCGGCTCCGGTGTGAAGGCGCAGGCCTCTTCGCTCGTGAAGCGCCTCGGGGCGCGCGCCCTCACCGATTTCGCCAAGCTGCATTTCCGCACGGCGTACGAGGTCGTCTCGGCCGCCGGAAAACTGGACGAGCTGCCGCTGCCCGAGCCGAAGGCAAAGATCGAATGGTGAGCCGCCGCGCGTCCGCCGGTCAGAACGCGAGCTCACCCTGCGCCGACTCACCCTGCGGCAAGGCGGCGGCACCCAGGAAAACGCCGTAGCGCTCCAGCCAGTCGTCAATCTTCCCGAGATAATGATCGGGGTCGTATGGGAATTGCTCCGGATCGTGCAGCGCGAGAGCCCGCGCGCGCTGCCAGTCCGCCGTCCGGCCCTTCGCCTTGGCGGTGAGGTAGTACCGCACCCTCTCCCCCATTCGGGGCCGGGCGGGTAGCTGCAGGGCGGCCTCGAGCGCAGCGCGACGCGGCTTGCCTCCCTCCGCCATGAGCCGCTCGTAGGACTCCGGCGACTGGCTCAGGCTCTCCCCGCGCGCCAGTTCCGACACCGGCACTTCCCTTCGCGGCAACCGCCGGCGGAAATCAGCGATCGTGTCGAGCGGCGAAACCGGGGAGACGCCGAGCAGGTGGCGGATCAGTTCATCGGTCAGCCGCTTCAGGAAGGGTTCGATGCCCCGCGACCGCAGCGCGCTGCCCCGAAGCGTAATCCTCTCCCCGTCATAGAGCGCGTAGTTCTTCGCTTTGTAACAGAACATCGCCTGGTACCGGCCGTCGTACTCCAGCTCGATCCCCTCCGGCAGCGCGTTTGCGACACGGTGCAGGAGAAACTCGGGCTCCTGATGGTGCTTCTCGGAAGCGAGATAAATGCCGTCCGTGTCGGCCTCCAAGGGCACGCACCCCTCGCGCGTAAAAGCGTCGATCAACGCCTGCAGCAACTCGCGGCCGCGGCGGGTCACTTCCGCCGCCAGTTCGCCGTCTCCGAAGCGCGCGCCCGGAAATCCGAGATAGCCATAGAATGAGTTGATAAGGATCTTGAAGCTGGTCTGCCGCGCGTGCGCCTCGGCGCGCTCCGCCGGATCCGCCGCCGTCCGCGCCAAATGCTTGTAGCGAAGGCGGTACTCGCGCAGCCGGCGCAGGAGCGGGATGAAAACCCCCAGGGTGTCCTGGCGCGGATTACGCCCGATGTGCAGCAGCAGGCTCGGATAAAGCGACGCCACGTCGAAGTGCAGGACGTGTCGGAAAACCCCCTCGCGGAAACTCCGAGTGAAGCCGCCCTCAAAGGGAGCGACCTCGGCCGGCGCGGGACAGGCCTGCCGGGCATGATAGTACTCCTCCAGGAACAACAGGTCTATCTTCGAGGTTACGCCGCGCAGCGCTGCTTCCTGAAGTAGTGTCGGGAAAGTCCGCGCCTGCTCAAAATACGTCGGCAACAGCTGGTCCGCCAGCCCCGCCGTCTCACGCAGGTCGTCCTCCAGATAGGCCCGGAAGCGCGCCGGATCCTCCTGGAAAGCCCGCTGGATCTCTTCGCCGGCGAGGTAAGTCCGCTCGCTCGTCTCGTCGGTTATCCCGAAGTAGATCGCGGCATCCTTCAGGCCGTAGCCCGTCATCTCCCGGGCGGTAACGTCGTGCTGCTGCACAAGCAGATAGGTGTCGATCACTGCGCGCCCGGGCACGTCGCACCGCGTGAAATCCAGCCAGCGCTCGGCCACCTTGAAGCGCGACGGACGGAACACCGCCTTCGCGCCGTGCCGACCCCACACACAGGGCACCTTGTGGCGCCGGCAGCGCTGCCGGAGGTAATCGAGATCGAATTTGAAGAGATTGTGTCCCTCGATCACGTCCGGATCGAGCCGACGCAGGGTGTCACCGAACTCCTCCATCAGCTTTTTCTCCGCCGCGTCATCCGCCGAGGACAGCAACAGGACATGATTGATGCCGTCCTGGCGCAGACCGACAGCCAGCACGCGGTCGCCCACCCGCGCCGCGTCGGGAAATCCTCCGCCGGGGGAAGCCACCTCGATGTCCAGCTGGCACCGCCGAAGCCGGCCGAAGGGGAGATCAGCGTAAAGCCGCTCCCGGCGCTGCAGGAGAAACTGACTTTCCCAGGGACGCGGCGTGTCGAACGCCGCCTCCTTGCCGAGAGCCGAGGAGAATTCATCGAAAACCTCCAGCGATTCGCCGTGCGCCAGAAACCTGAAAGGTCCCTCCCCCTTCAGTTCCTCGACGGTGATGCCGGACGGAATGACCGAGGGCTTGACCCGCAGCCAGGCAAAGGGACGCCACGCGGCGACCCTTTCCTCCCGGCCGCCACCCACAGTCTCATGCGTGCAGAGCACGCGGCCCGCCGCGTCGACCCAAAGTCCGCACAGCGCGCCGGCCACGATCAAAAGCGGCTCAGAAAGGCCGCGTGTAGACCATCAGCACGGCGACGAAGGAGAGCAGGATGGCGACCACCGCCAGTGTGCCCGCCGCGCCGCGCCTGCGATAACCGATGCCGGCCAAAGCGGACAGGCCCAGCCAGCAGACCATCTTGACGAAGATCCAACCCGGCCAGCCGATCGCGAGCTTGGCCTGAAGGCCGAACCCACCCACGAGCACCAGCAGGCTGGCGATACCCGTGATGATCATGACCTTCTTCCGCGACTCCGCCGGCGCGGCGAAAGCGTAGAAGGTGTAGCCGGTCAGGACGAGCAGCGAGACGACGTGCAGGATGTGGTAGAACGTGGGGGACATGGCGGGAAAAAGAACGATGGTTCAACGCCGCGTCCAATTGATTCGCTTCTTTCGGGGCGCGGACCGGGTTGCGAGTTGTCAGGCCACCCAAAGCCCGTACGGTCCCGTCCTTCATGCGACTCGGCCTCGCCCAGTTGAACACGACGGTCGGAGATCTCGCCGGGAATCGCGCGCGGATCCTCGAAGCCTACCGCACGCTGGTCGCGCGGGGGGCGGAACTCGTGGTCTTCCCCGAGCTCGTCGTGTGCGGATACCCGCCGCGTGACCTGCTCTTCAAGAAGCGGTTCGTGCAGGATGTGGCGGAGAGCCTGGCCACGATCGCGAGCGACATCGGCGAGGTGCCGGCGCTGATCGGCACCGTGGAGGCCAACCCCGCCGGCCACGGGCGTCCGTTTTTCAACGCCGCCGCATTCTGCCAACGCGGGGCTGTCGCCGCGCTAGCCCGCAAGTGCCTGCTACCCACCTACGACGTCTTTGACGAGGACCGGTACTTCGAGCCCGCGAACGCGCCGACCGTGATAACCCACGCCGGCCGGCGGATCGGCGTGACGATCTGCGAGGACATCTGGACCAGCCCGAGCCTTTCCACCCGCCGTCTCTACGCTGGCCCGACGCCGCTGGAGCAACTCGCCGGCCAGCGCTGCGACTTCGTCGTGAATCTATCCGCGAGCCCGTGGCATGAGACCAAGGCCGACGTGCGCAATTCCCTCGTGGTGACCGGCGCTGGCCGCGCGCTCGGTTGTCCCGTGGCATATGTGAACGCGGTCGGCGGAAACGACGAGCTGATCTTCGATGGACGCAGCGTCGTCTGCGATTCCGCCGGTGTCATCACCGCCGGCCTGGCCGCATTTTCCGAGGAACTGCGGGTCGCGGAACTCCCTCTCGCCGGGGCGGCGCCGGTTCCCGCGACGTTGCACGCCACTTTCTCGCAGGATCCGCGGAAGGACATGCACGACGCGCTTGTGCTGGGCCTGCGCGACTACGCCGGCAAAAGCGGCTTCAAGCGCGCCCTGGTGGCGCTCTCCGGGGGAATCGACTCCGCGGTCGTGGGCGTAATCGCGGCCGAAGCCTTCGGGCCGGAGAACGTCATCGGAGTTTCCTTACCCTCCGCGATCTCATCTTCCCACTCCCGGGACGACGCGCGCGTGCTCGCGGCCAACCTCGCGATCCGTTTCGAGACGATCGGGATCGCCGACGCGGTCGCCGCGTGCGAATCCGCGCTGGGCCCTGTGTTCGCCGGCCGTGCCAAGGACGTCACGGAGGAAAACATCCAGGCCCGCGTTCGCGGCGTGCTGATGATGGCGCTGTCGAACAAGTTCGGCGCCCTGCTGCTCACCACCGGCAACAAGAGCGAGATGGCGGTGGGTTACTGCACCCTCTACGGGGACATGTGCGGCGGCCTCGCGGTCATCAGCGACGTCTTCAAGATGCAGGTCTACGCCCTCGCACGCTGGATCAACCGCGAGCGTGAGATCATCCCCACCTCGTCCATCGAGAAGCCGCCCAGTGCCGAGCTGCGTCCCGGACAGACCGATCAGGACAGCCTGCCACCCTACGACGAACTCGACGCCATCCTCAAAGGATACGTTGAGGAGGGCCTCTCCCGGAGGGACCTCATCGCGCGGGGATTCGCCGCGGAGGTGGTGAACGACGTGGTGCGCAAGGTGGACCTCAACGAGTACAAGCGGAAGCAGGCCGCGCCGGGCCTGAAGATCACCCCGCTCGCCTTCGGCGTCGGCCGCCGCATCCCCATCGTGCAGCGCTACGTGAGCTGACGCCGCCTGATTCCTTCATGTCACAGAATGCCTCCGAGCAACTCTTTGCCCGCGCCCGGGAACTGATCCCGGGGGGCGTGAACTCGCCCGTGCGCGCTTTCCGCTCCGTCGGCGGCGCGCCCTTCTTCGTGAAGGCCGCCCGCGGCGCCCGGCTTGTCACGGCGGATGACCGCGAGTTGATCGATTTCGTCTGCACCTGGGGGCCGGCGATCCACGGTCACAACCACCCGCGCATCCGCGCCGCGATCGCCGCGGCCCTCGAACACGGAACCTCCTTCGGAACCCCGAACCCGCTCGAGGTCGAGATGGCGGAGCTGATCACCCGGTTCGTGCCATCCATCCGCAAGGTCCGGATGTGCAGCAGCGGCACCGAGGCCACCATGTCGGCCATCCGGCTCGCGCGCGGATTCACGGGGCGCGACAAGATCATCAAGTTTTCCGGCTGCTACCACGGCCACTCGGACTCGCTCCTGATCAAGGCCGGCTCGGGGGCGCTCACGCACGGCAATCCCGACAGCGCCGGAGTGCCGGCCTCGTTCGCCCGCGAGACGCTCGTGCTGCCCTACAACGATCGCGCGGCTTTGGAGGCCGCATTCGCCGCTCATCCGGCACAGGTCGCCAGCGTGATCATCGAGCCCTATTGCGGCAACGTGGGATTCATCATGCCGGACCCGGGCTACCTCGCTTTCCTCCGGGAGATCACCCGCCGCGAGGGAACGGTGCTGATCTTCGACGAGGTCATGACCGGGTTCCGCATCGCGCGCGGCGGCGTGCAGGAACGCGAGGGCATCACCCCCGATCTCACCTGCCTCGGGAAGATCATCGGGGGCGGGTTGCCCGTCGGGGCTTTCGGCGGACGGGCCGACATCATGGACCATCTGGCGCCACTCGGTCCGGTCTACCAGGCGGGCACGCTCAGCGGAAACCCCCTGGCGATGGCGGCGGGCATCGCAGGGCTAAGGCTGCTGGAGGAAACCAACCCCTACGGCCGCCTCGAGGCCCTCGGCTCGCGTTTGCGCGAAGCGGTCTTGGACGCCTGCCGAACCAAGGGCATCCCGGTGCAATTCCCGCAGTGCGGCTCAATGTTCAGCATTTTCTTCACCGACACCCCCGTGCGCGACTACGCCACCGCCCTGCGGGGCGACGCGAAACTGTTCGGGCGTTTCTTCCACGGCAGCCTGCAGCGTGGCGTCTACCTGGCGCCCAGCGCCTACGAGGCCGGATTCCTGAGCACGGCCCACGAGGGGGCCGACATCGACCAAGCCTGCGCGGCGTTATCGGCGGCGATCGCGGCACTCTGAGTCATGCGAAAGCTGAGCACCCTGCTCCTCCTCGCCGTCTCCTTGGTCACCCGGGCGGCGCCGCCCGTCGACGCGCCTCCACTCCCGCTCGCCGAACTAAAGGCCGGATCTAAGGGACAGGTCTGGACCGTTTTCCGCGGCACCGAGCCCGAGGCCTTCGACGTCATCGTCACCGGCGTGCTCCAAAACGCGCTGGGACCGGGCAAATCCCTCATCGTGTGCGAACTGACCGATCCGCGCGTGCAAAGCATGGGGGCGGTCGCCGGCATGAGCGGAAGTCCGCTGTACATCGAAGGCCGCATGGCCGGCGCCCTCAGTTATCAGATCCAGAGATTCGAGACGGTGCGCCACGCCGGCTTCACCCCGGTCGCCGATCTCGACGACGTTAAGGCGCGCCTGGCTCCCGGCCTCGCGTCAACGACCGGTTCACCGCGGGTCGGCCCACTAGATCCGGCCTACGAGCCGCTGCAGCCCGTCTTTTCCCTCGGCGGACTGAGCCCGGCGGTCGCGGATCTCTTCGCCCCCCACTTTCGGACGTTGGGGCTCTCCGTGACGGCCCTCGGCGGCAGCTTACAGTCGGCCACGGGCGGCGCGGCCGCCACCGCCGGCCCGCGCCCCGTACCCGGTGGAGCGGTGGCGGTCGCCCTGACCACAGGCGACATCACCCTCGCCGGAACCGGAACCGTCTCGAGCGTGCAGGGCGAGCGCGTCACCGCCTTCGGGCACCCCCTGCTCGGGCTGGGAGAGGTCGAGTTGCCCATGTGCTCGGCGGAAATCCTCACCATCCTCCCGTCGCAGATGCAGTCGATGAAGATCTCCAACACGGGTACGGTGATCGGCACGATCTCCCAGGACCGCCTCTCCGCCGTTTCCGGCGTCCTCGGGGCCGGACCGCGGATGATCGATGTCACGATCCGCGTGAGGCCGGTCAAGGGCCCCGGGCGCGATCTGAATTTCGCCGTACTCCGCCATCCGCAGCTCACGCCGACCATCACCGCCGCTGGGCTCACGCAGGCGATCCTCGGATCGAACGACCACGGCTTCAGCCAGGGCTTCCGCGTGCGCAGCGAAATCATCTTCTCGGCGACGGACCAGCTGCGCTACTCAACCGTCCATGCCGGACCGCAGGGATTCATGCAGGGGCTCGTCGAGTTCATCGCCGGCCTTTCCAGCAACCTGCAGAACCCCTATGAGCGCACGTTTCCCGCCAAAGTATCCTTCACCGTGGAACCCCTCGCGGAAAACCCCACGGTCGTGATCGAGCAATTCAGGCTGTCCCGCTCGCAGGCCGCCCCGGGTGAGCGCGTTCAGGCCACGGTGTCATGGCGCAACTGGCAGGGTGCCGCCGAGAGGGAGGTGATCGATCTTCCCGTGGATCCCGCTTGGTCCGGACGTCAACTCGAGGTGGTCCTCGCGCCTGGGCGAGTGCTCGACGAGCTCACCGGCCGGCCGCGACTGATCGCCGCCGCCGAGCTGCGAAGTTTCGAAGCCTACCTCGCCGCCTTGCGCGACGATCGGCCGGCGGACGGGGTGTGCCTGGCCATCGTGCAGCGTTCCGCGCTGTTCTCGGATCAAACCGCCGGCACCCCGGAAATCCCGGGCTCGATCGAGCGGATCGCTCGCGGCGCCGACGATGCCCGCTACCGCCGACGCGACGCCGTCGTCCCGCTCTGGGAGCGCCATCTTCTGCCCGGCCGCCTGGTCAACACCGTCATCCGCCGCCCGCTCACCGTGCTGGAGTGAGCGGGACGGAGGCTAGGTGGATCACGGCGCCTTGGCGGACTTCTTCTTCGCTTTACCCTCCCCGCCGCCGACGTTGCCGAGCCACTCGGGCGGAATGCGCTCCGGCACCTTCAATTCGCGCCGCAGACGCGCGAGCTCCTGCTCAAGCTCGACCTTCGTCTTGGCGTAAGCGGGATCGGCGAGAACGTTGCGTAGCTCCATCGGATCCTTTTCCCGGTCGTAAAGCTCCCAGTAGTCGTCGGCCGTTCCGAAGAAGTGCACGAGCTTGTAGCGGTCGGTGATGACGCCGTAGTGCGGGCGGACGTGATGCGGCCGCGGCCACTCGAAATACTGGTAGTAGAAGGAGGTGCGCCAGTCCGCCGGCCGCTGGCCGGCGAGCACGGGACGCAGACTGCGGCCCTGCATGTCGACGGGCGCCGCCACACCGGCGGCGTCTAGAAAGGTCTGCGCGAAGTCCAGATTGGACACGATGTCCTTGCTGACGGAGCCCGCGCGGCTCACTCCCGGCCAACGCACCAGCAATGGAGTGCGGGCCGATTCCTCGAAGATCCACCGTTTGTCGAACCACCCGTGTTCACCGAGGAAAAACCCTTGGTCACTGGAGTACACCACGATCGTGTTGTCGGCGATGCCTTCCTGCTCAAGGTAGTCGAGCAGACGTCCCACACTCTCGTCCACGGCCCGCACGGTACCCGTGTAATCATGCATGTACCGCTGGTAACGCCAGCGGACCAGATCCTTGCCGGAGAGATTCGCGGCCTGGAACTTCGCGTTGCGCGGTTCGTAATAGGCATCCCACGCCTTCCGCTGTTCGGCGGTCATGTTCGGCGGCGCCTCCAACTTCGCATCCCGCGGGGTGAAGGTCTTCTCGAGGGTCATGTCCTGGTCGCGAACGGCGATCCCACGGTTGGCGTAATCGTCGAAAAGCGTCTCGGGTTCCGGATAAACCCGGTCCTTGTCCGCCCCGAGATGGCGCAGCGCCGGAGCCCACTCCCGGTGCGGCGCCTTGTGCTGGCTCATCAGGAGAAACGGCTTCGATTTGTCCCGCTTCCGCAGCCACTCGAGCGAAAGGTCGGTCACGATGTCCGTCACATAGCCCGAGGTCTTAACCTGCTCTCCCATCCGGATCATCGGTGGGTTGTAGTACAACCCCTGGCCGGGAAGAACCTGCCAGAAATCGAATCCCGTGGGGTCGGAGATCAGGTGCCACTTGCCTACGACGGCCGTCTGGTAGCCGACCTTCTGCAGCAGTTTGGGAAACGTGACCTGGGAACCGTCGAAGCGGGAGTTCGAGTTGTTCACGAACCCGTTCAGGTGGTTGTACTTTCCCGTGAGCACCACCGCCCGCGACGGACCGCAGATCGAGTTGGGCACGAGACAGCGGTCGAAGCGGACGCCGGTCTTCGCGAGACGGTCGAGGTTGGGCGTCTCAAGCAAGCGCCGCGAATCGCCGTAGGCGCTGATGGCCTGGTAGGCATGGTCGTCGGAGAAAATGAAGACGATGTTCGGCGCACGCGGGGCGGCGGCGAAGGCGGCGCCCAGCGCCACGCACAGGATCACGGACAGGCGAACGAGGTTTTTCATCGATTTCGAGGGGTGGTAAAAACTCAGCCACGCCGAGAGCGGTCGGCGTGGCTGCAAAAGGAGGGCGGTGCTTGGAAGCGTTACTTTCGCGCCGCACTTGCGGCGAAGAACTGTTTGGCTTCGGACACCAGTCGGTTCGGATCCTCGGCGAAGGCTTTGCTGTCCGTCTCGATCGCCATGACGCCAGACCACTTGGACTTCCTGATCTCGGCGAAGAGCCCCGCGTAGTTGGCTGAGCCCTTGCCAATCTCCGTGTCCACCGCGGTCTTTTTGCCGTCGGCGGCGGTCTGCACGACCTTGTCTTTCAGGTGCATGTCGAACACGCGGTCGCCGTACTCGCGGAAGACCTTCGCGGCGTCGAAGCCGGCCGCGGTGATCCAGCCGACGTCGAGGCACACGCCGATGCGGCGGTCGCGGGAGGCGAGAATCTTCTTCACCGTCTCCGGATCACCGTAAACGGTTCCGGTGCCGTGGTTGTGGATGCCGAGCCGGATGTCGTATTCCTTCACCAGCTGCTCGAGATTGTCCCACTCGGCCTGGTTTTTCGGTTCCACGATGATGAGGCTGATGCCCGCCAGTTTCGCGAACTCGAACAGCTTCCGGTTCTCCTCCTTGTTCATGGAGGTGCCGTTGACGCCGAACGTGTAGGCGCGCAGGCCCTTCGCATCGAGGATGGCTTTCTTCCGCAGCGTCTCCTCGCGCGGCGCCTTCGGATCCATGTGCTTGCCGATCAACTGGAGGTGGGTGATGCCGTGCTTCACGGCGAACGCCACCACCTGGTCGAAATCCATGTTGCGGCACGTCCAGCTCTGCAGACCGAGGATCGGCCCGCTCTGGGCCGGCGCCGCCAAGACGGGGCCGGAAAACCAACTGCACACGGCGAGCGCGCCAAGCGCCGCCAAACGGAGGATCGGGGTGCGGATCATAGGGTGGCGCGACGGTAGGTCGCGCGAGCAGCGTGGCAAGCCCGCGGCTTTTTCGCGCTCGCCCGCCCCGGCTCGCGCTGGCTGCCTCGAACCTCATGCCTCCCCGATCAGCCAAGGCCCCCGTCGCGTTCGTCACCGGCGCCGGCTCCGGCGTCGGCCGCGCCACCGCGCTCCGCTTCGCCTCCGAAGGCTGGCGTGTGGCGCTGCTCGGCCGCCGGGAGCAACTCCTGCGGGAAACCATCCGTCTCGCACCGTCGGCCGTCCGGCGCCGATTGCTACCTCTGGTCTGCGATTTGGGCGATCCCCAGGGCATCCGGCGTGCCGCGCAGGCCGTGCTCCGGCGCTTCCGCCGGATCGACGCCTTGGTGAACGCCGCCGGCCACAACATCCCTCGTCGCTCGCTCGCCGAGCTATCGCCTTCCGATTACGCCACCGTGATGGACGCCAACCTGAACGGCGTGCTCACGCTCGTCCAGGCGGTGCTGCCGGCGATGCGCGACGCGGGATCGGGCACGATCGTGAATATCGGTTCGGAAGCCGGTCGCCAGGCTTCTCCCAAGGCGGGGGCCGCCTACGTGCTGTCAAAGTTCGGCCTCACCGGTCTCACGCAGACCATCAACGCCGAGGAGCGCCCGCACGGTATCCGCGCGTGCTGCGTTTTCCCCGGCGACATCGATACCCCTATCCTTGCCAAACGCCCGGTCCAGCCGCCCCCCGAGGCGCGCGCCCGCATGCTGCAGGCATCCGATGTCGCGGAGTGCGTCTGGTTCGCGGTCTCCCTGCCCGCCCGCGCCACGGTCGAGGAAATCCTCGTGCGGCCATCCCGTCCGTAGCCGCACCGGGCCAAGTCCTCCTCCACGGCCGCCAGCGGCCGCACCGCGTTCCGGTTTCCACGACTCAGGCCGGCACACTTTCCCGGCACCAGGGTCGCATCCGAAAAACAAAAAGGCCGGAGACACGCCGAAGCGCGCCGCCGGCCTCTTGCCCGGACTTCAGAATCCGGTCTGAACCGCGAACGTGAAGCGGTTGGCGTTCTTGTCGTCCTGACGGATGTCGGCCGCGTAACCCACGGAAGCGCTCCAATTCTTGCCGAGACCGACGCCCAGCGAACCGCCCATCTCGAGTCCGCCGCCGTCGCCGTCTAGCATGAGGACGCTGCTGCGACGGGTGAAATTGTCCGCCAGTCGGCCGGAGATGGCGCGGTTCTCGGAGCCCATCTCGTCGCGCCACACGCCGCGCAGATCAAGACGCACGTTGCGACCGTCGATCTTCCACGACTGCGCCACGTCGATGCCGATGGCGCCGCTCTTGCTGCGGGCCTCCTGCTGCTCCAGCGCCATGCCGAGGGCGGGAACGTCCTTCTCCGTGTAGCCCTGAATCACGACCTGGCGCATGCCGAAGCCGATCCAAGGCCGGATCGCGCCACCACCCGTGGCGACGGTCCAGCCGGCCTTGAGACCACTGCCGCTCTGGATACCCGCGGACTTGCCGTTGGTGGCGAAGCCGCCGAAGGCGGTCGTGCGGCGAATTCCCTTCAAATCAAGCGTGCCGTACTCGCCGTCGGCCTGCAGCGAAAGGGCACCGGTGGACCAGACCGCGTAGACGCGAGCGACGGCGTTCTCCACCGCGAACTGCCCGCCGCCGTTGGCGACCTGGGCAGAAAGGCGGCCGACGTTGAGCGCGCCACCAAGCGTGAGACCGCCGTCGACCCGGCCGTCGACGCCGGCGGTCACCACTTGGGCGTCGTAATTGAAGCCGGGGCGGCGCGCCAGCTGCGCGCGGCCGCCGTTGCCATAATTCACGCTGGCGTAGGCGTCGAGACGGCCCTTGGTGCGCGGCGAAGCGGCGACCTGCGCGGCGCGTCCGTCGAAGGTTGAGGCGCCGATTCCCTGCAACGCGAGCGCACCGCTGCCGAGGGTGCCGGAGAAACCCAGCGAAGCCTCGGGGTTGAGCATCTCGGTGACGATGCCCGCGAGGATGGAATGCGTCTTGGCCGTCGGATGGATATCGTCCCAGAAAATGTAGGAGTCGGGCGTCCCCTGCTGGCCGCCCTGCGCGACGGGCGCCAGGTAGAACGACGTGGCGTTGCTGAACCCGAGGACGCGGTGATCCTGGATCATGCGATCCACAATGGCCTGCACGTCGACGTAGGTAACATTCACATCGGCGGCCGATTGCGCGAGCAGGCCCACGCGCGAACGCAGCTCGTTATTGAAGGCGTTGGTCGCGCGCAGACCGAACGAGGCACCGGCGCCACCCGGACCGCCGGCGGCAAGGGACCGGGGCGTCGCGCCGAGATTCGGCAGACCGGAAACCACGATGTTCTTCGCGCCGAGACCGACGAGTGTCTGCACATTGGCCATGACCGACTGCGCCGTGGCGGCACCGGCCGCGTCGAGCGAGGCGGGATTCACCGGTGTGGTCGGGGCGGAGAGGACGGGGATCAGGTCGTTGGCACCGGCGAGCACCGTGAAAAGATCACCCGCCCCCGGGGTGATTCCCCGCTGACGGAAGAGGCCGATCTGCACGCCAAGGGAAGGTGGCAGCGAGGCGGTTCCGGCCGCGGTGGCGCCTGAGAAGGCGAAGTTCATGCTGCTGCGTACCGTGGGTGGTGCGGTGACCGCCAAGGCCAGCGTGTTCCCCAGCCGCTCGACCCAGACCGGGCCGTTGGAGAAACGCCCCTGGAAATACGGCGCGGGAGGGTTGGCGGCGCCCAGCGCGCTGGTCGCGGCGAACAGATTGCCGGTGTCGCTCAGGCTGTCACCGAACACGTAAATGTTGGGAAACGAACGGTTCTGCGCCGCGGCGATGGAGCCCAGCGCGAACGCAAGGGCGAGGGTGATCAGGCGTCGAGGGGTCATGGGTCAGGGAGGTTGCTGCCGAGCAGCTAGGGAAAACCACGATGTCTCCGCAAGCCATCGTTCGGAACCAAAATTGGCGCGTCGGCGGGACTTGCCCGCGAGGGGAGCCCTCCTACCCTCCCCCGGAATGCTTACGGCCTTGACCGACCGCAACTGGCTCTGGGTGGCCGCTGGATTTTATCTGGCGGGCTTCCTCCAGGGAACCGTTTCGCTCGTCCGTCAGGGCAAGCCTTCCGGTGGTGCGACCTATCTATTGATCCTGCTCGGCTACGCGGCCCAGCTGGCTGGACTTTCACTCCGGGGACGGGCCGTGGGGGGATGCCCGCTGGGCAACCCCTTGGAAATCTACCAATTCACCGCGTGGTCGGCGGTCACCCTTTACCTCGTGGTCGGGGCCACCTTCCGACTGAGCCTGTTGGGGTACTTTTCCGCCTGCCTGGCCGCGACTCTCACCGTGGTTTCCCTCTCCGTACCCGGATGGGACAGCGTCCAGCGGATCCGGATTTTCGGCCATAACCCTTGGATCGAGTTTCACGCGGCGCTCGCCGTCTTCAGCTACGGGGTGTTTGCACTGCTTGCCCTGACCTCCGTGATGTACCTTCTACGCAATCACTCCTTGCGGTCCAAACGTCTGGGCGGGTGGTTTTCCTTTCTTCCCTCGATCCGTGACCTGGATCAGATCGGCCTGCGTCTACTGGGGGCGGGTACCGTCATCCTCGCAATCGCGCTCGCGGTGGGCTCCGTGCATTGGCTGCGACTCCCCGGATTCGCCCTGAACGCCAAGATTCTCGTCACCTGCGCCGTCTGGAGCGCCGCCGCGACCGCCTTCACCCTGCGGTTGCGCGGCGCGCTGCTGGCGCAGCGGTTTGCCTGGACCTGCCTGGGGTTGTTCGTCGCCGCCATGCTCTCGCTGCTCGCCGTCGAGAGCAGTCGCCCGCCCGCCCCGGCTCCTTCGGTTCACCACGGAGGCGGCAGTCAACGCTGAGCCGAGCCATGCTGTTCGTCATCGGCACCACGCACCATCGCGCACCGCTCGAGGTACGCGAAAAGCTCTCCCTCACGGCGGAGGGCGCCGTGGCCCTGCGGGCGGAGCTAGCCACCCTGCCCGGGCTTCGGGAGTTCGCGATGCTCAGCACCTGCAACCGCATCGAGTTCTACGGGGTCGCCGCCGATCCCGGCGTCGTGTCGCACGTCGAGGGCGCTTTCTGTTCTCGGCAGAGCTTCGACCCGGATGCTTTCCGACAAATCCGGCTCGATCTGCAAGGACCCGAGACCATACGCCACCTCATCGAGGTCGCCGCGGGCTTGGATTCCCAAATGCTGGGAGAGACGGAAATATTCGGCCAGGTGAAGGATGCCTATGCCGAGGCGCAGTCCCGCGGCAGCACCGGCCCAGTCCTCAACCGCGTCTTCCAGAAGGCGTTCCAGGCCGCCAAGCACGTGCGCAGCCACTCCGCCATCACCGAGGGCCAGGTGAGCGTGGCCAACGTCGCCGTCGAGCTCGCCCAATCCATCTTTGGCGGGCTCGGCGACGCGCGCATCCTGCTTTTGGGCGCCGGCGAGATCGGGGAAAAAACCGCCAAGGCTTTCCAGAGCCGCGGCGCCACCGCCCTCACCGTGGCCAGCCGGCGACTTGAACGCGCCATGGAATTGGCCACCTCGCTCGGAGCCAGCGCGCTGCCGTTCGAGCAACGGGAGCCAAGGCTGGCCGACTTCGACATCGTTGTCTGCGCCACCGCAGCCCCGGATCCCGTTGTGTCCTTGTCGGCGGCTCGCGCCGCGATGCAACGCCGTCCCGCCCGGCCGCTGCTGTTCATCGACCAGGCACTGCCACGGGACGTTGATCCCGGCGTCGCCGGCTTGGAAAACGTCTTTCTCTACAATCTCGATGACCTCGCGCGCATCGCGGAGGAAAACCGCGCGGCCCGGGAGGCCGAGGTCGCCCGTTGCCGCACCATGGCCGGCGAACGCGCGGAGACCCTGTGGCGACAGGTCGCAGACCAAGTCGCGTCCGCTCCCGGAAAAGCATCCGATTCCGGCGTGAACCGAACCGGCGACACCGTGGCCGCCGGCGAATCGTCCTGATCTGGTCGGATCAGCTTCTCACCCAGCGCAGCAGCCAATCGGCCGCGGATCCGCTCGCGGGTGCGCCCAGCAGGGCCCGCAGTCTCGCCGCCTGCTCCGAGGTCTTCGCGCGCCGTGCCGGATCCGCCAACGCAGCCTGGAGTGCCTTCGCCAGCGCGGCCGGAGTCGCCGCACCTTGAATGTACTCCGGGTACATGGGTTCCTTGAGCAGCAGGTTGGCGATGCCGAGGTATTCCACCCGCACGAGCATGCGGCCGATAAGATAAGTCACGGGATTCGCCCGGTAGGCGATCGCCCCCGGGATTCCCGCCAGAGCGCAATGCATCGACATGGTGCCACTGGAGGTAAGGACCGCGCTCGCGCCCAAGGCTCCGGCCCCGTTTTCACCGGAGCCCACCGGCCGCAGCCGAACCGCCTCCGGCGGATTCGCCGCCCGCAGCACGTCGCGGATCTCCTCGCTCGGGTACAGCACAACCGCCTCCGACTGCCCCGACGCATTCCATCCGGCCAGCAACGCGGGGAAAATGCGCTCCACCGGCTGACGCCGGCTGCCCGGCAGCAACAGCACCGGCCCCGCGGGATCGTGACGCACCGGCGAGACATAACCGGGCGCGAGAAACGGGTGCCCAACAAACTCCACCGGCAACGGAGTGTCCGCGTAGCAAGACGGCTCGAAAGGGAAAATCACCGCCATCGCATCGAGATCCCGCGCCATCGCGAAGCGTCGCCCCGCCTTCCACGCCCAGATCTGCGGCGAGATGTAATACACCACGCGCGTTTCCCCGCCTCCCTTGACCGATATTCCGCGCTCCCGCAGCGCCGCCGCCAGCCGCAGGTTCATCCCGGGGTAATCCACGAGGCACACCGCGCGCGGCCGGTATTCGGCCACCCAGCGCAGGATCTCCTCAAACAACGCCCGGAAATAGGAGTAGTTCCGCAGCACCTCCACGATCCCCACCACCGAGGACGCCGTGAGATCGTGCAGTAATTGGCCGCCAGCACCCGCCAATGCGGGCCCGCCCAATGCCGCCACCGCCAACCCGGGTTCGCGGTCGCGGGCCTCGCGCACCAGCCGCGCCGCGTGCTCATCCCCTGAATGCTCGCCGGCGATCACCAGCAGGTCCGCGCGTCCACCCACCGGCGGCGGCAAACGGAACGGGAGCAGCGGTGCGGCCATGGATTGCAGGGGAAGCCCGTGCTCAGCCGCGGCCTCGTTCGGCGCGCCGGATCTGATCGGTGATCGCGATCGCCACCTCGAGCGCGCTCTTCCCGAGCGCCGCGCCGACCTTCGGCTGACGCGCCTGCGCCACGCTCTCCACAAAATGCGCCAACTCCAGCGCGAGCGGCTCGCCCTTCTCGATCGGAATCTCGCGCACGGGAATCGAACTGGCGTCCCCCGCCTTCACCAAACCGACCTTCATCTTCAACGCGTGCGCGACGATATCGCTCTTCTTAACCAGATGCCCCGCCTGCTGCATGAAATCCAACGACAGGTAGGCATCCTCCTGGAAAATCCGGATCTCACGCGCCTTCTTCATGCTCATCCGGCTCGCGCTCAGGTTGGCGACGCAACCGTTGGCGAACTGCAGGCGCGCATTCGCGATGTCCTCACTCTTAGACAACACCGTTACCCCCACGCCGTCGATCCGCTCGACC
>CAIUOU010000177.1 GCA_903900845.1 uncultured Opitutia bacterium
CCGCCGCGGATCCCGAGGGGGATGCGCTGAGTTATTCCTGGGATTTCGGCGACAAAACATTCAGCAACAACAACTCCCCTGCGGTGTCCAAATCCTGGGCCGCGGCCGGAGATTACCGGGTGCGCTGCGTGGTGTCGGACATGAAAGGCGGCACGGCCAGCCATTCGCGCGTGGTTCGGGTGGGTTCCCCGAACACATTCACCGTGAGCGGTCGAGCCTTGCTCGGCGGGCAGCCCTTGGCCCACGTGCGAATCCACAACGGCCTGACCGGGAGCGCTTACCGCGAGGCCTACACCGACTCGGACGGCTCTTATTCCCTCTGCGGCCTGGCCGCGGGAAGTTACACCCTGGGTGCCTCGCTCAGCGGATACGGGTTCACCGCCGGGTTCGTGAACCCGGTGACGGTCGCATCAAACACTGCGGGCGCGGATTTCACGGTGTCGGCCTCGGTGTCGGTGAGTCTGGCGGCCAGCGACGCCGCTGCCACCGAAGGCGGCGTGGACAAGGGGCAATGGACCCTGACCCGGACGGGCGCCACCGCCAGCGCGTTGACGGTCAATTTTCTCGCCCCGAGCGGCTCGGCCTCCAGCAGCTCGGATTACTCCCTGTCGCCCGCGCTGGGTTCGTCGTATTCGGCCACGATTCCCGCCGGTCAATCCACCCTGAACCTGGTGCTCACCGCCACGGACGACGCCGCCGCGGAGGGGCCCGAGCGCGCCACCCTGGAGCTGTTGCCCGGCGCGGAGTATGAGGTGTCGGGCGTGGGCTCGGCGAGCATCGTTCTGCAGGACAACGACACGGTTCTGCCGGTGGTGAGCCTCGCTGTCGCCGCCAACACAGCCACCGAGACGGGGACCCCGGGCGGGTTCGCCGTCTCCCGGACAGGCCCGGTCACGCAGAGTCTGACCGTCAAATGGGCTGTCGGCGGCTCGGCCACGGCCGGCGTGGATTACACGAGCCTCGGCACGCAGGGGATGATTCCCGCGGGCCAATCCAGCGCGACTTTCCCAGTGGCGCCGCTCCCGGACGGCCGGGTCGAAGGCACCGAAACGGTGACGCTGACTTTGGCCGTCGACACCGCTTACCTGCGGGCCGCCGGAACCGCCTCCTACTCCGGCACCGTCAACATTCTCGACGCGGACATCCCCACAGTCACCGTCACCGCCGCCGACAGCAGCGCGGCCGAGTCCGGGTCCGACCTCGGCGTTTTTGAGCTGAGCCGGACTGGCAATCTCAGCGAGGCGCTCACGGTGTATTACGCCCTCTCCGGCAGCGCCCTGCACGGAATTGATTACGCGCCTCTGGCGGGAGTGGCCACGATCCCGGCGGGCGCGGCCAGCACGTCCCTGAGTGTGGCACCCGTGGACGACGGGTTCGGGGAAGCCCAGCAAACTCTTTCCCTGCAGCTGCGCAGCGGCACGGGCTACGTGGTGGGGGCCCAAGGCAGCGCCACCCTCCAGATCGCCGACGGGGGGGACCTGCCGGTGATCACCGTGGGGGTGCTCGACGGAGTCGCCTCCGAGCCGAGCGGCACGGGCAGTTTCCGGTTCACCTCGACCGGCTCGGGCACGGGTACGGTGACCGTGCGTTACACCGTGTCGGGAACGGCCGCGCCGGGCAGCGATTACACGGCCCTTAGCGGGAGCTTCACCATGGCCCGCAACACCACCTACGACCTCGTGGTGACGCCCCTCAACGACGCGCTCGCGGAGGACGTTGAGACCGTCACGGTCACCCTCGCCCCGGACCCCGCTTACACCCTCTTTCTGGACACGTCCGCCACCCTCAGCATCCAGGACGACGAACAACCCGCCGTCACCGTTTCCACCGTCGCTTCCGAAACCCTCTCAGAGAACGTCGGCGCCGGGAAATTCTGGATCTCGCGCACCGGCTCGACGGCGGAAGCGTTGACGGTGAACTACACCCTGGGCGGGAGCGCAACCGCGGGGGCGGATTACCTGGCCGTCTCGGGTGTGGTCACCGTGCCGGCGGGTCAATCGGGGGCGGAGGTTGCGATTACGGCAATCAACGACACGTTGGCGGAGGGCACTGAGACCGTGACGCTTTCCCTGGCGGCGGGCAGCTACGGGTTCTGGGGAAACCAGGCGACGCTTTATCTGCTTGATGACGAGACCCCTGCGGTCCAGGTCCGTTTTGCCAGCGCCACCGGCGCCGGGAGCGAATCGCTCGGTGTGGTCCAGATTCCCGTGGAGCTCAACATGGCC
>CAIUOU010000178.1 GCA_903900845.1 uncultured Opitutia bacterium
GCGCAGGGCGCGAAAGGCCACACGCACCGCGGGCGCCCCGTGCTGGCGATGTCGTTGTACCCGAAGGAGGGCATGCCGCTCTGGGACAAATACTCGACCCACGCGATCATCCACACCCTCGACGTCTACTCGCGCTTCTCGTTCGCCTACCCGTACCCGGTGGCGATCTCCGTCAACGGGCCGGTCGGCGGCGGCATGGAGTACCCGATGATCTGCTTCAACCGCCCGCGACCGGAGGACGACGGCACCTACCCGAAGCGCACGAAGTACGGCCTCATCGGGGTGATCATCCACGAAGTCGGCCACAATTATTTCCCCATGATCGTGAACTCCGACGAGCGCCAGTGGACCTGGCTCGACGAGGGCGTGAACTCGTTCGTGCAGATGCTTGCGCAGGAGGAATGGGAGAAGGACTGGCCGCAGCGGCGCGACGCCCGGTCGATCAAGGAATACATGCGGCGCCGCGACCGCGTTCCCGTCATGACCAACTCGGAGTCGATCCGCGAACTCGGCCTCAACAGCTATGCCCAGCCCGCGGTCGCGCTGAACATCCTGCGCGACGTCGTGATGGGCCGCCCGCTCTTCGACCATGCCTTCCGCGAGTACTCGCGGCGCTGGATGTTCAAGCGCCCCACGCCGGCGGACTTCTTCCGCACCATGGAGGACGCCAGCGGCCTCGACCTCGACTGGTTCTGGCGCGGCTGGTTCTACGGGACCGACCACGTCGACGTTTCCATCGAGGGCGTGCGCTGGCTGCAGCTGGACTCGCGCGACCCCGCGGTGGAGAAGCCGCGTGCGGCTGCGGAGAAGGCGGCCCTGCCGCAAACGACCACGCGCCGCCTCAACACCGAGCTCCCGAAACGCGTGGACCGCTTTCCGGAGCTGAAGGACTTCTACGACCGCCACGACGAGGCGGCGGTGCTGCCCAGCGAGCGCGAGGCGCACGCTGCGCTGCAGCGGGAACTGGCCGCGGCGAAGATCGACCCCGCGCTGCTGAAGACCGCCCGCAACTTCTACCTGATCGATTTCGCGAATGCGGGCGGCGTGGTCATGCCTCTGCCGCTGCGCCTGGAGTTCACCGACGGCTCCACGGAGGAACTGCTGCTCGGCGCGGAGATCTGGCGGCACGACACCAAACGCGCCGCCAAGGTTGTCATGACCGCCAAGGAGCTCAAGGCCGTGACCTTCGACCCCCGCGACGAGCTCGCCGACTGCGAGATCGAGAACAACTTCTGGCCGCGGCGGCCCGTGAAGACCCGGCTTCAGCTCTTCAAGGAGGAGACCGAGAAGAACCCGCTGCGCGAGCTCTCGCGCCCGGCGGCCGCCCCGAAGCCATGAGGGATGCGCTGCGCGCGGCCGCGACGGCGGTCGTCCTGCTGCTGGCGACGGCCGGGGGGCGGGCCCACTCGATCCACACCTCCGTCGCGGAGGCTGACTACAACGCCGCCTCCGGTGCGCTGGAGGTCTCCCTCCGCGTGTTCATCGACGATTTCGAGGCGGCGCTGAGCGTCCAGGCGCGCCGGCGCCTCTCGCTCGAGAAGACGCCCGCCGCGGAGTTCGACGAGGCCGCCCGCGCCTATCTCGCCGAAAAATTCACGGTCCTGGCGCGGGACGGGAAACCGGCCGAGCTACGCTGGGTCGGACGAGAGACGAAGGCGGACGCGAACGAGCTCTGGTTCCACTTCGAGGTCCCGCTGCCCGGCGGGGTGGAGGGCGCGCGGCTGCACCATAACGCGTTGGGGGAACAATTCCCGAACCAGATTAATTCCGTCCGGGTGCGCGACTCCGGCCGGCAAACCACGTTGGTCTTCCTGCCGCGCCAGAACGGTAAACTCGTGCGTTTCCGGCCCTGAAGGGGCCGGAAGTTTCAGATGTCGCCGCCCGCCGGACGCAGGACGATCTCCTCGACGACCGTGCGCGACGAGAGCCGCCAGACATCGAGGAAGGCCCGGGCGACGTCGGCGGCTGGCATCATGCGTTCGGCCGGCACGCCGCTGGCGCGCCACGACGGGGTCCACGTCGCTCCGGGATGCACGCAGCAGACGCGGAGGCCGGAGCCCTTGGTCTCCGCACGCAGCACGCGCGCCAACGCCGTCACGCCCGCCTTGGCGGCGCAGTAGGCGGCGCCGTTCGGGTAGGCGCCGAGACCGGCGATGGAGCTCATGAAGAACACATCGCCCCGGCCCCGCCGGCGCATCGCGGGAAGGAACGCCCGCGTCACAAGGAAGGCGCTCCGGAGATTGGCCGCGACGATACGATCAAAGTCCGCCACCGCGAGTTCCGCGAATGGCGCGCCGGCGAAGACCCCGGCGTTGTTCACCAGCACGTCGACCCGGCGGAAACGGCGGTTCACCGCGGTCGCCATCGCCGTGACGGAGGGTTCGTCGGCCACGTCACATGGGAAAACCTCGGCCTCGGCACCCGCGGCCTCACAGGCCCGGGCTGTGGCCGCGAGTCCCCGCGCGCCGCGCGCGACCAGCGCGAGCCTAGCTCCGGACACGCCCGCCGCGAAGGTCCGCGCGATCGCGGCACCGAGGCCCTGCGACGCACCGGTCACCAGCACGACGGGTTTTTTCATGGGAGACCAGGAAGGCACGCTCGCCGCTCAGCAGAGCAGCGAGCCGAAGTCCATGAAGTCGCCGGTGAAACCGCCCTTCACGCCCTTGCAGATGACGCTCACCGCGTCATGCGAGTGCAGGGATTCAAGGTGCGAGCACGCGACCTCGAAGTCCGCGATGCGCGCGTCGCCGGCGAGCTCGCGGTAGAGGAGCCGCGCGGCATCCTCGACAAACTTGATGTGGGCCCCGTTGAGCTCGGCGAAGGCCTGCTCGTCCTCGCGCTTCACCATGACCTGGGTCTCGGTCTTCAAGGCGTGGAGGCAATGGCGCTGCAGGTCCTCGAGCGACAGCGTGCGGCGGGGCGCGAGCAGCACGCGGGCGCGCGCCTTGGAACGCTGGGCGTGCGGCGTGGCGTAAGAGCCCCGGGTGTGCCGGGCGTGCTCGGCGAGCTCGGCGCTGCACGGGCACGTCGAGGAGTAGACGAAGTCGAACTCCACCACGCGGCGGAACGCGCCGGAGCGGTCCATCGTGCCCTCGAGCGCGACGCGGTAGTACTGCCAGCCGGAAAGTCCGCTGCGGAGGCTCCGCTGGCGGATCGGATACGAGAACGAGAGGCGGATCCGCGCGTGGAAGGAATCGATCTTCCGCTGGTACTTGAGCAGGAGCCGGCGCAACGTCTCGAACGTGAAGACCTCGTCCTCGTGCTCGTAGAACGAGCGCATGATGCGGCCCATGTTGATGCCCTTGAGGCCGGCCTGCAGGGAGACGGTGCCGGTGACGGAGGTCTCGAGCGAGATCTCGCGGCCGGCCGCGGTGCGAAACCGGAGCGGCAGGCGGAAGTTGGCGCAACCAACCTGCTGGATCGGCACCCGGGCGCCCTCGGCGGCGTTCACCGCCTCCATCATGTCGGGCAGCGTGTCCAAATAGTCCGACCCCGGCTCAAACCCGGCGTCAAAGCTTCGGCCCATGAGGGGCGGCACGCCGCCGGCGGTCTCATGGAGGAACATGGGTTTCTTCTTCATCTTCTCGTTTTTGGTTCGGGCGGCAGGCCGGGCGGTTGGGGGACGATAACAACCGCCTCCGGCCATTTTACCCCGGGATTCAGGGGGAAGTTTCGGGGCCGTAGAAATCGGCGAAGTTGCGGGGGGTCTCGTAGAGCCTCACGCGGTGCAACTTGGCGCGCGGAGGCAGGTGCGGCGCGATCTCACGCCAGAAGGCGATGACCAGGTTCTCGGTGGACGGGATCGTGCCGCGCAGGAAATCCACCTCGTCGTTCAGGTTGCGGTGGTCGCACTTGTCCACCACCGCCGCATGCAGGATGCGCTTCAGGTCGGACAGGTCCATGATGTAACCCGTCTCGGGGTCCGGGTGGCCCTTCACCGTGACCTCGAGCACATAGTTGTGCCCGTGCCAGTGGGGATTGGTGCAGAGGCCGAACTTGGCCTGATTCCACGCGAGGCTGCGGTTCGGATTGTAGAGACGGTGGGCCGAGTTGAAGTGAACCTGCCGAGTAATGTGCACGACCCCTTCCAGCACGAGCGGGTGACGCGGCGCGGCGCGGCGGCGGGCGGGTTTGGCGGGCATGGAGAGCGAAGAGGAAGGGAAATTCCCCCCGCGGTCAACCGCCGCGGCGGGACGAGCTTGGGCTTGAGACGACGCCCCGGGCCACCCACGGTCCCACCGCCCGCTTCCCGCATGAAGATCCGCAAAGTCCTGGTCACCGCCGCCAACCCCCGCCAGCGCACCCTGCCGCTGCAGACGCTGATCGACCCGCGCGGCGAGCCGAAGTCGGCGCTGCAGGTCGTGCTGGAGGAGGCCGCCGGCGCGGGCATCGAGGAGTTCGGCGTCGTGGTGTGCCCGGGCGACGAATCGGCCTACGCGGAGGCCTGCGGCGCCCTGCGCGACCGTGTGCGTTTCATCCCGCAGCCGGCGGCTCGCGGCTACGGCCACGCGGTGCTTTGCGGCCGCAGCTTCATCGGCGATGAGCCTTTTCTGCACCTCGTCGGCGACCATCTGCCGGTCTCCCACACGGCCACGAGCTGCGCGCGCCAACTGATCGAGGTCGCGGTCGCCGAGGACGCGACGGTCTCGGCCGTGCAACCGACGCGCGAGAGCCAGCTCACGGCGTTCGGCGCCGTGGGCGGCCGGCTGGTCGGCGGCGAGCGTCCGCTCTACCAGGTGGAGTCGGTGCTGGAAAAGCCCACCCCCACCGTCGCGGAACAGCAGCTGATCGTGCCCGGCCTGCGCGCCGGTTTTTACCTGTGCTTCTTCGGCATGCACGTGCTCGGGCCGGAAGTCTTCGGGCTCCTCGAAGAGCTGGGACGCGCGGAGCCGGACCGCCCGCTCGGACTTTCCCCCGCGCTGCACCTGCTGGCCGCGCGCCGGCGGCACCTCGCGCTCAGCGTGGCGGGCCGCCGGTTCGACATCGGCGCGCCTTACGGGCTGCTTTTCGCGCAGCTGGCGCTGTCGCTGTCCGGACGCGACCGCGATCGCGTGCTCACGCAGCTCGTGGAACTGCTCGCCACCCGTGCCGACTGAGACGCCGATGCGACCGGGCCTCGTTGAGATCATCGGGTCGGAGGTTCCCGCCGTCCGCGACACCGCCCTGGAGCTCTGGTGCGAGGGCCGCTCGCTGGACGAGCTGCTGGCGGCGTGCCGCGAGCTCGACGCGTACCGGCGGCGCGAGACCAACCTCTACCGGCGGGTGCGCGCACTGTTCTTCATCGCAGCGATCCAACGCTACCACCTTCCGGCGCAGCCCGGGCTCACGCGGGCGGGTCGCGTCCCGCACGACGGTTTCCGGCACCTGCTTGAACGGCGTTTCGAGGAGGCGATCTCCGTCTTCCTCCGAGCGCAGGATGAGACGGGCCCGAGCGAGACGCTGGCGAGCGCGCTCGCCGCGGCCCACCACGCGCTGGCGTTCCAAACCCTGGCCGACCAGGTGCGCCGGACGGTGCGCTCCACCCGCGGCAACGCCTGGATGTTCCGCCTCGGCCATCCCGAGGACCAGCCGCTGCGGGTGCGGCGCGAGTTGCTCGCGCCCGCGGAGGAACCCGCCGAGTTCCCGCTCCTGCGGGAACTCACGGCGGTGCGCATGGACCTCACCCACTGCGGGTGGAGCGATATTTTCTTCCTTGGGATGGATTTCCCCGAGGGCGCGCGGGTGTTGAATGTCTCCATCGATCTCGGCGTGCACGGCCGCGACGCGGCCCCGCGTCCCCCGGTCGAGGCGTATTTCCGGGTGATTCCCGAGCCGGTGATCCGCCTCGCAAGCGTCGACCTTGGCGCGCAGGCGGTGTTGGCGACGATCGATGACGTCTTTGATTTCGGCCGCGATCATCTCGGGCTCCTCAAGGCGGCGATCATCGCGGCGGGCATCGTGCCGCCCGGCATCGAACGCTCGGGTGCCGGCCTCGCGGAACTGCTCGCGGGCGTCTGCGGCCACGGGCGAGGCTTCGAGCTCGTCAGCAACGTCAACCGCATTCCCAAGGGCTCAAGGCTCGCGGTCTCGACCAACCTGCTCGGCGCCCTGATCGGCGTCTGCATGCGCGCGACGGCGCAGATCGGTTCGCTCACCGGGCCCATGACGGAGCCGGAGCGGCGCATTGTCGCCGCGCGCGCCATCCTCGGCGAATGGCTCGGCGGATCAGGCGGGGGCTGGCAGGACTCCGGCGGCCTGTGGCCGGGCATCAAGCTCATCGAGGGCACCCCCGCCTCGCCCGGCGACCCGGAGCACGGCGTGAGCCGCGGGTGCCTGCTCCCGCGACACACCCTGCTCGGCCCGGACCGCATTCCCGTGGAGGCGCGACGACGCCTGCAGGAATCGCTCGTGCTGGTCCACGGCGGGATGGCGCAGAACGTCGGTCCGATCCTGGAGATGGCGACGGAGAAATACCTGCTGCGATGCGGGCCCGAATGGGCGGCCCGGCGCCAGGCCGTGGCGACGCTGGACGAGATCCTGGCGCTGCTCGCGGCCGGCGACATCAAGGCCCTCGGCCGCGCGCTCACGGACAACTTCCGCGGTCCGCTCCAAAGCATCATCCCGTGGGTGAGCAACCGCTACACCGAGCTGCTGATCGAGCGCGCCCGCGCCGCCTTCGGCGAGGATTTCTGGGGCTTCTGGATGCTGGGCGGGATGTCGGGCGGCGGCATGGGCTTCATCTTTGCCCCGCACCGCCGGACCGAGGCACAGCAGCGGATGCTGGAGATCATGCTCGCGACGAAACGTGAGCTGGAGTCGTCGCTGCCGTTCGCGATGGACCCCGTGGTGTACGACTTCGCGATCAACGAGCAGGGCTCGGTCGCGGCCCTGCTGCGGGGCGACGAGGCCCTGCTGCCCGCCGCCTACTACGAGCAGGCGGCTCCGGCTTGGCTGCGTCGCGAGGCCCGGGATCTTTCTTCGCGGGAGCGCGGCGACCTGCAACGCTTCACCCGCGCGGCCCGAAACCGCCCCGAGTTCACCCGCGCCCTGCCCGCCCTGCTGGACCGAATGCTGCCCTCCGCCGACGGCGCCGGCTCGGCCGCGGACCAGCTGGAACGGATGCTGGCGGAGAACGGCTTCGACCGAGCCCAGCACGAGCAGATCCGCACCGACCTGCGCGCGGGGCGCATCGGCCTTGCAATGAACCGCCTGCCGGCCAGCACGCGGATCGAGGATGCCGCGCCAGGCGATCTCTTCGACTCGACGTCGACCAACGCGACCTTGCGCCTGGCCGGCGAGGCCGCGCTGCGCCGGGGCGAGGTGGCGGTCGTCACCTACGCCGCGGGGGTCGGCAGCCGCTGGACGCAGGGCGCGGGCGTGGCCAAGGCGCTGCATCCCTTCGCGAAATTTGACGGGAGGCACCGGAGTTTCGCGGAAGTGCACCTGGCGAAGTCGCGCCGCAGCGGAAGGGAATTCGGTCAGCCCGTCCCGCATGTTTTCACCACGAGTCATCTCACCCATGCGGCGATTGAACGCCGGCTCGCGGAGACGGCGGCCGCCGACGGACTCGAGGTGCGGCTGTCGGCTGGAAAGTCGATCGGACTACGCCTTGTGCCGACGGTCCGCGACCTGCACTTCGCATGGGAAGAGACGGCCCAGCAGCGGCTCGACGAGCAGAAGGAAAAGATGCGCGGCAGCGTGCGCGCGGCGCTGGCCAACTGGGCCCGGTCGGCCGGCGAAGGCGCCGATTACACGGAAAATACCCCGGCGCAGTGCCTGCACCCGGTGGGCCACTGGTTCGAGATACCCAACCTGATCAAGAACGGCACCCTCGCCGCCCTCCTCGCGGCGCGCCCGCAACTCAAGGTGCTGCTCGCCCACAACGTCGACACGCTCGGCGCCACCGCCGATCCCGGGCTCCTCGGTTGGTTTCTCTCGTCCGGCGCCACGCTCGGCTGGGAGGTGATCCCGCGGCGCATCGAGGACCATGGGGGCGGCCTCGCGCGGGTCGACGGTCGCCTGCGCCTCGTCGAGGGTCTCGCCCTGCCCCGCGAGGAAGACGAGTTCGCGCTCACGTACTACAGCACCAACACCTGCTGGATCGACATCGACCGCCTGCTCGCGCTGTTCGGGCTCAAGCGGGATGAACTCGCCGACGCCGGCCGCACCGCCGCCGCCGTGCGCGCGATGGCGGCCCGCGTGCCGACCTACGTCACCCTCAAGGACGTTAAGAAACGCTGGGGGCACGGGCAGGAGGACGTGTTCCCGGTCGCGCAATTCGAGAAACTCTGGGGCGACATGACCGCGGTTCCGGAATGTGCCAATGTCTTCGCGACCGTGCCCCGGCAACGCGGCCAGCAACTGAAGGATCAGGCGCAATTGGACGGCTGGGCGCGCGACGGTTCGGCCGCCCACGTGGAGTCGCTTTGCGGTTGGTAGGCCGGCGGGTGCCCCGCGACCGCAACGAGGACTGGCGCAAGACCCAGAAAGGGGTAACAAACCGGTAGCGGTTGCGTCGATACTTGGTCACCCTCCCCGACTAGCCTTCACCCTCTCTCCCGATCAAAGCCATGAAAGCCCTCGCCCTCCGTCTTTTGACCCTAGGAATCCTGTCGGGCTCCGTCCACCTCACGGCCCAGGTTCGTCCCACTCCCTTGCCGGGCGGGGGCGGCAATACAGGCGGGGGCGCCGTACAACCGGGCGGCGGAGGGGGCGGACTTCAGCCGGGGGGCGGCGGAGGTGGCTTGCTCCCGGGCGGTGGCGGCGGCGCCGGTGCGATCACCCAGCCCACCATCATCGCTCCAGCCGGCGCACTGGTGGGAAATTCCACCAACGCCACGGTGGTCCTGGGACAGGCCGGCCAGACCGGCACCTCGGGGGTAACCTACCAATGGAGCATCACCGGGGGTCGGATTACGTCCGACGCGCGGATCCAGGCCATCACCTTCATCGCGGACGCCGCCGGCACGGTGAGCCTGGCAGTGAACGTCGCGGTCGCCGGCACCACCTACATGCCGACCGCCAGCGTCGCGATGCTCTCCGCGGAGACGGCGGGCGCCATGACCACCACCGCCACTGTAGCCTCTGGCACGAACACCTTCACCGCATCCGTGCCCGCCGCGCAGAACAACGACCGGACGTTCCGCTGGACCGTCTCGGGCGGCGCCCAGATCGTCAGCGGGCAGGGCACCAACTCGATTACCTATCGCCCGGGCGCCGCGGGCCTGAAGGAGATCGTGAGCAACGTTAACCTGCAGAACGTGGTCACGATTCCGGTGCGCTCTTATGTGATGGCCCTCGGCACGGGCGCTCCGGTGGTCCTGACCGTGAACTTCGGCAGCGGCGGAGGCACCTATCCGGCGGGGTCGCGGATCGACATCGTGGCCAACCCGCCCGCCCCGGGCCAGGTTTTTGACCGCTGGACGGGTGATCTCTCCGTGCTCGGCAACGCCCCCCAACTGCCGCTCATTCCGCGTGCCACCCTCACCATTCCTGCCGCGGCCGCCACGCTCACGGCGACTTATAAGGCGGCCCCGGTTTGGACCACGACCTCGATCGCGACCTTCAACCCGCAGAACCAGGCCGGTCCGAACAACACGACGACGACGGTCTCGACGACGCTAAGCTACCACGTGCCCGCCAACGCCGCCGGGCTGGTCTTCCTGCTGCACGATGCCGGCGGGAGCTCCGCGGAGTGGTTCGAGCGCCCCAACCAGCTCCTGTTCGCCCGCGAATTGGTGGCCGCCGGCTACGGCGTCGCCGCCGTGAACAGCATCAACCGCACCGCCGGCTCCTGGGCCGCGCCCGCGGTGTTCGCCAACAACCTCGATGCACTCAACCACGCTGCCGCGATCGATCGTCTCGTGAGCCTCGGTGCGATCGCCGCCGGCAAGCCCGTTTTCCTCGCGGGACACGGCGCGGGGGCCAACGCGGCCGCCCGCTACGCGGACCTGCTCGCGTCGGCCACTCCCGCCCGTCCCGTGAAGGGCGCGGTGCTCTTCCTCGCCGCGGGCATCGACACCCTCGCCGTCACTTCAAAGGTCCCGCAGTTCTACGCCCTGGCCTCCAACGACGACACCCTGGGGGCGGTCGGTATCCAGACTGCCCGCGACTCGAGCCAGTTGCTGCTCGGCCGCGGGGTACCAACGGGGGTCGTCGCGACCACGGTCTCACCGCTGTACTCCGGCCGCCTGCGCTCCCTCGCGCTGACCGCGCCCTTCACGGCCGATGACGCGCAGGCCGTCTGGTCGGCGCTGAAGACGGCCAAGATCATCGACGAAAACAGCTATCCTGCCACCTCCGCCTCCGTGGCCACCGTGTCCGCCGCGCTGCCCGCGGCCTATCGCGGGCGCGCGGCCGATATCGCGGCGGAAATCGCGGTCGCCGCCGCCGAACGCGAATTTTTCAGCGAGGGCAACAGCCGGGTGATCAATTTCCTGAACAATCGCGCCAGCGACGCGCCGCCGCCGCCCCCCGGTCGCCTCGTCAATCTTTCCACGCGCGGTAACGTCGCGTTCCTCGGCGACTCCCTCACGGTCGGCTTCAACATCTCCGGCACGGCCCAGGCCACGCTCCTCATCCGC
>CAIUOU010000179.1 GCA_903900845.1 uncultured Opitutia bacterium
GTGACGGCGGCCTACGCGCAGGCGGAGGCGCGGCTCTGGCGGAACCGCCTCACGGTCCTGGGCGGAGCGCGGTTCGAGCGCACCGACGATTCGGGCCGGGGTCCGCTGGTTGATCTCGCGGCGGTCTTTGTCCGCAATCCCAACGGCACCTTCGCGCGCAACGCCGCCGGCCAGCGCATCCGGCGGGCAGAGGCCGGAACCGCGGGCTCGATGGAGGAGCTGCGGCTCGTGCGGAAGGAACGCGCGTACGCGGTGACGCGGTCCTATGACGGCCTTTACCCCAGCCTCCACCTCACGCTCGACGCCACCGAGCGCCTCCTGCTGCGCGCCGCCTACGCGCGCACCTACGGCCGGCCCGATCTCATCGATGTCATCCCCAACGCCCAGTTCGCGGAGAACGATCTGAACGAGCAGGACCAGAACAATCCCGCGGTGGTGAAAGGCACGATCACGGTACGCAACACCGCCCTCCGGCCGTGGACGGCCGACAATTTCGATCTCTCGGCGGAGTATTACACCGACGGTGGGGGGATCATCAGCGCGGGCGTCTTCCGCAAGCAGATCAGCAATTTCTTCGGCACGCAGGTGCGGCTGGCCGACGCCACGCTACTCGAGGATCTCGGGCTCGATGCCGTTTACACCGGATGGAACGTGAG
Organism: uncultured Opitutia bacterium; assembly: GCA_903900845.1. GTDB lineage: Bacteria > Verrucomicrobiota > Verrucomicrobiia > Opitutales > Opitutaceae > ER46. The sequence continues at coordinate 657 of CAIUOU010000179.1, forward strand.
CTCGAAGTTCAACTCGGGCGATGCCCGCATCAGCGGCGGCGAGATGAATTTCCGCCATTCGTTGCGCCAGCTCGGGCGTTGGGGCGCGCCGTTCACGCTGTTCGCCAACGCGACCTGGCTCCGGCTGGAGGGCAACCGGCAGGCCGACTTCACCAGTTTCATTCCCCGGACTGGCAATTGGGGTTTTTCCGCGAACTGGCGCCAGCTCGGCTTCGTCGCGCGCTGGAACCACCGCGGGTTGGACAAGCGCACCGCGATGCCGGCGGTGGGCACGAACGCATTTCAGTACATCGGTGCGCGCACCACCTTGGATTTGAACGCATCCTGGCAGCTGACCAAGTCTCTGTCACTCGTCGGCAGCGCGAGCAACGTGCTGAACGTCCCGCAGACCCTGCTGCGCTACGGCGACGAAACCCCCGCCTACGCTCGGCAGAACCGGACGTCGGAATTCGGCATCGCGCTGGCGCTCGGCTTGAAGGGCTCGTTCTAGGAGGCTGTCGAGCCGTGTTGGCCCGACGTGCGTCCATCCTGGGGGAATGTCGTCCGCCATTCGGACGTTTCTGCCGCTCCCGTACCCGAGGTAGCCGCGGGCGCTCCTGCGGAGGATCATAATCCTCGTTCCTGGTGCGGCTGTCACCTGGAGCGAAACGGCGCGCGGCAAACGGGGAAGGATGGAGCCCTGGGACCGGGTCGCTTCGCCGGATCGGCCGCAGCAGTTGTTAACCCGACTCCGGCTTGTGTGCAGCGAAGCGCGTGCGTTTGACTGCGGGCATGACGCGACACACCCCGGTCCGGCTCCTCACCCTCGCTTGCTGCCTTTGCTCGGCGTTGTCGGCTGCCCAGCCGGCCGCGCCCCTGCGCGCGGGCGCCGCGAAGACCAACATCACCTCGCCGCTGGGCACGCCGATCATCGGCGGGTTCGCGCCCTTTCCCGCCCAGGAGGTGCACGACGAGCTTCACGCCCGCTGCCTGGTGCTCGACGACGGACAGACCCGGCTCGCGCTCGTGATCTGCGATCTGCTGGGGGTTCATCGGACGCTGAGCCTCGAGACGCGCCGGCTCATCCTCGAGGTCACGGGCATACCGCCGGAAAATGTGATTTTCGCTGGCACGCACACGCATTCCGCGGGCAGCGCGCTCGGCGTCAGCCGTCTGGCCTACGACCAGCCGCTTGATGACTACCAGAAGCTCATCGCGCGGCGCGTGACCGACGCGGTGAGTCTCGCCGCCGGTCGGCTGCGTCCCGCCGAGATCGCCTCGGGCTCGGTGGATGTTCCGGAACACGTCTTCAATCGCCGCTGGTTGATGCGCGAGGGCGCCGCGCCGGCCAGCCCTTTTGGAAAGGCGGAGCGGGTGAAGATGAATCCCGCCGCGGGCGGCGCCGATCTGGTGGAACCCGCGGGTCCGGTTGATCCCGCGGTCTCGTTTGTCGCGCTGCGGGAGCCGGGTGGCCGGCTGATCTCGGTATTCGCGGCCTACTCGCTGCACTATGTCGGAGGTGTTTCCGGCCGGGCCATCTCGGCCGATTATTTCGGGGTGTTCTGTGAGGAACTCGCGCGGCTCGAGGGGCCGCGGGAGGATGGGCCGCCGTTCGTGGCCCTGCTGGCCAATGGCACCAGCGGCGACATCAACAACATCAACTTTCGGCAACGGGAGCCGCGGCGCCCCGCCTACGAGAAAATGCGCCTGGTCGGTCGAGACGTGGCGGCCCGGGTTCATCGCGCGCTCGCCGGGGTCGCCTGGCGCGACCGGGCCGAACTGGGCGCCCGCTACCGCGAGTTGCCGCTCGCCTGGCGGAAGATCGAGCCGGAGTTGCTCGCGTGGGCGCGGGAGACGGAGGAGCGATCCCCCCGGCTTTCGCGCGGCGATATTCCCGTGGAAGCCAAGTGGCCGACCACGCCCGACTGGGTGCAGCGGCTGAGCTACGCCGGTCGCGTGCAGGTGCTTGCCCGCGCACAGGGTCCGGCCCGGGTTCCCCTCCAGGTCTTCCGCATCGGCGACATCGCCATCGGCACGATGCCGGGCGAGGTGTTCGCGGAGACGGGGTTGGAGTACAAGAAGCGCAGCCCTTTCGCGCGTTCGTTCATGATCGAGCTCAACCACGGCTACTTCGGCTACTTGCCGCCACCGCGCCATTTCGAACTCGGCGGTTACGAGACCTGGCCGGGCACCAACTACCTCGAGCCCAAGGCCGCGGATCTGATGCTGGGCGCGTTGTTGGAGATGACGGAGGGCCTGCGTCCCTCGGCCCGGTGAATTTCAGCGCCCCGCCGCGCCGTACGTCGTCCGCAGGTGGGCCACGACGTCTTGGATCGATTGCTCCGTGAGCACATTGGACCAGGGGGGCATCGGATTCACCGCGGGCGGCTCCGGCACGCGGCCCTCCGCCACAATCCGGAAGAGTTCGGCGTCGGATTTGACGCGAATGCCGCCGGGCAGGGTGAAATCGGGCGTGCCGGCTTCGCGCGATCCGCGGCCGTCGGCCTGGTGGCAGACGAGGCAGTTCTGGCGATAAACCTCCGCGCCGGCTCGCGGATCACCGGGTCGCAGCGCCGCCGGCCGGGCCGCGGCGAGCCGCGTGGGGCCGGGTTGGGTTTCGCCCGAGAGCAGTCGGTTCACGTTGTAGTAGGCGACGCGGTTGAGCAGCGGATGCCCCGCGCGATCCGTGACAGCGGCGTCCACGGTCAACTCGTGCACGTGGCCGGGCTGCAATTCGAGCAGGTCCAGTTCAACCGTGCGACCGTCGGCTCCAAGCCGGGCGGCGGTCACCGGCACTTCGATGTTGTCCGCCCGCAGCGAGCCGTCGACCGGGTGGTGGAGGTAGCGGAAACGCTGCACGCGGTAATGGTCCGGGTTACCGGCGGTCGCTCCCATCGGGACGGTGAACCCGAGGGTAAAACCGCGCGGGGAAAGCCGGAGGGTGCGCACCTCGACCGGGTCGGATCCGTTCCAGACGACACGCTGCAGTCCCTCGTTGCCGCCGGTGGGCATCCAGCCGCGGACCGTTTGCGCGAGATAGAGCGCGCCGTCGGGACCGAAAGCCTGGTGCATGCCGCCGAGGCGTAACCCGCCGCCGCGCAGGAACGGAAACGCCGCGCCCTGCCACGCACCCGCGACGCGCTCGAGGTCGATGCGCGTGAGTATAGCGGAAACGTCGCCCATGAAGACCTGTCCGCCGAAGGGACCAAAGCGCCCGCTGGTCGTGTCCCACGTGGGCTGGCCGGGTGACGTTCCCAGCACGCCGCGTGGGAGATAAACACTCGGGGGGCGCCGGAGCGCCGTGATCTCGGTGTGCGTGAGCCGCCGGTCCTTGAAGTCGGGGTGCCACTTCAGGCTGTCGGCGTGACCGTAAAACCCGCCGCGCTCCACGTGGGTGAAGGTCGACGTAGGAACCCAAGCCCCGGCGCAATCGCTGATGAATAACTCGTCCTCCGGGCTGATGCCGACGCCGAGCGGCTGACGGAAGCCCGAGGCGAAGGTCTCGAAGCGGCCTTCCGGCGAAACCCGGAACGCCCAGCCTTGGTACCGTGCCACGGACCGGTGGCCGTCGGGTACCGCGCCCGGGCCGGGCCATGGCAGATACTGGGCGGTCTGGAGCGGACCGCGCACCCACGGCAGTTCCACGCCGCGGCCGAACGAGCAAAGGCCGGAGGACGCGTAAAGATTTCCAGCACGGTCGCGAGCCAGCCCGTACGAAAACTCATGGTAGCTGCCGGTGATGCCCCAATCGTCGGCCACGGTGTGGAACTCGTCCGCCACCCCGTCGCCATCGCGGTCGCGCAGCCGCGTGATCTCCGGGCGTTGGATCACGAGAATCTCGTCTTCGGCGGGAGCCACGACGCCGAAAGGCTCATAGAGACCGGCGGCGAAGCGCCGCCAGCGGTTGCCGTTCGCGCCGCGGATCCACACCTCACCGCGGCGGGTCGTCACCACGAGCGTTCCGGTCGGGGTGAACGCCACACCCGACAACTCGCCAACCATCTGGCGCGGCAGGGGGACCGTCTCGACGCGGTACGGCGAGACCGGCAGCGGGGGGAGGAAAAGGTCGACCTGCAGCGCGGCGCCCGCGGAGAGTTCGACGCGTTTGAGCACTTCCTCGTGGTCGGGCGCGGCGGCCCACAACTCATAGGTGCCGGGTGGCACGTCGAGGCGGTAGCGCCCGTCGGCCCCGATCTTCTGGATGATCTGGTTATTCTCGCGGCCGGTGAGCGCGGCCCCCTCGATGCGCACCTGCGCGAAACGCACGGAAGCCTCGGTCCCTGCCTGGCGCACGCTGCCGGACACGCGACCGGTCGCGGGGGCGGCGGCCTCGAGATGCGGCACGAGCGCCAGCGCCACAACCGTGGCGATCACGAGGATGCTGGGGAGGCCGTGTGTCATGGCGAGAGGGCCGTTCCGCGGCGGCGCACGGTGACCCTGAAGCTGCCGGCGTCGGCCGACGTGAACGCGACGGCGTTTCCGTCCCGGGAAGCCCCCTCCACGATGACCTCCGCGTTGGACTGTTCCTCGAGGGTCAGCCAGAGCGGGGACTTGCCCGCGGCGACGCTGAGGGTGCGCGTGAAGCCCGTTCCATCCGGCAGCGCGCGCAGAGCTTCGGTGATTTCCCGGCCGTCGACGTCGTAACGAAATTCCGGGGTGCCGTCGCGCAGTCCATGGCCGAGAAAACGCCAGGCTGAATTCGCTCCGGGCGCACCGGCCCGGAGCGGCCGCGGCGCCCTTTCCGAGTAGAAAACCGACCCGAAGATCCGCGCGGGCGCTCCCTGCTTGGTGAGCCAGCGCGGCCGCAAGTCCACGAAGTCGCCGTCCCAAGCGAAGTTCACGCCGCCGCGCACCGGATCGAGGCAAACGCCCACGCCCTCGGGAAACGTGATCGCGAAGGCGCCAGGGTGGGATTCCGGCATGAACGTGCGCTGCACGACGGGTCTCGCGCCGGGGATGGGCCGGCGCGCGGTCCAGAGGAGCGCCTGGGTTACAATCCGAAGGTAGTCCCGCGAAGTGAGCAGGGCGGGGGAGGTTGGAACCAGATGGGCGATGCGACCGGAGCCGGCGTTTCTCACCCAGGCGAGCGGCGTCGTCTCCTCGCCCGTGATGCCTTCGACGATCAACTGCGTATCCTCGGCTAGTTTCGTCCACGCCGGCACCGCTTCGTCGGATTCGATTGCCTCCACCCCGGTGAGGACGGGATGGGCGAACAGGTTGATCACGCGCAGCGGTGCTCCGCCCGCAAAGGCCGCGCCACGGATCGCGCCAATTCGCTCCGTGATGAAGCCGCCGGCGTCGTTCCAAGCGGCGGGCTCCGCGCCGAGCACCACCGCCGGGCGACCGTCGGCCAGGAGAGTTCGGGTTTCCGCGGCCGCGGCTCCGGGGCCGCGTAAAATCAGCAGAGCATCGGCGCGGGAGGGCGTGGAGATGCGCACGAGTCCGCCATCCTCGATGGTCGCACCCAGTGCGGCCAGGACGGCCACCTCCGCGGAAGGGGCGATCAAGGCCACGCGCAGCGGTTCGGCTCCGGCCGGGGAGAAGGCGGCGGCGAGGACCAAAACGGTGCGCAGCAGCGGCGGCATGCGGGGGCTCAACGCCCGCCGCCGGCGGTTTCCGGCGCGAGCGTCAGGCGACCGAAACGGTCCGGCGTGTGAAACGACGGCTTGGGGGTGTCCGCCTGCGCCCACTGGCTGTACTGCGGGTTCGTCTTCCCGCCGTGCCGGTTGAGGTTCATGCGCAGCACCGTGCCGGGAGGCGGGGGAACCGCCGCGCCGACCGCGGCGAAATTGCGCCAGGGGATCGCGACTTCGACCTGCCAATGGCGATCGGTGTCGGAATCGTCGTTGAGCGTGCCCGTCCACTTGCCGGCGACCCGCACGCCTTCGGCGTCCCACTTCGGCGCCCGAGGCCGGTCGGGTCCGTTGGGACGGAAGTTGTCGAGGATGCCGCCGATGACATTGACCTCGATGTTGAAGTACACCCGAGGGGTGGCGGGGTTCGGGGCGAGCATGATCTCGATGCAATCGTCCTCGGGAATCCGGCCGTCGCGCTCCGTGTGGCGCGCGGTGATGTGGGCGTCGTCGCAGCGGGCGGCGAGATAGAGGCATTCGTCGTCCCAGAGCAGTTTCGCTCGAGTCTGCTCCTTCCGGCCCGCCTGGTACCAAGTGAATACAAAGTCACCCGCGGCGGGTGCGGCGCCCCACACCGCCTCGTCGATTTCGCCGTCGATCACCGGCGGTGTGGCGGCGCGCGGCGCGCGGTAGTCGGGCAGGGGTGGAAGGATGGGCTTTTCGGCGGCGGCCAGCGCGGCGGCGCACGCGAGCCAGCAGGCGAAAACAGGGCGGAGCATCAGGAAAAAAGACGCCCGCGCCCGCCGCGAGGCAATCGTTCCGTCGTACAATCGATGCGTAGGCATCGGAAGGCTGGTAATAATGCCGTACCGCCTCACCAAGCTGTTTCACCACGGAGCAGCGGATTCACGGGTGCGATGGAAGCAGGGTCCGGCGGATTTGCCCCGCCGCGGTTTCGCCAGGGGCGGAAGCGGAGGAGGCCGTGCGTTCCGAGCCTTTTGTTGCCTAACCGGTTGATGGCCGCGAAGGGGATCGGGAGGCGCGCTAACGAGGGAAGCAGCCGCGAGTCCTCAACCACCCGGGATAATCCGCCAACGCTTGTCTCAAAACCCGCAGCCAACTGGCCCTCATGTGCTGACCGCGCCCATGGCCACTTTCTCCCTCACTCCCTTGCGCTTTCCCTCACTCCGCCCGGCGCGGCGCCGCCGGAGCGGATTCGCGCTGGGCGGCTTCAGAACGTGCCCTTGATGCCGAAGGTCCACAGCGAGCCCGCGAACTCAGCGCTGCGGAAGGTCGCGTGCTGGGGCACGCCAGGACCGTCGACCTCCTGCTGCTCGGGCATGTCGAGCACGTTGCGGAGCGTGAAGTAGAGCGCGAGCCGACGGTTCAGGTTGTACTCCCCGAGCAGGTCGACGAAGACGCGGCGTACCGTGTAGTTGTAGGTGCCCGCCGGGATGCTGGCGCCGGTCACCGGGCCGTTACGGCTGCGGCCCTGGTAGCTCCAGTTGGCGCGGAGATTGAAGCGTTCGCGCACGAGCGAAACGCCCCAACTCGCCTTGAGCGGCACA
>CAIUOU010000180.1 GCA_903900845.1 uncultured Opitutia bacterium
CTTCTCAGCCTTCCGCCACTTCGGGCGGGCGCCGGAGGCGGCCTGGGCGGCGCTGGCCTCGATGCGCGAGACGCGCTCGTGATCGCGTTCCTTGCCGACCAGATCGAAGTGGATCGGGCAGCCGTTGAGGCTGAATTCCTCAACCAGACCGGCCTCCAGATAGCGGCGGTAGGACTCGGAGAGCTTCTCCTCGCGGTTGCAGAACAGCCGGATGCGGAACGGCCGGTTGCCGGTCTGCGTGGCGTAGTAGATGCGGAACCGCCGACCGGAAATCGCCGGCGGCGGGTTGCGCTCCGCCAAGTAAGCCAAGGTCTGGTTCAGGCGGCCCGTCGGGATCTTTTTGTCGAGCGTGCGGTGCAAGCGCACCGCGGCATTGAGCATGCGGTCGATCTCGTGGCCGCTGAGGGCCGAGACGAAGATCACCGGAGAACCGGGCGTGAAGAACAGCCGGTCGAACAACGCCTTCTCGTACTTCTCGCGGAAGTCGCGCTCGCTGTCGTACGGCTCAAAGCCGCCCTGCTTCCGGAACGCCTCCTGCACGAGGTCCCACTTGTTCACGACCACGACGATCGGCTTGCCCTCCTTCACCGCCTCCCCGGCGATCGCCTTGTCCTGCTGGGTGACGCCCTCGAAGGCGTCGAGCACCACGAAGACGACGTCGGTCTGCTTCACCGCGTCGAGGGAACGCAGCCGCGAGAAGTACTCGACCGGCGAGGCGAGCTTGGTCGCGGCCTTGATACCGGCGGTGTCGATGAGCTTGAACGGGTACTGCTTCCCGTCGCGGCCGAGGAATTCGAACGGCAGCTCGATGGCGTCGCGCGTCGTGCCCGGCACCGGGCTCACAATAAGGCGGTCGCTCTTCAGGAGTCGGTTGCTCAGCGATGACTTCCCGACGTTGGGCCGGCCGATGAAGCACACGCAGAGCGGGTCGCGCGCGGTGCGCGCCTCTGCCGTGGCCTCCGGGGCGGGGCCGAGGGCCGCGAGAATCGCCGCGCGGAGATCAGACTCGCCGCGGCCGTGCTCGGCCGAAACCCGCAGCGGCTCGCCGAGCCCGAGGCGGTAAACCTCGTCGAGCGCGACCTTCTCGTCGCCGAAATCGGCCTTGTTGACGACCAGCAGCACGCGTTTGCGGCCCTTGCGCAGCATCGCGCCGATCTTCTCATCGAGCGACGTAACACCGCCCAGGCCGTCGATCACGAACAGGATCAGGTCGGCCGCCGAGATCGCGAACTCCACCTGCTGCTCCGAGGCGCGGGTGAGCGCGGCCGGCGTATCCTCGCCCTTGTAACCGAGCCCGCCGGTGTCGAGCAGGGTGTACGCGCCGTCGGCGACCTCCGTGGAAATCACGTCGCGCGTGACGCCCGGCTGGTCGTGCACGATCGAGATGCGCTTGCGCGCGAGTCGGTTGAAGAGGCGGCTTTTGCCGACGTTGGGCCGGCCCACGATGGCGACGATGCGAGGCATGGGAGGCGCGAACGGGAGGGTTAAGGGACGAAGGGCGCGGGACTGGACGGTCAGCGGGAAGCAGACCGGCCAGGCGCCGACTGGACAAAACGATCAACGCGGTCGCAGGCCTCGACGATCTGGTCGTAGCCGGTGGCGAAGCAGGCGCGGACGTGACCGCCGCCGTTTTCGCCGAACGCCGTGCCCGGAACCACGGCGACCTTCTCCCTCTGGAGTAGTCCCACGGAGAAGTCCTTCTCCGAGAGCCCGGTCGCGGTGACGTCGGGAAACGCGTAGAAGCTGCCGCGCGGCGAGTGGCAGCGGAGGCCGGACTCGTTGAAGCGCCGCACAATGAGGTCGCGGCGGCGGTGGTATTGCTCGCGCATGGCAAGGACGTTGTCCCAGCCGTTCTTGAGGGCCTCGAGGGCGCCCTCCTGCGCGATGATCGAGGCGCACATCATGGCATACTGGTGGACCTTCATCATAGCGTCGATGAGGTCGGCCGGGCCGCAGGCGTAGCCGATGCGCCAGCCGGTCATGGCGAAAGCCTTGGAGAACCCGTGCAGGAAGATGGTGCGCTCGGCCATGCCCGGAAGGCTGGCGATGCTGGTGTGCGTGCCCTCGAACGTGAGCTCAGAGTAGATCTCGTCGCTCAACACGAGGAGGTCCTTCTCACGGCAGAACGCGGCGATCTTCTCAACCTGCTCGCGTGTGCACGTGCCGCCCGTGGGGTTGCACGGCAGGTTCAGCATCAGGATCTTGGCGCCCGGCTGCCACGCGGCGCGCAGCGCCTCAGCGGTGAGCGCGAAGTTATCCTTGGCGTAGGTCGGCACCGCGATCCCCTGCCCGTGCACCAGCGAGATGCTCGGGTGGTAGCTCACGTAGCAGGGCTGGTGGAACATCACCTTGTCGCCCGGGTTGCAGAAGGCGCGGAACGCCAGGTCCAGCGCCTCGCTCACGCCGACCGTCACGATCACCTGATCCTCGGGACGGTAGACCACGCCGAAGTGTTGCTCGACGTAGGTGGAGATCGCCCGCCGCAGCTCGATCGTGCCGAGGTTGGAGGTGTAGTACGTCTTACCCTTCTCGAGGGCGTAGATCGCGGCCTCGCGGACGTGCCACGGGGTGACGAAGTCGGGCTCGCCGACCCCAAGGGAGATGACGTCCTGGCCCTTCATTTTCGCAACCAGCTCGAAGAAGTCGCGGATGCCGCTCTTGGGCAGCGCGGACACGTGTCCCGCCACCCATCGTTTAGGATCGGTGCTCATGGCTCGCGCGGTTGCGTTCAGGGCGCGACGGTGAGCCGCGTGGTCTGCGCCTCGCCGCCGTCGAGCAGGAAGCCCTGCTCCTTGTAGCAGCGCAGCATGAAGTGGGTGGACGTCGAGAGCACGCCCTCGACCGTCGAGAGCTTCTCCGACACGAACGCCGCGACCTTCTGGAGGGAACCGCCGCGCACGAAAACGAGCAGGTCGTAGCCGCCCGACATCAGGTAGCAGGACTCGACCTCATCGAACCGCGCGATGCGCTCCGCGAAACGGTTGAATCCCCCGCCCCGCTCCGGCGTCACCTTCACCTCGATCACGGCGCGCACGGCGGCGGCGGCGGCGGCCTCCCGGGAAAGATCGAGCACCGGACGCCAGCCGAGGAAGATTTTCTCCGCCTTCAGCTGCTCCAGTTGCTGATTCACCTCGGCCTCGGTCAGCCCCGCAACCTTCGCCATCTGGGAGGTCGTGAGGCTGCCGCCGTCGATCAGAAGCTTCAGCACGGGATTCATGGGACCGGCGGTTATCCGGAAACTCCCCCACCTTGACGAGGACGAAGTTCGTGCCGTGGCGCCCGCGGTTGCTCAGGACTTCGTCGCACCACCCGCGATCCGGCCCTGCAGCTTGCGGCCCCGTGCGCGCGACTCGGCCGCGAGTTTCCGGCGGAAGGCCGCGAGTCGGGCGGAGAGTCGCGCGTCGCCGAGCGCCACGATCGATACGGCGAGCAGGCCGGCGTTGCGTCCGCCACCGATGGCGACGGTGGCGACCGGAATGCCGCCGGGCATCTGGACGATCGAGAGCAGCGAATCGAGGCCCTTGAGGCTCTTGCTCTCCACCGGCACGCCGACCACCGGCAGCGTGGTCTGGCTGGCAACCATGCCCGGCAGGTGCGCGGCGCCGCCCGCCCCGGCGATGATCACGCGCAGGCCGCGGCGCTGGGCCGTCTTGGCGTACGCGAACATATCGTCGGGCGTGCGGTGGGCCGAGACCACGCGCGTCTCGCAAGGCACGCCGAACTCGGTGCACACCTGCCAGGCGGCCTCCATGGTGGGCCAGTCCGAGTCGCTGCCCATGATGATGCCGACGAGGGGACGCGGGGTCTTTTTCATGTGGAGTCTCCGAAGCTGAGGGCGGCCGCCGCGCGCCGCGCGCGCTCACGCGCCTCCGCCAGGTCGCGGCCGCGGGCGGTGACGTGGCCTAGTTTGCGCCCCGCCGCCGAGGTCGCCTTGCCGTAGAGGTGGACATGGGCGTCCTCGACCGCGAGGGCGGCCGCGAGCCCCTCCGCGCGCCCCGTGCCCGGCCGCGTGCCGAGCAGGTTGACCATCACGACCGCCGGCGCGACGAGGTCCGGCCGGCCCAGCGGCCAACCCAGCACGGCGCGCACGTGGTTCTCGAACTGCGAGCATACGCAGCCCTCGATCGTGTAATGGCCGGAATTGTGCACGCGCGGCGCCAGCTCGTTCACCGCGATGCGCCCGTCGCTCGACAGGAACATCTCGACGCCGAAACTTCCCACGGCGCGCACCGCCGCCACCGCGCGTCCCGCGACGTCGGCCGCGCGCGCCGCGACGGCCGGTGAAACCGGCGCCGGCGCCAGCACCTCGTGGCAGATGTGATCGCGCTGGATCGTCTCGACCACCGGATAGATGACCGACTCGCCGTTGCGACCGCGCGTGACGATCGCGGCCAGCTCCGACTGAAACGGCCAGAACGCCTCGACGTAGAGCGCGACGCGCCCGCCGCCGAGCTTCTCCCAGCCCGCGGGGACATCGGCCGCCGATCGCAGCGTGAAGTTGCCCTTGCCGTCGTAACCATTGCGCCGGGCTTTGAGGACGAGAGGCCAGCCGAACTCGGCGCCCGCCGCGACCACATCAGCCGGCGCCGTGACCTCACGGAACTCCGGCACCGGCAGACCCGCGGCCGCCAATGTACGCTTCTGGATGAGCTTGTCCTGCGTGAGCGACATCGTGCCCCACGTCGGGAAAACCGGCACGCCCGTCTCCTCGAGCCCGCGCAGCAGGTCCGCGTCGATGAACTCGTTTTCCAAGGTGATCACGTCGAGCCCCTGCGCGAAACGCGCGAGCGCTGCGGGATCGGACCAGTCTCCGGTCAGCGCGCGGTGCACCACCTGCGCCCCGGGGCTGAGCGGAGCCTTCTCAATGACCGTCACGTCCACCCCCAGCGGCGCGGCCGCGAGCGCAGTCATGCGCGCAAGCTGGCCACCCCCGATGATGCCGAGGCGCGCGTTGGCGCCGGAAGAAACGGCGGGAGGGACGGAAGCGGCGGAAGACATGCGCGGTTACGGGACCGCCAGTAGCAGGAGCCCCCGCGCGCTTGGCAATCCCCGCGTGCGAATCCGCGTTCCGCGAGCCGCGGGTTGCGTCGGCGCGCGAAATGCCCCAACGGTGGCGGTTCAAATGTTCGAGTCGCTCACCGAGAAACTTGGCCAGGCCCTCCGCGGTCTGCGCGGCGTCAGCAAGCTCACCGAGGAAAACATGGCGGAGGCGCTCCGCGAGGTGCGCACCGCCCTGCTGGCCGCCGACGTGCATTTCCGGGTCGCCCGGGACTTCGTGGAGCGCGTTCAGCAGGAATGCGTCGGTCGCGAGGTGCTCAAGGGCGTCGCCCCCGGCCAGCAGGTGGTCAAGGTCATCCACGACGAGCTGGTGAAGCTGCTCGGCGAGGGCTCCACCGCCCTCTCCACCGCCCGCCCGCTGCGGATCCTCATGGTGGGTCTGCACGGTTCAGGCAAAACCACCTCGACCGCCAAACTCGGCCGTTTGCTCAAGAAGCGCGGCTACCGTCCGTTCGTCGTCGGCGCCGACGTTTACCGCCCGGCCGCCATCGACCAACTTGAGATTCTGGCGCGCCAGGAGGAGCTCGGTTTCTACGCCGACCGCGTGTCCAAGGACGTGCCCGCCATCGGCACCGCGGCGCTCGCGGCCGCGCAGGCCGCCTCCGCCGACTGCATCCTGTTCGACACTGCCGGCCGTCTGCAGATCGACACCGACCTCATCGAGGAAGTGAAGAAACTCCGCGCGCGCGTGCAGCCCGACGAGGTGCTGCTCGTGGCCGACGGCGCCCTCGGCCAAGAGGCGGTCAACGTCGCGAAGGCGTTCCACGACGCCCTCCAGCTCACCGGCCTGATCCTCACCAAGCTCGACGGCGACACCCGCGGCGGCGCGGCGCTCTCGATCAAGGGCGTCACCGGCGTGCCGATCAAATTCGTGGGCACCGGCGAGAAGACGACCGAGTTCGAGCCGTTCCATCCCGACCGGCTGGCGTCGCGCATCCTCGGGATGGGCGACGTGGTCTCGCTCGTCGAGAAGGCGCAGGAGAACATCGACCAGCGCGAGGCGGAGCGGATGGCGGAGAAGATGCGCAAGGCGGAGTTCGATCTGGACGATTTTCTGGCGCAGATGCAGCAGGTGAAAAAAATGGGCTCCATGCAGAGCCTGATGGGGATGATCCCCGGCATGAGCGGGATGCAGCTGCCGCCCGACGCCGACCGCCAGATGGCACGCACCGAGGCGATCATCCGTTCGATGACCCCGCAGGAACGGCGCAAGCCCGACATCCTGAACGGCAGCCGCCGCAAACGCATCGCCGACGGCTCGGGCGTGAAGATCATCGAGGTGAACCAGCTGATGAAGCAGTTCCAGCAGATGCAGCAGATGATGAAGATGATGAAGGGCGGCGGCGGGAAAAAGATGATGCGCCAGATGGAGGCGATGCAGCAGCAGCGCGGACGCGGCGGATTCCCCGGGTTTTGACCGCTATAGGTTTGCGCTCCGGGTGTTTCGGCCTGAACACCTAGGGTCTTCCGCCTAAGTAATAATCGCCTTACTACCCAAACCCATGAAAGGGATCATCTTCATCCTGCTCGAAAAAGTCGTGATCGAGGCGCACGGCGAAGGCGTCTGGGATGCCCTGCTGGAAAAATCCGGCGCCAGCGGCACCTACACCAGCCTGGGCAGTTATCCCGACGAGGAACTGCTGGGACTCGTGGCGGCGGCGTCGGAAGCCACCGGCCGGCCGCAGGGCGAAATCCTCACCTGGTTCGGCCGCAAAGCCATGCCGCTGCTGCGCGAGCGCTATCCGGACTTTTTCACCCGCCATCAGCAGACCATCCCGTTCATCCTCACACTGAACGAGATCATCCACCCGGAAGTCCGCAAACTGTACCCCGGGGCCGAAGCCCCCGACTTCGGGTTCCGCCGCAGCGGGCCCAACGAACTGGAGCTCGAATACCGCTCAAAGAAGAAAATGTGCGCCCTCGCCGAGGGTCTGATCCACGGGGCCGCCGACGTGTTCGGCGAGAAAGCCGTCATCGAGCAACCGCGCTGCATGCACCGCGGTGACGAATCCTGCCTCATGGTCTGCCGGTTCGAATCCGCGGCATCATGACCTCGGAGGGGGAAGATCCGCGGGTGCGGATCCAGCAGCTGGAGCAACGGCTGGCGCGCCAGCGGCGCGTGCTGGAGGAGGCGGAAAACATCGCCGAGCGCGCGACCCGCGATCTCTACGAGCGAATCCAGGAATTGGAACGCATCCGCGTCCAGCTGAGCGAGGCCAAGGAACAGGCGGAGCGCGCCAGCCAGGCGAAAAGCGCGTTCCTCGCCAACATGTCGCACGAGATCCGCACGCCCCTCACCGCGATCATCGGCCTCGCCTACCTCACGATGCGCCGCGCGGAGGACCCGCGCATCCGGAAGAACCTCTCCGATATCCACGAGTCGGGCAACCATCTGCTCGGGCTGGTGAGCGATATCCTGGATCTCTCCAAGCTCGAGGCCGACAAGATCATGCTCGACGATGTCGATCTCGCGATCGACGGCGTCCTGGAGCGCGTTAGCACGATGACCGCCGCTCGCGCGCAATCCCAGGGACTGGAAATGGCGTTCTCCGTCGCACCGGAGGTGCCGCGCCAGCTGCGCGGCGATACCGTCCGGCTCTCGCAGGTCCTGCTCAACTACGTCTCCAACGCCATCAAGTTCACCGAACGCGGGGAAATCACGGTGCGGGTGGATCTGGAGAGCCAGGACGCCGACTCGGTCCTGTTGCGCTTTTCCGTCACCGACACCGGCATCGGCGTGGCTCCCGAGCACCTCGGCCGGCTCTTCCGCCCTTTCGAACAGATCGACAATTCCGACACCCGCGTGCACGGCGGCTCGGGCCTCGGCCTCGCGATCTGCCGCCGGCTCGCCGAGCGGATGGGCGGCGCGGTGGGCGCAACCAGCGAAGTCGGGCGCGGCAGCACGTTCTGGTTCACCGCCCGGCTGCATCTCTCCCTCCGCACCGCGGAGTTTTCCCCGCGACAGGAGCTGGAGGGGCGCCGCGTGCTCGTGGTCGACGACAACCCGACCGCCCGCACCGTCATCTCCGGCCTGCTGAGCCCGTTCCCGGTGACGGTCGAGACTGCCGCTTCCGGCGCAGAGGCCGTGGCGCACGTCGTGGCCGCGCACCAGGCCGGCCAACCTTTCCACGTCCTGCTGCTCGACTGGCGCATGCCCGAGCTCGACGGCATCGCGACCGCCCGCCGGGTGCGCGAACTGGTCCCGCATTCCTCCTGCCCGGCAGTGCTGCTCATCACCGCCCACGGGCGCGAGGAAGCGATCGGCGCCGCAGCGGAGGCCGGCATCGAAGTTGTCATCAGCAAGCCGGTCACTGAGTCCAGCCTAGTGGACTCGCTCGTGCGCGCCGTCTCCGGGCGCGAACACCCGGCCGGTCAGCCGGCCCGGGATCCGGCCCGCTCCGCCGGCGTGGACGACTTCACCGACGCCCTGCGCGGCCGCCGTGTCCTCGTGGTCGACGACGTCCCGATGAATCTCGAGATCCTCCGCGGCCTGCTCGAGGTCGCCGGGTGCTCGGTGGAGACGGCCGACAGCGGCATGGAGGCGGTCGAACGCGTGCGCCGGGGCGGCTTCGACGTGGTCCTGATGGATATCCAGATGCCCGTGATGGACGGCGTTTCAGCGACGCAGGAGATCAAGCGCACCCCGGGCTGCGAGCGACTGCCCGTGATCGCGATCACTGCGAACGTACTGGAGCAGGACCACCAACGCTACCGCGCCTCGGGCATCGATGACGTGCTCTGCAAACCTGTCGAACCCTCGATGCTTTACGCGACCGTCGCCCGGCACACGCCAGGCGTCCGGCGGGACCCCGGGACCGACCCGGTGGCGCCAGCGGAACCCGCGGTAACGCTCGCCCCGCTGTTCGACGTCGAGAACGCGCTGGGGTTTCTCGGCGGCAACCGCGAGCTGCTCGTCCGGACCGCCCGCATGTTCATCGCCTCGAACGAGCACGACGTGGAGCCGACCCTCGCCCTGTTGACGGCCGCCGACCTGAAGACGGCGGCGCGACGCTTCCACCGCCTGAAGGGCTCCTCGGCGATGCTCGGTTGCCGGCGCCTGACCGAACTGTCCGCCCTGCTGGAACGCGAACTCAAGGCCCCCGAGGCGAAGGCGCCTTCCGCCGAGCGTCTGCGGGAGTTCTCCGCGGTGATGGGGCAGACCATGGCGGTGCTGCGCAAGCACGTCGAGGCAGCCGGCACCTGAGTCCGCCGTGCCGCGGAAACCGCAAGGCGGGAGTTGCGGTTGGGCGGCGGCCTGTGGAGATTCGCGGGGAATGAGGTCGCTCCGACTCGCGTTCGTACCCTTTTTGCTGACCCTTACGGCCGGGGCATCCGCGCCCGATTATCTGCGTGAGGTAAAGCCATTGCTCACCCGGTACTGCGTGCAGTGCCATGGCGCCCAGAAGGAGGAGTCCGGCCTGCGGCTCGACACGGCGGAATTCGCCCGGCTGGGTGGCGCCAGCGGCTCGGTGGTGAAGCGCGGGCGCGACGGGGAGAGCCTCCTCTCCGCCGTGATCGCGGGAACCCACGCGGATATTCCCGCCATGCCGTACAAGAAGGAACTGCTGTCAGCGGCGGACATCGCTACCCTGCGCGCCTGGGTGGCCGCGGGCGCACCGGCGCCCGAGCAGGAGGAGCCGGGCCGCTGGGAACACTGGGCTTTTGTAGCGCCCAAGCGCCCCTCCCCGCCCGCGGTCTCCGCCGATCCGGGCGGTTGGCCCCGCAATGACATTGATCGCTTCGTCCTCGCGCGTCTCGCCGCCGATCGCATCAAGCCGGCCCCCGAGGCCGACCGGGTCACCCTCCTTCGCCGCGTCTCGCTCGACCTCACCGGCCTGCCCCCCACGCCGGACGAAACCAAGGCTTTCCTCGCCGATCCGGCCGCGGGCGCCTACGAGCGCGCGGTCGACCGCCTCCTCGCTTCGCCCCACTTCGGTGAGCGCTGGGCGCGCCCGTGGCTCGACGTCGCGCGTTACGCCGACTCCAACGGCTACTCCATCGACGCGCCCCGCCAGATCTGGAAATACCGCGACTGGGTGGTGAACGCACTCAACCGCGATCTGCCCTACGACCAGTTCGTGATCGAGCAGCTGGCGGGTGACCTCCTGCCCAACCCCACGGTCGACCAACGCGTGGCGACGGGCTTCAACCGCAACACCCAGATCAACCAGGAGGGCGGCATCGACCCCGAGCAGTTCCGCGTCGAGGCCGTGCTCGACCGCGTGAACACCTTCGGCACCGCTTTCCTAGGGCTCACCCTTTCCTGCGCGCAGTGCCACGACCACAAATTCGACCCGGTCACCCAGCGCGACTACTACCGCCTCTACGCGTTCTTCAACAACTCGGTCGACGACGGCCACGGAGACCGCCGGCCCAAGTCGATCGGCGTGCTCCACTTCAAGTCCGACGGCGCGCCCGACGGTGAGCTTGAGACCGAGCTCGCGGACTTGCGCGGCAAAATCGCCCAGCTCTTCGCCGCGCACGGCGCCGAGATCGAGGCGTGGCGTCTGGGCCTCTCACCCGAGGCGCGGGACAAGGTCACCTCGCGTGGCACCCGGGCGGCCCTGGATGTGCCGTGGGAAAAGCTCAGCTTCAATCAACGCCGCTCGGTGTACCCGCTCGCACGGCCGAAGGACACCGCCTTTCGACAATTGAACGACCGCCTCGGCGTCCTCCAGCGGCGCGAATCCCAGGGTGTTTCCACGCTCGTGATGGAAGAACTCCCGGGCGGACGCCCGAGCCACATCTTCATCAAGGGCGACTTTACGCGTCCCGGGGACCGCGTGGAGCCCGGCACGCCCGTGGTGCTGCCGCCGTTGCGGAAGGAGAACCCGAACCGCCTCGACCTCGCCCGCTGGACCGTGGACCCCGCAAATCCGCTCACCGCGCGGGTGTTTGTGAACCGCGTTTGGCAGCAGTACTTCGGGCGCGGGATCGTCGAAACCGAGAACGACCTCGGCACGCAGGCCGCGCCTCCATCGCACCCCGAGTTGCTGGACTGGCTGGCGACGGAACTGGTGGCGGGCGGCTGGAGCCAGAAGGCCCTGCATCGTTTGATCGTGACCTCGGCCACGTATCGTCAGGCCTCGCGCCACCGCCCCGACCTGGAGGTTTCGGACCCGCTTAATCGACTCCTGGCGCGCCAGACCCGCCTGCGCCTCGATGCCGAACTGGTGCGCGATGTGACGCTCGCGGCGAGCGGCCTGCTCGCGCCGAAACTCGGGGGGGCGCCGGTGTTCCCGCCGCAGCCCGACGGAGTGATGTCCCTGGGCCAGGTGAAACGGGAATGGAGCCCGAGCACCGGCGACGACCGGCACCGCCGGGGACTCTACACCCACTTCTGGCGGGCCACGCCCCATCCCGCGCTCGCGGTGTTCGACGCGGCCGACGGCTTCAGCAGCTGCTCACGCCGCCTGCGTTCCAACACCCCCCTGCAGGCCCTCACGCTGCTTAACGACCAGCAGTTCTTCGAGTTCGCCGGAGGCTTCGCGGAACGCATCCGCCGCGAGGCGCCCGCCACCGACCTCCCCGGGCGGATCGACTTCGCTTTCCGCTGCGTGGTCGCGCGGGCGCCCTCCACCTTCGAGTTGGAGCGCGTTTCCGAGCTCCATCGCCGGCAGTTCGCCGCCGCGGGGGGCAACGATGACGAACGCGACCGCGCGGCGTGGCTCACGATCGCGCGCGTGCTGCTCAACCTCGACGAAACCATCACCCGCGAGTAACCCCCCACCGCCGCCATGCTTCCTCCCGGCACGACGCCAACCGAGTTCCTCGCCCACCGCACCCGCCGCCATTTCCTGAGCCGCTGCTCGCTGGGACTGGGAGGCATCGCCCTCGCCGCCCTCACCGGCGGCCGCGTCACCGCCGCGCCCGCGCTGCCCGGTCCGCAAGCGCCCCGACCGGGCCATTTTCCCGCCAAGGCGAAGAACATCATCTACCTCTTCATGGCCGGCGGCCCGAGCCAGCTGGAGCTTTTCGACTACAAGCCGCGCCTCATCGATCTCAACGGCCAGCCGGTACCGGACTCGCTCGTGGAGGGGAAACGCTTCGCGTTCATGGACTCGAGCCACGGCACGAAACTCCTCGGCACCCGCCGGAAATTCGCCCGCCACGGCCAGAGTGGCGCCTGGGTCTCGGAGCTCTTCCCGCACACGGCGGGGATCGTCGATGACATCACGATCACGAAGTCCTGCCAGGCGACGCTCTTCAACCACGCGCCCGCCAAGCTGTTCATGAACACCGGCTCGGGCCAGTTCGGCCGGCCGAGCATGGGTTCGTGGATCTCCTACGGGCTCGGCAGCGAGTGCCAGGACCTGCCGGGCTTCGTGGTGCTGCAATCCGGACCGCGCGGACCGCGCGGCGGCGCCGTCAACTGGGGCTCCGGCTTCCTGCCCACCACCCACCAAGGCGTGCCGTTCCGCGGCACCGGCGAGCCGATCCTCAACCTCACCACCCCGAAGGGCGTCTCCGCCGAGCGGCAGCGCGACACGATCGACGCCATCCGCGAGCTGAACCTCCGGCGCGCGGTCGACACCGGCGACCCGGAGATCCTCACCCGCGTCGCCGCTTACGAGATGGCCTCGCGTATGCAGACCAGCGGCCCGGAGCTCATCGACCTATCGAAGGAAAGCCCCGCCACGCTGAAACTCTACGGCATCGAGGACGGCCGGCCGTCGTTCGCCCGCAACTGCCTGCTCGCCCGCCGCCTCGTCGAGCGCGGCGTGCGCTTCGTGCAGCTCTACCACACCAACTGGGACAGCCACGGCGGCCCCGGCGAGAACCTGCAGGGCGATTTTGAAAAGGTCTGCCGCGAGGTCGACCAGGGGCAGGCCGCCCTCGTGCGCGATCTCAAGGCCCGCGGGCTGCTCGAGGACACGCTCGTCGTGTGGGGCGGCGAATTCGGCCGCACCCCCATGGGTGAAAACCGCGACACCACCGGCCGCAACCACCACATCGACGCGTTCACGATGTGGTTCGCCGGCGGCGGCGTGAAGCCCGGCCGGATCATCGGCGAGACCGACGAACTCGGGTTCAGCGCCGTGCAGGATCCATTCCACGTGCACGACATCCACGCGACGATCCTGCACATGCTGGGCTTGGACCACCTCAAGCTCACCTTCCGCTTCCAGGGTCGCGATTTCCGGCTCACCGACGTCCACGGCAACGTCATGACGAAGCTCTTCACCTGAACCGGGTAGGTCCGGGTCGGACCTCGCCCCCGCCGCGGGGTGCGATCAATTCCCGCCGGACGCCAGCGCCGCGAGATCCGACGGAGTCGCCGCACCCGTGGTGCCGACTTGGTGCAGCACGATGGAAGCGGCGAGGCTGGCGAGTTCCAGCGCCTCCCGGAGGGAGGCCCCGGCGGCCAGGGCCGTGATCAGGTTCGCGGTGACCGAGTCGCCGGCTCCCACCACGTCGATCGGGCCACGGACCGGCAGAGCGGGAACCCATGCGGTATCCCCGGAGGCCAACGCACCCATCATGCCACGCTCGGCAAGGGTCACAAACACCGGTCGTCCATTCCGGCGGGCCAGATCCGCTGCCGCATCGCGCACCGTGGCGAGTTCAGACGAAACCGGCAGGCCCGACATCGTCGCGAGCTCCGCGGCGTTCATCTTGAAGATCACCGCGGGAAACCCGCCGAGCCCGCGCCGGCTGTCGGCGATGATCGGCAATTCCGGCCGCGTCGTGGCCACACCCGCCACCGCCTCCAGCACCCGGCGCGTCACCACGCCCGTCTCGGCGATATCCACCTGATCGAGCACGATGACCGCGTCGGCGGTCCGCGCCGCAGCCTGCAGCGCCGCGATGATGCGGTCCTCCACCTCGGGCGGAGTCGGAGTCCAGTTCTTGGTGTCAAGCCGGCTGAGTTCCCGGGGCGGCCGCCCCGGCTCCAGCACGAGCGGCTTGCAGTAGGTGAAGGTGCGACGCTGCGGCGTCTCCAGCAGGGGCGTCGCGTCGACCCCGCGCCGCGACGCGACGGCGCGAGCGAGCTCGAAGCCCTCGCCATCGACGCCATGGAAGCCAACCGGCAGGATGGTGCCGACGCCGAGCGCGGAGAGGTTGTTCAGGATGGTGCCCGCGCCGCCCGGTTGCGCGCGGACGTTGACGACGTTGTGCACCGGCAGGCCGGTCTCGATCGAGGTCTCGGGCTTCGCCGGATCGATCTCCAGGTAACGGTCGAGGCAGAAGTCACCGAGCAGGACGACACGCAGGGATGCGTAGCGGGCGGTGATCTCGCGGCAGCGTTGCGGGGTCACGGGCGGGAGAGGCGGTCGTGCAGGTGGTGGATGAACGCGAGGTTGTCGCACTGCAGGTAGTGCATCACGGCGCCCATCCGGGAGAAGCTCTTGCAGAACCGCAGGTAGTACGCGGGGTTATCCTTGGGCGGCTCACCCTTGGTCCAATCCCAACCGCCGCCGTCCTGCAGGTCGACGACGTCGATGGAGTGGCCGCGCACGACGCCACGCCCGGCCTGGAGGCGCAGGTTGTTCACGCAGCTGAGGCTCTTCTCAAAAACCTGCGGCGCCATGATGGCGGAGCCCACGGACAAAACCACGCCACCGTCCAATGTCTCGACGGCACCCCCGACCAGCGCGAAGTCGATCGCGGCCGCGCGGCCAATGACGGCGCCGTTGAACATCGGGTGATTGGAAATGATGTCGTAGCCGATCCCCGGGTGCACCGAGACCGGCACCCCGTGCCGGAACGCCTGCCCGAGGATCGACGCGTGCTTCCAACGGTGCATGCAGGTCACCACGCCACCCGCGAGGCCGTGGACGCGCATCGCCTGCAGCAGGTCGGCGCGCGCGGGCGCCAGCGGGTGCGAGGGTTCGGCGCGGAGCTCAGCCTCGAGTTCCGCCGGGGCGGGCAGCCGCGTGCCGTCCTCCATGATGAAGCGTCCGAGCGAAACGCCGTAACCCTCGCCCCGCAGCGCGCCCGCCATCATCGCGAGGTGCAAATTGCGCCCGGTTTCGTCCCAGGTTCCGAAATTACCCTCGGCCACGCCGCGCTCGACGCTCTCGGTGGACCGTCCGAGCCACGCGTATTCCCAGTCGTGGATCGTGCCGGCGCCGTTGGTCGCGAGGTGTGTGATCCAACCGCCGGCCATGAGGCGTTCCAACAGGAGCGACGCACCATTGCGCAGCAGGTGGGCGCCGTAGAACAGCATCACGCCGGAACCGCGCTCGCGCGCCGCGCGCACCCGGGACGCGCAATCCGCCAACCGTTCCTCCAAACGCACCGAAAGCTTCGCCGGCGGAGCGCCGGGTTGAACCAGAATCTCGTCGGCCCCGGTCAGGCTCGCCCGCTCAGCCAGCGGGAAAACCTTCACCCGTCGCAGGTCGAGCGGAGCCGGCCTCATGACCCGAGGATCACGCGCAACATGCTCTCAGCGTCGCGGTAATCGGGGATCACCACGTGCGCCCCGACCCCGAGCAGACGCTCGCGTTTCCAGGGATCGACGCGGCCGGAGCCGTTGTTCGCTTCGTCGCTCGCGACCGCCACCGCCAGTCCTCCGACCTCGCAGGTATTCTGGATCTCCACGTAGCCGTCGCCGAACGAGAGGAGTTTCTCACCTGGAATCCGGTTCTCCGCCAGGATGCGGTCGATGATCATCTTCTTCGAGAAGCGCTTGTAGTCGTCGAGCGCCCCGTGGATGCGCGGCCCGAAAAACTCATCGAACCCGAGCGCCGCCGCTTCCTGCTTCACGAAAACCTCGTCCGTGCCGCTCGCCAGATACAGGGCGATGCCCCGGTCGCGCAGCAGCTCCAGCAACCGGCGCGCGCCATGGACCGTGAAATCCTCGCGGCTCCGCGCGCCGGAACGGATCGACTCCACCCGGTGCCGGATGCGCTCGTCGAGGCGCCGCAAGTATTCGTGCTTGTACCAGAGCGGCTCCCGCGGGTTGCCGCCGCGCTCGGTGATGCGCTCGGCGAGCTGGATCATCTGGTAGATGGTCTGCTTGCCGTTCAGCCGCATGATGTCGTCGAGGCAAAGGCGACGCCGGTCCTCGTCCGATTCACCCGGCAAGGCGGGCAGCATCTCGACGAACATCGGGACCATCACGTCCGGCCAGCCCTCGCGGATGAGCGAGAGCGTGCCGTCGAAATCGAACAACGCGTGGGTGATGCCCGGGCGCGGCGCGAAGCCGGGGGCGAATTCCACGCTGCCGGAAAAGGCGGGTTGGGCGGGGCTCATCGCGCGGGTCAGCGGGTGGTTTCCGGCACTTCCATGAACGCGTAGCACAGCATGTGCAGCACGCCCATCTGCGCGTCCTCCACCCGGCCGTAATGCGTGTCGTTCACCACGATCACCTGCTCGAGGATGTCGGCCATCCGGCCACGCTTCGCGCCGACCACGCCCAGCGTGCGCAGGCCGCGCGACTTGGCCCATTCGAGGGCCTTCACGCAATTCGGGGAGTTGCCGCTCACGCTGATCGACATCGCGACGTCCCCGGGACGCGCGTAGTTCTCCAGCTGGCGCACGAAAACGTCCTCGTACGAGTAGTCGTTCCCGATCGCCGTCATCCAGCTCACGTTGTCGTTCAGCGACAGCACACGGAAACGCTTCCCGAGCTTGTCGGAGGAGCCCTTCCCCAGATCGGTGGCGAAATGCGAGGCGTTGGACGCGCTGCCGCCATTCCCGAAGATGAAGATCTGCCGGTCCTCGCGCCACGCGGTGCGGAGGGTCTCGACCATCGCGGCGACCGCGGCGGGCGGGATCGAGTCGAGAGCGGCCTTCTGGGCCTGCAGGTAGTCGGAAATCCAATGGTTCACGTTGGCCATGGGGGCGGAAGCTGCGGAGGCGCCGGCCAATTCTCAACGCCTAGTTTCGGCCGCGGCCCCGAGGCGATCCGCCGCCAACAGCAGCGCACCGACCGGCACCACGTCGGCCCCGAGCGCGGTCAGCCGGACGTCGATCGTCGGCACCAGCGCCTCCATCAAATGGCGGCGCAAACCAGCGGCCACCGCCGCGCGGAGGGGTTCGCCGAGGCCGGAAAGCCCGCCGCCGAGGACGATCACGTCCGGGTGGAAAAGGTGCATCGCGTGCGACAACCCGAACGCGAGATCACCCGCGGTTTCCTGCACGATCGTCACCGCGAGCGGATCAAGCTCCGCCAGCGCCGGTCCGAGGTGACGCGCCTCGCCGCCCGGGGATGCCGCGACCCGCCGGGCCAGGGCACCGCCCGGTGCCGCCGCCACCGCCGCGCGCACGCGTCCGTCCACCGCCCAACCCGAACACCGGTCCTCGACGATCGTGCCGTCGCGGTCCAGCCGCACATGGCCGATCTCCGCCTCCCCCGGTGCCGCTCCATGATAGATGGCTCCGTCGACGATCAATCCGCCACCGACACCGCTGCCGAGCGTGACATAGAAAACGGTTCGCCGCCCAACGCCCGCACCCCGGCGGGCCTCGCCAAGCGCGGCCACGTTCCCGTCGTTGTCGACGAAGACCGGCGCGCCCGCGATCTCGCCCAGCCAGCCGGCGAGATCGAACTCCGACCAGCCCTCGATCTGATGCGAGAGCCGGATTCGCCCGGTGCGCCAGTCGACCGGGCCGCCGAAACCCACGCCGACGGCGGCCAGCGGGCCCTCCCGCCGCAGATCGGGCACGGTGCGCGCGATCTGCGCGCGGATCCCGGCCGCACCCTCGCCGGGCGCCACCTCGAGCTTCCGGCGCACCCGGATGGCACCGGAGGCGTCACCCAGAGCCAGCTGGAGCTTCGTGCCGCCGATCTCGACCGCGAGGAGGTTCATGGCCGCGAAACGAAAGCGGCGCGGCGCGGCCGGTCGAGGCCGAAGCGGACATCGTTTCCATCCTTCCCTTCCCGCCGCCGGCGGCTACTTCCTTGGCGGCCGACCGGCCGCTCCCACGATGCTGCGCTTCATCACGTCGCGACTCCTCCAATCCCTGCTGGCCCTCTTCGCGGTCATCACGGCGACGTTTTTCATGATCCGCTTCGTGCCGGGCGGGCCGTTCACGGCCGAGAAGGCCGTGACGCCGGAGATCCTGCGCAACCTCGAGGCGCACTACGGCCTCGATAAGCCGCTCTGGCGCCAGTACGCCGACTACCTCGCGAGCCTCGCGCAGGGAGACCTGGGGCCTTCGTTCAAGTACCCCAACCGCACCGTGAACGAGATCATCGGCGACAAGCTGCCCGTATCGGCGGAACTCGGCGCCCTGGCCATCGGGTTCGCCCTCGTCCTCGGGGTCACGCTCGGGACGCTCGCCGCCGTTTTCCGCAACACGTGGATCGACTACGCCGCCTCGGGCTTCGGGCTGCTCGGCATCTCCGTGCCGACGTTCGTCGTCGGCCCGCTGCTCGTGCTCGCCTGCGCCATCCACCTTGGCTGGTTCAACGCCTCGGGCTGGTACGGCCCCGCCGACCGCGTGCTCCCGACGCTGGTGCTTGGCCTCGCCTACGCCGCGCCGATCTCCCGCCTCACGCGAGGCGGCATGCTCGAGATACTAGGCCAGGACTTCATCCGCACCGCCCGCGCCAAGGGCGCCTCGGAATGGCGCATCGTCACCCGCCACGCGCTGCGCGGCGGGCTCCTGCCCGTCGTATCCTACCTCGGGCCCGCCGTCGCCGGCATCCTCACGGGCTCTTTCGTGATCGAGACGATTTTCCAGATCCCGGGCATCGGGCGCGAATTCGTGAACAGCGCCTTCAATCGCGACTACACCCTCGTGCTCGGCACCGTCATCCTCTACGCGGTGCTCATCATGGCGCTCAACCTGGTCGTCGATGTCGTCCAGGCCTGGCTCAACCCCAAGGTCCGCCTGGAGGGCTGAACGTATGGACGCCGCCGCCAACTCCCCCGCCGCCGCGCCCGAACAGGGCTCCTCCCTCTGGCACGACGCCTGGCTGCGGCTGCGCAAGAACCGCCTCGCGGTCGCCGGCCTGGCGTTCCTTGTCTTCGTCGCCGTCACCTGCCTGCTCGGACCGCTCTTCTCGCCGTACGGCTACGAGGAGCAGCGGCTCGACCTCGGCGCTTCGCCACCCGGCGCCCAGCACTGGCTAGGGACCGACACCCTCGGGCGCGACCTCCTCGTGCGCACGCTCACGGGCGGCCGCGTCTCGCTCGGCGTCGGCCTGGCGGCTACCTTCGTCGCGCTCACGATCGGCGTGGTCTACGGCGCCGTGGCCGGCTTCGTCGGGGGCAAGCGCGACGCGTTCATGATGCGCGTGGTCGACATCATGTATTCCCTGCCCTTCCCGATCTTCGTGATCCTGCTCATGGTGTTCTTCGGCCGGAACATCATCCTGCTGTTCGTCGCCATCGGCGCGGTCGAGTGGCTCACCATGGCGCGGATTGTGCGCAGCCAAGTGATGGCCGTGAAGCGCATGGAGTTCATCGAGGCGGCCCGCTCCCTCGGCTACGGGCGCCGGCGGATCATTTTCCGTCACATCCTGCCCAACATCCTCGGCCCCGTCATCGTCTACACCACGCTCACCATCCCGGCCGTCATGTTGCTCGAGGCCTTCCTCAGCTTCCTCGGCCTCGGCGTGCAACCGCCGATGAGTTCGTGGGGCGTGCTCATCAAGGACGGCGCCGAGAAAATGGAGGAGTTCTCCTGGCTGCTGGTCTTCCCCGCGGCGCTGTTCTCCCTCACGCTCCTTTCGCTCAATTTCGTCGGGGACGGCCTGCGCGACGCGCTCGACGTGCGTTCCTCGAAGGATTGAACCGGCCGCCCCGTGAAGCGCTTCCGGCCCTACTTCCGCTACCTCGCCGCCGTCCGGGGCCCCATCGCCATCGCGATCCTCTGCGGCGTGCTGTACGGGGCCGCGAGCGGCGCGGGTCTGCCGCTGCTCGTGAAGCACGTCTTCCCGAGGATCTTCGCGCCCGACGCCGCCCCGGTGCCCTTCCTTCAGGTGGCGCTCGTCGCCGCCTATATCCCGCTCATCTTCGCCCTCCGCGCCGTCAGCGGCTACCTCAACGGCTACTTCACGCAATTCGCGGGCGTGCGCGTCCTCGAGGCCCTGCGTCTTGATTATTTCCGGAAGCTGCAGGCCCTGCCGCTCTCGTTCGTGCAGGGCAAGCAGACCGGCGACCTGATGTCCCGCGGCCTCGCCGACACCCAGCAGCTGCAGTTCACCCTGACGCTGCTGGCCAACGACGGCATCAAGCAGCCGGCCACTTTGGTGAGCGCGCTGGTGGCGGTCGCCTACCTGGCGGTCACGTCCGAGGGCGTTCTGCTGGCCCTCGTGTGCCTCGCCGCCGTGCCGCTCACGGTGTTCCCGGTGCGCTTTGTCGGCCGCAAGGTCATCCGTCGCGCCGCCCAGGTGCAGGGTCAGCTCGGTAACGTGAGCAGCCATTTTTCAGAAAATCTCTCCGCCGCCCGCGAGGTTCGGGCCTTCGGGCTCGAGGAGCGCGAGACCTCCCGTTTCGCCGACGCGTGCCGCGCCCTCATCACGTCGCAGATGAAGATCGTGAAGTACGC
>CAIUOU010000181.1 GCA_903900845.1 uncultured Opitutia bacterium
AGAAGCGATTCACGAACAGGAGCTTCATGAAGGTTGCGGCGATCCTTGGGAGGACTTTTTCAGCGCACGGATTTCCGTCGCGATGAATCCCTCGTAGCGCGCCAGCAAGCGGCAGTACTCCCAGCCGGACGCACCATCCAGGAACCCTCGGCGCAACGCGTACTGATAGATGAAGCGCAGCAGCGGCCGCGCGGGCAGTTGAAAGCTCAACCGCTTGATGGTCCGTCGGCGAACGAGTGCGTTCGGGGAAAACAGTTCCCGCCAATCAAATTCGCCCGCGTTCGCTAGGTGGGCTTTAGCCTCCGCTCGGGCGTAGCGCCGGTGTTTCTCCAGCCACTCCGCGGTTCCGCCTGACGACAGGTCGTGCAAGTAGCCCTCCTGCAGCCACGCCATGGAGGTTCCCGGACGCTCGCGCTGACCGTGGCCTACTTCGACAAACTCAAAATCGGGAATGCGCGCGAAGCGGGCCTGATAAGCGGGAAAGTCGGTGCAGTGCGGTATCCAGCGTCCGCGCCATTGCATGCGCGGAGCTACGTAGAAGCCGGCTATATTCTCACGACGGGCTGCGGTTGCGCATTCCGCCATCAGCGCCGGGGTGAAGCGCTCGTCCGCATCCAGATGGAAAACCCAGCGATGCCGGAATGGGATTTCCCGTTGCGCGAAGTTCCGCTGGCCGGCGAAAGTATCGAAATTGCGTTCGAAGACTCGGGCCCCGGCCGCTCTGGCGATTTCAGGGGTGCCATCCTTCGAACCTGAATCCAGCACGACGATGTCATCGCAACCCGCGACCGACTCGAGGCACCGTGGCAGATCCGCCTCCTCATTCAGGGTGAGGATCAGGACGGAAAAGGGTGCACCGGCTTCGGCCATGGTTGATCAGGCCCTGGCCTTGTTCTCTATGCGTTGCGAGGGTGTGCTTTCGCGCGATCTCGCGTAGGCGAGGGCGGTAAAGAAAAGGGTCCACCAGATCAGCACGTTCGCGCGGTTGCCGAAGGGGAACTCGATCAAGGCGTACGCGAGCACTACCCCCAGTCCGGCAAGCAGGTAGACGGTGATCAGCGAGTGCCGGATGCTCCGCCGGCACAGCCAGAGCGGGACCGCGGCGCACGCCACGAGCAATCCGGTGCCGACAATGCCATGCTCCGCCAGCGCCTGCAGCCAATCGTTGTGGGCGTCATTGTAGAAGACCGGGAGTCGGTCCGGGGATTTCCGCGTGTTGTAGAATCCGTAGAAAATATGGGGGTAAGAAGACATGCCCCAGCCAAACACAGGTTTGTCCTGCGCCATGCGCCACGTGTTGTGGTAGAGCAGCGCGCGGTCGCCGATTCCCCCCGTCTCCTGCATCGCGGCGATTTGGCTGCGGCTGGTTTCGAGGCGGTCGAGGATTGTGGCACGGCCGGTGAACCAAGCCGCGCCGATAATGCCCAGCCAAAGGAGGCCCAGGAAAAATAAGGGCGGAAAGGTGCTCAGGTGACGCTTCCGCCGGAGGCGCGCCACGTGGAGCGCGACGTGGATCGAGGCGCCGGCCAACAGCGCCACTCCGAGCAGGGTGCAACTGCGGGAGCCGCTCAGCGGGAGCGTGATCGTGAGGGTGATGAGGGCAAAAACAACCAGAGCCAGCGGGCCTTGATAGATGTCGCGTGACGCGATGGTGCGAACGTAGTGCCAACCCAAGCCCAGAATCAGGGCCAGCATCATGACCATGAACGCGCCCCAGTGATTATGATAAACGAACGTCGAGAAGAAGCGGGGTTGCGGCACCTCGATTGCTCCGAAGTAAATGCCAGCTGAGGCCGAAAGTTTTTGCAGCGTTCCCATCACCGCTAAGACCAGCGCGTTCATCGCGAGCACCAGCAGTAACCCGCGGAGAGGACGTCCGCGGCGAACGAACAGCAAGAGATTGAGCGTCGAGAGCCACACCGCCGCGAAGTACCAGAGGGCTTCTTTCCCTAAGGACGCGCGCGCGGAGGAAGGTAGCCACCGGGATACCTCCGTAAGCGCCAAGGCTGAGCCTCCGGCGCCACTGACTTCGCGCAGAGAGGGGTTGCAGCTACCCAGCAGGATCAACGCGCAGAAGCCAATGAACGGTACCGCGCAGCGCCACAGTACGGCATTGGCGGTCTGCCAGAACGCCTCTCGCGTCAGACCGATGAGGGTTATCATTCCCCCGATGCTGGCCAGCACGCTCAGGGGAACTCGGACCCAACTGGCCTGTCCGCCAAACGCCCACGTGGTGGCGATCACCGATAAACCGACGTGAATCACGGTCGCGCTCTCCAGCCAATGGAGCGTGCGCCCATGGGAGTCGCTCAGCGGTGGGGCGTTGATTGCTGCGGGCGGGGTCAAGATGGTGAAAAAGCGTGATGCGGATTACGTCTGAAATTAAGAGGGAATGAAGGACCAGTCAGTTGAGTGTTCGCGCGCTTTCTGTCGGGTAAGATGCTGACCTGAGCTCACGGCCCTGATGCAGCTGCCAAGCCCCTCAGTTCTCGATAGAACGCGATGAGTTTCGCGGCCGATTTTTCCCAGGAGAACGAAGCCAAAACCCACTGGCGGGAGGCTTCGCCCCGTTGCCGCAAATCGTTCCCAGGGTAGCCGAGTGCCTGCCGCAGCCCCGCGGAGTACGAGCTCCATGAAGTGCACCAACCGAGATTTTGGGCTCCTACTTCCCGCCATGGGGTGGTGTCGGTGACCACCACGGGCACCGCTGCCGCCATGGCTTCCGCAATCACCAGGCCGAAATTCTCGTCGTGGGAGGGAAGCAGGAAAAGGGTGGCCACTGCATAGGGCGGTGGAGCGTCGGTTCCGTCGTGGACGCTCGCGCGGTCGGAAAGTCCGCGTTTCGCGATCTCGGCGCCGATTTCGGCGACGGAATATTCGCCGGGAATCCCAACTACCAGCAGATGCCAGTCGGGTGCGGGTGTCGCTGCCCAAAGGTCGAGCAGCTCGATGAGCCGCTTCTTGCGGTGAAAACGGGAGTAGAAAAGCGCGATACGCTTCGGAGTCGGCTGCGGCAGGCGTTCCAGCCAGTGACGCCGCGCCTCGCCGAGGCTTTCTTGGGAAGGTGCAGTCACTCCGTTCGGGGCCACGCACACCGGCTGCCGGAAACCGAGCGCGGCGATGTCTTTCGCCTCCTGTTCGCTGGTCGCATGCCAGCCGCTCACCGCCCGAAAGGCTCCGGGATGAAGAATCAACGCGGCAACCGCTTTGCGGAGACCGTGATGATTCCATGCCCACGGGGCCATCATTCCCCGTGGCGAAACAACCAAGGGCGCGCGGTGCAGGCGTGCTGCGTGGTGCGCGTAATGGAGCGTGCGCAGCCACAACGCGTGGTGGTGCACGATGTCGCAGTCGCCGGTGAGGAGCGCTTGTTTGAGCCCGGCGGACGGACAAACCCGGTCCGGCGTGTCGCGTCGCAGGACGCGGATCCGCAGTGGCCCGTCGGAGGACTCGCGTCCAGCCTGCGGAGCGCTCGGTTCCGTTGCGAAGAGCTCTACCTGGGAGCCGAGGTGGGCTTGCGCGCGTGCGAGCGCCTGCACCGATCGGCTGGGGCCACCATGCTGGAGTTCCAGACTCGGAACGATCTGGCGGATCCTCATTCGGAGCGCGGTTCCGGACGCTCCTTCACCGGCCGGCAGGGGTTCCCGGCGCAAACGGTGCGGGCCGGCAGGTCTTTCACGACGACGGAGCGCGCACCCACGACGCAGAGTTCACCGACGGTCACTCCTGGGCCGATGAACGAGTCCGCCGCCACCCACGCGTTACGTCGGATCACGATCGGCTTGGCGACGAGCGGCATGCTCCAACGCTTGTAATCGTGGGTGCCGGCGCAGAGATGGCAGTTCTGGCTGATGTTGGCGCCGTACTCGAGCGTGATGGGGGCGAGATTGTAGAGATTCACGCGCGGTCCCACCATCGAGCGATCATCGAGCCGCAGTTTCCACGGGAACGTGACCGTCGCCGTCGGAAAGATCACGACCTTGGACGGGTCGTCGATCCGGGCGCCGAAGAGCCGCAGCAGCCGCGCGCGAAACCCGTGCCAAGGCCGCGGGCTCCAGCGGAAGACCGTCGATTGCACAAAGGACCAGGTCCAGCGTCCGAGGTTGTCCGCTGCGGAGTACGGCGTGCTACACCCTTCGCCCAAGTAAGACTCGGCTCGCTCGACTGGTTTCAGGGTCATGCTCATGCGCTCAATTCCTTTGAGTGCGTTCCGCGGGCGAGTGACGAGAAATCCGCGAGGAGTGCTTGCGCGTACCTGGGAAAATCCAAGCGGCCTACAGACTCAGAAGCTCGTCTGCTCATGGTGCGGGCTTGATCGACGGGCTGGCGGAGGGCCGTGGCCAAGGAGGCGGTAAGGGATCCAGCCGGATCGGCGCTTTCATGGTCGAACACGATGCCGTTCACGCCGTCTGAAACAAGATCCTGGAAGCACTCAAGGCGGGAGACCACCGGGATAGCGCCGGCGGCCATCGCCTCGGCGATCGCGACGCCGAAGGTCTCTCCATTGGCGGCTAGGCTTGGGTAGCAAAAGACATCGGCTTGTCCGTAGATCTCGGCCAGCCGGTCCGGTTCAAACCGCGGGGCCTGAATAGCCCAGGAGTCCGCCGGCAATTGCGTGGATAGTTTCGCACGAAGGCTCTCGACGTAAGAGGCGCCGCCGCCGCCGCTCGCGGTGTCTTCGGGGCCGCAGAGTACTAACCGCCACGGCGGCAAATCGGGCGTGGCGCGGAGGCGGCAGGACGCTTCCACCAGAAGGTCGAGTCCTTTCTCCGGATGCAGACGTCCCACATAGGTAATGGTCTTTCGCTCTTTGCTGGAGCGATGAGAAAGTGCCGCCAACAATGGCCCGCAGTCGATCGGGTAGCCCGTGATCTTGGTCAGGGACTCAAACTCGGGGCGTTCGGCGATAACCCGGTCACGCACCACGCGGCTGGTCGCAAGAACCCTACTTATGTCGCGGTACAAGCGATACTGCCCTTTGGGCATGCGGCCGGGCATCAGCACCGTGTTTCCAGTCCACCGGTGGCGCGCCAACGCAGGCAGCGTCACGCCATGAATCACCGCCAGATCAGCCGCCGGCATGGCACGGCGTACACGCAGGCTCCAGCGAAGGTCGAGGAGCAGGTTCAGCGGCAGGTTTCCGCGGTGTTCGAATCCCCCGAGCCGAAGATAGTGTACGCCTTCCCTTCGCTCATCATCCGGCCAGTTGCCCCAACGGCGGGATATCAAGGTTACCGAGTGGCCGCGCGCGGCGAAAATTTCGGCCAACCGGTGCCAGGATTTTTCCGTCGCGCCGCCCCTTGCAGGAGGAACGGGCAGAAAAAATCCCATCGCGATGGTGATCTTCATGGGCGCCCGGGGTTGAGCTCTTCGAGGGCCTGCCGCAACCCGGCGGTGGTTTGGCGGTAGGTGTAGGCGGAGATCCTTTCTTTAACGCGTCTCCGCAAGGCGTCGGCCGTCAGAGGGGCGCCCAAGTACGCCAGGGCTTGGTGGAGGCGTTCGCGCAGCATTTCCGCGGAGTCGTGGCGAAACACCCAGCCCGTCACCCCGTCTTCCACCAGATCCCGCTGACATCCGACCCGTTCACTCACCAGAGCGGGTACGCCCATGTGCATCGCCTCGTTGACCGCCAGGCCCCACGTCTCGTACAGGCCGCTCGAGGGCAGCACGAAGACGTCGGCGAGCAGGTAGCGGGCGGGCATCTCACTCTGGTTGGCGAAGGGCAGGAAGCGGACGTCGGCATCGGGATTCTCCGCGGCGGTTGCCTGGAGCTCCGGTTTAAGCGGGCCATCGCCGACGAAGAGCAGCGTGGCGCCGGTGTCTTTCAGGGCAATGAACGCGCGGAGGAGTTCGACCGGCTGTTTGGCTGCCACGAACTTTCCGGCGAACAGGACCACTTTGCGGTCGGAAGGCAGCGCTAGATCCCGGCGCAGCTTTTCCGCCGCCG
>CAIUOU010000182.1 GCA_903900845.1 uncultured Opitutia bacterium
AGCAGATTGAGATACTCGTTGTGCGCCCAAAGCGGTTCGTCGCGGAATCCCTCCGCCCGGTGACGCTCGAAGAGAAGGTTGTAGCTACCGGCCCCGTTGCCCGCGACCGGCGCGTCGAGCCACAGCCGCCAGGCGCCGGCCCACATGAAGGGCCGCGTGCGTTCGCCGCCATCGGTCACGAACTGCGCGACGCGTTCGCTCGCGCCGGGCACCCAGCGGCCGACCAGCCAACCCGCCGCGCCCAGTATCAAGACGATCGAAACCACCGCCCACGCGCGGCGGCTCCACGCCAGCCGGAGCGCGAGTAGCGGCGCCGCGATCAGCGTGATCGCCAACGCGAGCCAAGCGCCGCGGCTCAGTGTGAAAACCAGTCCCGCCAGCAGGACCAAGCCGACCCAGCTCCACCAGACTCGCGCCGTGGCGGTCGCCGGTCGCAGCACCCGTGCGCCCAAAGCCGGGATCAAGAGCAGCAGCAGACCCGCAAAGCTATTGGCCAAACCGAAGGATCCCGTGGCGCGACCCGCCTGTTCCCCCGGCCGGGCGGCACCGGCCAGCCGCCAGCCCGGCTCGACAAAAACCTGGTAACACCCCGTCACGACGCCGATCAGCGCCACCGCGACGAGCGTGTGGAACACCAGGCGTCGTGGCGCGCGCGAGGGGAGTCCGTTGAGCACGACCCAGAACACCACCGCCATCTGCACCCAGAGCATGAGGTCGCGCTGGGCGAGCCACGGGGCCGGAGTCAGCCAGACGGCGTGGATCGCCGCGTAAGCGACAAAGGGCAGCGGCAGCCAGCCCGCCGGATGCAGCCGCAGCGCAGAGCGCGCCAGAATGACGGAGGCCGCGTAAACGCCGAGTAACGCCGCGTTCATCAAGGCGGTGACTCCCTCGTACTTCGGCCCGTAGCCGCCGTTGAGCAGCAACGTGAAAGCCAGGTTCACCGAAAGCATGCCCGCCAGCGTCCATTCCCAACGGGAGGATACGGAACCGTGGGCGGACGCCATGATCCCCATCAGGCGCGAACGTTCCGCCGCCGTCCAGCCCGCGAAACAACCGCCCGCCTGCGCCTCCCCGCCCCGGGTTTTACGTTGCGGAAAACAACGCTGCAGGCGCCCGGCCGTCAGACGGCGGGTATTACCGAGAAAAAAAGGACCGGGGAATTTCCCCGGTCCTGATGGAAAGGCGTCCGGAATCCGGCGCCGGGCAAACCAGCGGATTAGGCCGTGGGCACCGTCTGGATCGTCTTGAGGATCCGGCCGGCGACCAGGTACGGGTCGGCGGCGGAGTTGGGCCGACGATCCTCGAGGTAGCCCTTGTAGTCGCTGTTGACGAAGCTGTGCGGGACGCGGATCGACGCGCCGCGATCGGCGACGCCGTAGCTGAACTTGTCGATCGCCTGGGTCTCATGGAGACCGGTGAGACGGAGGTGGTTCTCCGGGCCGTACACCGCGATATGCTCGTCCATGTGCTTGGAGAAAGCCGCCATGAGCTTCTCGAAGTAGGCCTTACCGCCGACCTCACGCATGTGCTTGGTGGAGAAGTTGGAATGCATGCCGGAGCCGTTCCAATCGAGCGGGGAATCGAAGGGCCCGCGGATCGGTTTGCAGCGCCACTCGATGTCGATGCCGTACTTCTCGCCCAAGCGGGCCATGATGTACCGGGCGACCCACATCTGGTCGGCGGCGCTCTTCGAGCCCTTGCCGAAGATCTGGAACTCCCACTGGCCCTTGGCGACCTCGGCGTTGATGCCCTCAATGTTGATGCCCGCATCGAGGCAGATGTCGATGTGCTGCTCGACGATCTCGCGCGCGACGGAGCCGACGTTTTTGTAGCCGACGCCGGTGTAGTACGGGCCCTGCGGCTCAGGGTAGCCGCCCGCCGGAAAGCCGAGGGGCGCGCCATCCTTGTAGAAGAAGTACTCCTGCTCGAAACCGAACCACGTGTCCGGATCATCCGGGATCGTGGCGCGGGAATTGGAGGGATGCGCGGCGCCCGTGTGGAGGAAGGTCTCGCACATCACGAGCACGCCATTCTTGCGGGTGGAGTCGGGGAAGACGGCCACCGGCTTGAGCACGATATCCGAGCTCTTGCCCTCCGCTTGGCGCGTCGAGCTGCCGTCAAAGCCCCAATTGGGCAGTTCCGCGAGCTTGGGGAACGCGGAAAATTCCTTGATCTGCGTCTTGCTGCGCAGGTTGGCCAGCGGCGTGTAGCCATCGAGCCAGATGTATTCCAGTTTGTACTTCGGCATAAGGGTGTGCGGATGAGGTTGCAGGGTTTCGGCTTCCGACCACCGCGCCGCCCGGCGGAACCGGAGGGCACGATTCAGGAAACCAAGTTCGAAAAAGCAGCTAACGTGCCAGAAGCAATCTGAAGTTGGGGAAAATTCTGGAGGGATCGGGAGCGTTTGCACCCGGCCCCGGCTTGCCAGCATTCGTCGTCACGCAAACCCTTCGCCCGTCGCATGGAGCAAATCAAGGACACCGGCCGGGCCAGCGTGCGCATCGGGTACGATGGACGCGTCCACAAGACCTTCCGGGGGCAGCGCGCCCGGGAAAGGTTCGACCATGAGTCGCTCGTGCTGCGCTACCTGGAGCAGCGCGGCTGCGCCTTCGTGCCGCGACTGCTCTCCGCCGACCCCGAGCGCCTCTGCCTCGTCACCAGCAACTGCGGCCGGCGCGTCGAGCACCTCGCCCCGGAGCGCCAGGAGGAGCTTTTTGCGGAGCTAGAATCCTTCGGCGTACGCCATGAGGACCGCGCGCTGCGGAACATCACCTATCGGGTGGACGACGGCCGGTTTTGCATCATCGACTTCGAGTTCGCGACGATCCTCGACGACGGCACCGGCCGGCCGGTCACGCTCACCCCCTGAACCATGAGCACTCCGCCTCCTCCGCCCGGCGCCGTCGCGGCAAGGCCAGCCTCACCGGATATCCGCTGGTCCGGGCTCACGCACGTCGGCCGCGTGCGCACCAACAACGAGGACGTTTTTCTCGCGCTGGCCGTCGACGGCCACGAGGTGCGCTACCTCGGCAAGACGGGGCGCGCCTCGCTCGGCGCCTCCGATTTCGTGTTCGCCGTCAGCGATGGCATGGGCGGCGCGAAGTCGGGTGAGTTCGCGAGCCGGATCACGGTCGATCGCGTGACGCGGCTCTTCCCCCGCGCCTTCCGGCTTTCCGCCGCGGGCATGGGCATGGGGTTTGCCGACGTGCTGGGCGAGTTGATCACGCAGATCCACGAAGATCTTTCCCGCCTGGAGCGGTCCTACGAGGAATGCGCCGGCATGGGCGCCACGCTCAGCCTCGCGTGGGTCACACCGGAATGGCTCTATTTCGCGCACCTCGGCGACAGCCGGATCTATTACCTGCCCGCCGGCGGCGGATTCACGCAGGTCACGCACGATCACAGCCACGTCGGCTGGCTCCGCCGCACCGGCCGCATCAACGAACGCGAGGCCCGCACCCACCCTCGCCGCAACGCGCTCCAGCAGGCGCTCGGCGCCGGCCACCAGATCCTCGAACCCCACATCGGCGCCGTTGGACACCGGCCCGGTGACCGCTTCCTGATCTGCTCGGACGGACTCGTCGATGGGCTCTGGGACCGCCGGATCGAGGAACTCCTGCTGGAAACGCGTTCCGGCGATCCTGAAGCCAACCATGCGCAGGCACTCGTGAACGAGGCGGTCGAGGCCTCGGGGCGCGACAATACCACCGCCGTCGTGATCGACATAGCCGCGCCCGCGACGTCGGTGTGAGCACGCTCCTGTTCGTCTACGGCACCCTGAAGCGCGGTTGCTGCAATGACGCGCGGCTCGCGGGCCAGCAATTCATCGGCCACGCCCGCACCGCGCCCGGCCATCGCCTGCATGACATGGGCGGTTACCCGGGTTTACTCGCGGCCTCCGGGGACTCGATGACAGTGGAGGGCGAGGTTTGGTTGGTGGACGCCGATACCCTCGCGCGGCTCGACGCGTTCGAGGGAGTAGCCGAAGGGCTTTATCGCCGCGCGCACGTAGCACTCCAACCTCCCTTCGACCAACACGTGGTCGCAGCGTACTGGCCCGTCAGCCCGGTGGATAAACTCCCCGTCGTCGGCCCCGTTTGGCGAGAAGTCGCCCGCGGCACGATTCTGGAAGACCAGCGAAACGTGGGAGATACGTGGGACCGGGACTATGAGTAGTCCGCGGCTGGCAGCCGCGGCTACAGGGGCTCGTGCCGCGGCAAGCGTCTGAATCTTCCGCGTTTTTCGCGCCTTCCATGGGCAGACTCTCCTAGGGACTTCATCCGTTTCGGGCCCTTTGGTCTGCCTCGTGATCGCCGCCTCATCCGTGTCGATCCGTGTCCATCCGTGGTTGCCCCCACGCGAAGCGACTTGGAAGCGCAGCACGAACGGCCTCATTTTGAAGAGAACGTCGGGAAGTTCGGTGAGGCTTAACGCCCGGTTCCTCATCCGCGCGATCTGCGGAATCTGCGGTTAAAAACGCGGAGCCTTTCGGAACAGCCTCGGGCCGTCGCGCAAGCGGCATAGTCCGCGGCGGGCAGCCGCGGCTACGCTCAGACCGCCGGTGGCTTCCTGCTTTACGCCTCCTGCTCGTCCAGGATGCCAACCCCTCGATGGGCCGCGTCAGGGCTTCAGCGCGCGGCGCGGGATCCGGCTCACCCGCACGAAACGCGCGCGGAAAAGATCGTCGAGTATCTCGCGCACCGGCGGCGGGATGCGTTCCATCATTTTCTCGATGGGA
This sequence comes from uncultured Opitutia bacterium, assembly GCA_903900845.1. Taxonomy (GTDB): domain Bacteria; phylum Verrucomicrobiota; class Verrucomicrobiia; order Opitutales; family Opitutaceae; genus ER46. Next base: position 4,739 of record CAIUOU010000182.1, read on the forward strand.
GGCAGCGGTCCCGCCTCGGCCTCCTCGACTTCTTCCACCGCGGCCGGCTTGGAGGCGGGTAATTCACCGCGCGACCTCGCCTCGGCGAGAAAGGCCGACTCGGCGGCCGCGTCGGGCCAGCCGGACTCTTCGGGCGAAACGGGCCCGGATGCGGTCACGGCGGCGGGCTCCGGCGCAACTGGGACGGAGTCCGCGCTGACGGCTTCCGCCTCCACTGTTTCGCTCGGCACCGCCAAGGGAACGGACGCCACCACCACCGAAGCGGTCTCCTTGGCCCGAGCGACGCCGGCCAGGCGGCGCTCCAACTCGTCAATCAGGCCTTTTTTTTTTCGTCGCCGGCCGCCGCGGGCGCCTCGCCGGCGAGGGAAGCGAGTTCCTTCAGCAGAGTATCGATCGCGCGGGCGCGGCTGGCCTCGACGGCCTTCAGCAGGGTGACCTCGAGGTTGACCTTCTCGGCGAGGCCCAGCTTCACGCTACCCTCGCCTTCCCGGAGGCCGTCGAGGAGCCGCGTGAGCTGCTCGGTCGAAAGCTTCACGCCCCCCAGCGAGGAGCTGGAGCCGCCCTGCGCAATCGCGTCGAGCAGGGCCGTTCGCACCAGCACCTGCAGGTCGACCAAAAGTCGCACCAGATCACGGCCGGCGGCGTCGCACTCGTCGACCATCGCGATGAGTGCCCGATGATCGCCCGCGGCGACCGCGGCGGCGAGCGCGGCGACCTTCTCCGCGGAGACAAGGCCGTAGACGTCCAGCACGTCGGGCTCGGAAATCTCGCTGCCGCAGAACGAGATCATCTGGTCGAGGATCGACTGAGCGTCGCGCATGCCGCCGTCGGCCAGCCGCGCGATGCAGGCGAGCGCCGCATCGCTCACGCGGATCTTTTCGTCCTTCGCGATTTTACGCAGACGCTCGACGATCAGATCGGGCGGGATGGGCCGCAGATCGAAACGCTGGCAGCGGGAAACGATCGTGGGCAGGACCTTCTGGGGATCGGTCGTGGCGAACACGAACTTCACGTGCGCCGGCGGCTCCTCGAGGGTCTTGAGCAGCGCGTTGAACGCCGCCGCCGAGAGCATGTGCACTTCGTCGATGATGTAGACCTTGAACTTCCCCTGCGCCGGCGCGTAGCGCACGGTCTCGCGCAGGTCGCGCACCTGGTCGACGCCGTTATTCGAGGCGCCGTCGATCTCGATCACGTCGAGATGCGAGCCTTCCGCGATCGCCACGCACGCGGGATCGTCGGCGCGGAAGTCAGCCTTGGGGCCATCCGTGCAGTTCAGCGCCTTGGCGAAGATACGGGCGGTCGACGTCTTGCCGGTGCCACGCGGCCCCACGAACAGGTACGCGTGCGCGATGCGGTTCCGCACGATCGCGTTGCGCAGCGTGCGCACGACGTGGTCTTGGCCGACGACGTCGTCAAACGTCTGCGGCCGCCACTTGCGCGCGATGACCTGGTAGGTGGAGGACAAGTGAGGAAGGTTGAAAGGGAATCACCGGCGCGGGCCAGTAGAAATCGACGGCGATCGCGCGGATGCGACCACCCCAACCGCGACCGCTCTCCTCCGAATAAAAAAAGTGGCCAGGCACTCCACGGCACTGGGAAGAACGTCGTTGCCGTTGCTACCTTCCGGTCCTGGCGGAGTTCACGCGCCTGCCCATGCATGGCACCTGGCCAACGCAAACAGTGAG
>CAIUOU010000183.1 GCA_903900845.1 uncultured Opitutia bacterium
ACCGTGTAGTTGTAGGTGCCCGCCGGGATGCTGGCGCCGGTCACCGGGCCGTTACGGCTGCGGCCCTGGTAGCTCCAGTTGGCGCGGAGATTGAAGCGTTCGCGCACGAGCGAAACGCCCCAACTCGCCTTGAGCGGCACATAGCTCTGGAAGTTGGCGGTGGCCTCGCCGGTGGGGCGTTGCGACGAAAAGTTGGCGAACGCCTGCACGCCGCGGGCCCAGGAGGGCAGGAAGGTGAGCGCCTGCTTGTAGCTGAAGTCGAAGCCCGTCATCCGCACCGTGCTCTGGATGTTGTGCTGGGTGGCGACGTCGTAGGCGCCGAAGGTTTCGGCATCGAGCGCGTACAGCGACAGGAAAGCGGGGGTGGCGGGAAACGTCGTCTCGCCGAAAAAGTTCCGGAACTGGCGCACGAATCCACCGAGCGAAACCTGGCCGACGCCCGCGAAGTAGTACTCGAGGCGGGCACTGAACGAGCGGGCCGTCCACGGCTTGATGGCGGCGTTGTTGACGGAGATGCGGTTAGTGGGTCCCGGAGGGGAGGTCTCGTCGGGCAGGTTCAGCCCGCCCGCGTACTGCTCGAAGCTGGGACGGCCGATCGAGTGGTAATAGGCGGCGCGCGCGATGAGGTTCTCACGGAGGTCGTAACTCGCGTTGAGGCTGGGGAACCAACGCAGGTATTCCTTTTCCGCCCGGGCGCCGCGGTCGCGGTAGGTGAGTTTCGAGTACTCCAGCGAGTTGGTGTTGGCGACGATCGGGACCGGCCGGCCGTTGGTGAGGATGACGTTGCCGGCGGCGTCGCGCCGGTAGTTCAGGCTGGGATCGTTCAGCGGGCCAAAGGCGAGCGTGTTGGTCTGCTCCGCCCGGATGCCACCGACGAGGCGGAGTCGCCGGTCGAGCGCCGCGAGGTCGCCGCGGACGAAGGCGGACGAGATCACCTCGCTGGTCGCGCGCGAACGCAGGACGTCGGACCGGTACGCGGCGTTCTCGTTGAAGACCAGGTGGCCGGGGTTGGCCTTGTAGTGGGACCAGAGCTTCTCGTTATCGAGCCACTGCACCCGCGGGAATCCGAAGGGCATGTCGCGTCGCGAGTAACCCGGCGCGAAATACGGGGTGGCGATATCATCCCCGCCCGCCGGGGCGGTGGTGCCGCGGCCGTCGGCACCCACGAACGCCCAGGTGTAATCGCCGCGTCGCGCCTCGCGCTCGTTCCTCCGCACGTCGAGGCCGGCCTTGACCGTGACGGGGAGTCGCAGGGCGAAGGTGCGCCCGAGGTTCGTGTACGCGCCCTGCTGGCGGTCGTGATTCGTGAGCGGATTCGCGCTGGTCTGGGTGACGGCGTAAGAACCTATTGAATACGGATCAACCGGGGCGCCCGCGGCGTCAGTCACGGTGATGGCGCGCGGCCGAAGGTAGAAGATGTCGCCGAAGTTCACCGTGACGCCGGTGCGCTGCGCGACGGACCCGACGAAGTACCCCTTGTCGATGTCGCGGAACGTGTTGCGGCCGATCGAAATCCCGACGCCGGCCTCCGTTTTCCAGACGGGCCCGTCATGACGCCAGACCAGCGAGGGCGAAAACGTCGAGTTGGTGCGGTCGCGAAAAACGTTCGTCAGTTGCAGCTGGCCCTGCCCGGCGGCGCCGCGCGTCTCGAACGGGTTGAAATCCCCGGGGTTCACGCGGTTGGTGGAGAAGGTGATCTGCCGGTTCAGGACGAGGAAATCGATGTAGTAGTGCTGGTAGGAGAAGGAGAGGCGGTCGTGCGGGGAAAAGCGCCAGTCGAACGTGGCGCCGAACGATACGCGGGCGGCGTTCTTCGTCCCGTCGCGCATGACGGTCTGGGTCAGGTAGGGCCGGTCAGGAGTGGTGTGCGGGAAGGCGACGCCGTTGGTGGCCGTGTTCAGCCCGTGCCAGCGGTTCTGGATGAAGTCCTCCTTGGTTCCGTTCTCCGAGAACCCGCCGGATAGTGTGAAGCCGAAGTTGCGCGTGACCGGACGGATGTAAGAGAAGTCGAATCCGGGCAGCACCTTCCAGGTGTCCTGCTCGAAATATCCCGGGGTGCGGCGCAACTCGCGCGCATTGTCGCGCATCATCACGAAGGTGTTCAGCGAAAGCTGCGGGCGGGAGCGTTCGAACGCGCTGCGCGGCACCATGTTCACCAGTCCCGCGAGCGCCGACCCGGGCGCGTCGGGCGTCGGCGAGTACTGCACCTCGATCCGCGAGGTCGCGGTGATCGACGTCATGTCCATCTGCGCTGAGCGGGACGTCACGCTGTTCCCGCCGGCGCTCGCCATGTTGAAGCCGTTCACCTGCACGGGCACGTTGGCCGAGGGCACCCCGTGGATGGAGATGCCGCGCGCCAGCGCCCCGGCCTCGTACTCGATGCTGATGCCCGGCACGAATTTCAGGAACTCGCCCACGCTGCCTTCCGCCACGGCACCGAACTCGTCGGTCGAGACCACGCTGCGGATGTCCGCCGCGTAGCGCTGCTCGTTGATCGCGATCGCCGCCGCCTCCATCTCGCGGGTCGTGCTCACGACATACCCGGCCAGCTTGACGACGTCGCCGCCGCGCACGCCGGAGCGGCTGAATTCGAAGTCGGCCACCGCCGTTCGGCCGGCGGAAACCGTCACGGTCGCTTCGCGCGGGGGCAGGCCCGTGTAGGCGGCCCGCACCCGCGCGCTGCCGGCGGGAACGCCCGACACGCGGTAGAAACCGGCGGTGTCGGTGAAGGTCTCGAGCGGGGTTCCCTCCACGGTGATGCGCACGCGTTCGAGGAATTCGGCGGAGGCGGGGTCCGAGACCCGGCCCTCGATGGTGCCGGTGGAGTCGGCGCCGAGGGCGGCGCTGACGAGGGACAGAATGAAGGCGAGGCGGGGCAGGACGATTCGCATGGGGTGGGCGGTTCGGGGTCGTTCTACCACTCCCCGCGTCCGGGCGGGGAGGCAAGGATTTCAAAGGACGGTCGCGCCGGCGCTTGCCCCAGGGAAACCCGCGTGTCCGTTAGGGCGTCACACCCCGCATGGCCGCCATCCCGTTTCGCCTCCCGTTCATCGCCGTGCTTACTTTCGCGCTGCCGGCTGCCGAGCCCGTTGAGCAACTGCGCGCGCTCGTGCAGCGCTTTGAGCGGCTGGACCGCGACGGCGACGGTAAGCTGACGCCGGTCGAGACTGGAAACGCCGCGTGGTTCCCGCGCCTTGATCGGGATGGGAACGGGCACCTTACGCGCGCCGAATTGCAGCGGCTCGTCGACTGGGCGGAACGGTCCCAGGGCGGCGGACCGCTCTCCGCCGGCGACGGATCGAGCGGCGTCCCAGCGGTCCCTTCAGGCGCCGTCACTCCGCCTCCGCTGGAGTCGCCGCGGGAGGGTCCGCGGGTCCTCAAGCCCGGGGACGCGGGCGTGGGCCGCCGGGTGGCCGACCTGCCATTTGTTGCCGTCGACGGCCGGGAAGGGCGATTAGCGGGGTTCACGGGGGCGAAGGCGCTGGTGATCGCTTTCACTGGCACCGGTTGCCCGCTGGCGCGGAAATACACGCCTGCGCTCGCGCGGCTGGAGCGGGAGTATTCCCCGCGGGGTGTTCGTTTCCTGTTCGTCAATCCCACGGCGGCCGATCCGGTCGGGGATATTCGCGCGATGCTCGCCGAGCACGGGTTATCGGGTCCCTATGTGCGCGATCCCGCGGGTGTTTTCCCGCGGGCGCTGGGCGCGAAGACCACGACGGAAATGTTCGTCCTTGATGCGGCGCGGACGGTGGTGTTCCGCGGTGCTTTCGACGACCAGCACGGGCTCGGCTATTCGCGGGAGGCGCCGCGGCGCCGGTTTCTGGCCGACGCCCTGGATTCGGTCTTGGCGGGCGTTGCGCCCGTGATCGCGGCAACCGAGGCGCCGGGATGCGTCCTTGAGACGGAACGCGCGGCCGCCGCCGCACCGGCGGAGCCGTTGACCTACCACGGTCGGATCTCGCGGATCATCCAGGCGAGTTGCGTCGAGTGCCACCGGCCCGGCGGGGTGGGGCCTTTCAGTCTGCTGACGTACGACGATGTCGTTTCCCGGGCGGGCATGATTCGCCGGCAGGTCGCGCGCGGCGCGATGCCTCCCTGGTTCGCCGCACCCGCGTCCGAGGGAGAGCCCTCGCACTGGCGCAACGACCGTTCGCTTTCGGCCGAGGACAAAGCCGATCTGCTGGCGTGGTTGCAGGGTGATCGTGCGCCGGGTGATCCGGCTGCAGCCCCGTTGCCGCGGGGTTTCCCCGACGGCTGGCTGATCGGGAAACCGGACGCCGTGATCGAACTGCCGCGGACCGTCGCGGTGAAGGCCGACGGGGTGATGCCGTACCAGACCTTGCGGGTGGAGACGACGTTCACCGAGGACAAATGGGTTCAGGCCTACGAGGTGCAGCCAACGGCGCGGGAGGTGGTCCACCATGTGATCGTGCGGGTGCATCCCAAGGGATCACGGCCGGCGCGCGGGGAGGGAGAGTCGGAGCGCGACGGCTATTTCGCCGCCTACGTTCCGGGTAACGCGCATGCGGTCTTCCCGCCGGGTTTCGCCAAGCGGATTCCGGCGGGCGCGACGGTCACGTTCCAGATGCATTACACCCCGAACGGACGCGCGACGGCCGACCGCACCCGCATCGGCCTTGTCTTCGCGGCGGAGCCGCCGCGGCACGTCATCGAGGTCGCGGGCCTGGCGAACCCGCGGCTGCGAATCCCACCCGGGGCGGAAAACCATGCCGAGACGGCCTCGATCACGTTGCCGTTCGACGCCACGATCTTGGGCTTCATGCCCCACATGCACCTGCGGGGAAAGGCGGCGCGTTACGAGACGGTGCTGCCTGACGGAACGCGCCGTCTCTTGCTCGACGTGCCGCGTTACGATTTTAACTGGCAGCTGCCCTATGAGTTCGCCGAGCCGCCCACGCTTCCGCGCGGCAGCCGGCTGATCTACACCGCGTGGTACGACAACAGCGTCGTGAACCCCGCCAATCCCGACCCCTCGCGCGAGGTGCGGTGGGGACCGCAGACCCACGACGAGATGCTGCTCGGGTTCGTGGAGTACTACGTGCCCTCGCGGCGGATGGAGACGAGGGCTTCGACCGGCGATTGAGCGCCGGCCGAAGGTGCTCCTCCGCGGTCAGGACGCGGCGACGATCGCGATGCTCTCGATCGCGACCCGCTCGATGGGCGTGCTCTTCTCGCCGCCGGAGGCCTTGGTGGGCACGTTGGCGAGTTTCTCGAGGACATCGTCGCCCTTCAGCACCTCGCCGAAGGCGGTGTACTGGCGGTCGAGAAAGCGGGCGTCACCGTGGCAGATGAAGAACTGGCAGCCGGCGGAATCCGGATTGGCCGAGCGCGCCATCGAGATGACGCCGCGCACGTGGGGCTTCGCGTTGAATTCGGCCTTGATGGTGTAGCCCGGACCGCCGGTCCCGGGAAGCCCGCGGGCGCCGGCCTTGGTGTTGGGGCAGCCGCCCTGGACCATGAAGCCCTTGATGATCCGGTGGAACGCGGTGCCATCGTAGAAGCCCTCGCGGGCCAGCTTCTTGAAGTTCTCGACGGTCTTGGGCGCGACGTCAGACCAGAAGGCGAGGGTGAGATCGCCGTAGCTGGTACGGATCACGGCGTGTTCGGTGGCGGGCGGATTGCTCATGGAACGGCGAGCCAACCGCCGGCCGGCGGCGCGGCAAGGCGCTTTTTGCCACCGGGCCTGGCACCGAGCCCGGTGAATCTGGAAATCAGGAACTCAGGGCTGCAGTGAACCACGGCTCCCGCGATGGAGGCGGCCAACCACGGAGCGAAAGCGGGGAACCACGAAACACACGAAGGACACTGAACCTAGCTGGGCGGCCCACGGAACACCCGGAAGGCACGGAGGAAGGAAAACCAATCTTGAGGCGAGGCGGTGTAGCCCCGGCTGCAGCCGCGGATGATTCTGAAGCTGATGCCGAAAGGTCTTCGTGGGTCTTCGACGCCACCTCACAAAAGGGGTCAGGGCGTTGGGCGTTTTTTGGCGATCACGGCTGGGGGGTGACTTCAAACAACCAACGCCCTGACCCCTTAGGGAACCATCAAACAACCAACGCCCTGACCCCTTAGGGAACCAACGAAACACACGAAGGACACTGAACCTAGCTGGGCGGCCCACGGAACACCCGGAAGGCACGGAGGAAGGAAAACCAATCTTGAGGCG
>CAIUOU010000184.1 GCA_903900845.1 uncultured Opitutia bacterium
GGGTAATCCGAACCGGATCGCGCCGCAGCGGCATGAGTTCCGCGTTCCGCTGCTGCCCCAAGCCGCGGCGACTCCGACGCCGTTGGGCATGAGCCCGTTCGGAATCGCGGTGAACGGTGTGGTGCTCGATCCCGGCGCGGCGGAATGGTGGCAGGATGATCGTTCGAGCGGCTGGCAATACGAGGCGCTGGGCGGTGGCCGGAACCTCGGGCTCGATCGCGAACACGGTCACGTGCAGCCGACCGGGGCGTATCATTATCACGGATTGCCCGTGGCGCTGCTGGAGAAACTCACGGGCGGACAGCCGCGGATGGCGCTCATCGGATGGGCGGCGGACGGATTTCCCATCTACTTGCCATGGATTCCGGCCGATCCCGCGAATCCCGCGGGCGCCTTGAAACTCGCCACGCCGAGCTACCGCTTGAAAGCGGGCCGGCGCGAAGGCGGCCCAGGCGGCACGCCCGACGGCGCCTACGTGCGCGACTGGGAGTTCGTCGCCGGAGCGGGTGATCTCGACGCCTGCAACGGGCGCACCGGTCCCACGCCGGAGTTTCCCGGCGGCACGTATCATTACGTGCTCACCGACGCATTTCCTTTCATCCCGCGCTTCTGGCACGGCACGCCCGATCCGAGTTTTCTGCGGCGCGGTCCGCCGCCGGGTGGCCCCGGGGGTAAAAAGGGCAAGCGGCCGAAGCAGGAGTAAAAGAGACGAGGGCGCTGGTCAGCCGTTGTTCCGGGAAATCCGTTGCCGGTGCGCGAAGGGGTGATTGTGTTCTCTCTTCCCCATGCTCCCCATGACCTCGTTCCCCCGCCGTGAATTCCTGAAGGCGGGCGCTGCCGCCGGCCTCGCCGCGATCGCCGCGCCCGCTTCCCTCCGCGCCGCCGCGTCCAATCCGCTCGGCCGCGCGGGCAAACCGGTGCTCCGGCTAAGCCTAGCCGCGTACTCGTTCCGCGACACGTTCCCGATCATGCGCGGCAAACCGAACCCCAAGGTGCCGGCGGCCAAGGCGACCGACATGTTCCGGTTCATCGATTACTGTGCGGCGCACGGTTGCGACGCCGAGCCGACGACCTACTTCTTCGCCGAGGAGACGGAGGCCTACATGATCAAGCTGCGGCGCCACGCATTCCTGCGCGGGGTAGCCATCAGCGGCACGGCGATCGGCAACAATTTCTCGCATCCGAAGGGCCCGAAGCGCGACGCCGAGATCGCGCTCACCAAACAGTGGATCGACCGCGCCGCCGCCCTTGGCGCGCCGCACATCCGCGTGTTCGCGGGCGTCACGAAGGAGATTCCGCGCGACGCGGCCGACAAGCTCGTGGTCGGCGCGCTCGAGGAGTGCTGCGATTACGCCGGGAAGAAAGGCATTTTCCTAGGACTCGAGAACCACGACTCGATCGGCAGCGCGGCGACGTTGCTCCCGATGGTCAAGGCGGTGAAGAGCCCCTGGATCGGGATCAACCTCGACTCAGGCAATTTCCGCACCGCCGATCCCTACCGCGATTTCGCGGAGTGCGTGCCCTATTCGGTCAACGTGCAGTTTAAATCCGAACTTCAGCCGGCCGGCGGCGCCCGGCAGGCCGCGGACTTCAAGAAACTCGCGCGGCTCCTGCGCGATGGCGGCTACCAAGGCTGGGTCGCGCTCGAGTACGAGGGCAAAGAAGACCCCGCCACCGCCGTGCCGCGCCATCTCGACGAGATGCGGGCGGCCTTCGCCTGAGGGCGCGACTGGCTTCCACCGTCGAGGGCGCGGCTCCAGGGAAGGGCGCGCCTGAATTTGCACCACCTCGATTCCCTCACTGAATTTCCGCCATGACCTTCCGCTTCAGAGCCATTTTCGCACTCCTGCTCACCGCGCTCGCGACGGCTTTTCCCGCCTTGGCGCAGACGCAGGTGCGGGCCTCGCTGGTCGCGGCCGATGCCTCGATTCAGCCGGGCCGTCCGATCACTGTCGCCCTCCGGCTGCAGCACAAGGAGCACTGGCACACGTATTGGATCAATCCCGGGACGGGGCTCGCCACTTCGCTGGCCTGGAAGTTGCCCGAGGGTTGGAAGGCCGGTGACATCCTCTGGCCCGCGCCAAAGGTCCTGCGCGACAAGAAGGGCAACGTCACCGGCAATGGCTACGAGGACGATCTGCTGCTGCCGGTCACGCTTACGCCGCCGGCCGACCTCAAGCCCGGTTCCCGCGTGCAGCTCAAGGCGACGGCGGATTGGCTGATGTGCGAGGACGTCTGCATCCCCGGCAATACTGAGGTCTCGCTCACGTTGCTGGTGACGACCGAGCCGCCGGTTCCCGCTGCGGAGTGGGGCGCCAGAATCGGCGCGGTGCTGGCTCGGTTGCCGCGGGCCGATCCCGGTTGGGCTGTCTCGGCATCCCGGGTCGGTGGCGACATCACCCTTGCGGTAAAGGCTGCCGGCGGCTCCGGGCCGGCGCATGCCCCGGGTGCGCTCCATTTCTTCGCGGCCGACGGACTGGTGGCCTACGATCTGCCGCAGGTGCTCTCGGCGGAAGGCGGGATCTATACCTTGAAACTGAAAGCCGATGCGTCCGCACCCGCCGACGCAAAGCGCCTCGTCGGCGTGGTGACGGCCGCTAATGGCTGGAATGCCGAGGGTACTTTGCCCGGTCTGGCGGTGGACGTTGCCTTGGCGGCGGCGCCCGCGGCATCCGCGGCGAAATCCACGGCGGCCGCGGCTTCAGGCGGTGCGTCGACGGCGGCGCCGGCGGCCGCGGCCGGTTCGCTGGCTGGCACGCTCCTGCTCGCGTTTCTGGGCGGCCTGATCCTGAACCTTATGCCCTGCGTTTTCCCGGTGCTGGGTATCAAGATTCTCGGTTTCGTGAATCAAGCCGGACACCAGCGCGGTCGGATCGTCGCGCACGGGCTGGTTTTCACTGGCGGCGTGCTGGGTTCGTTCTGGCTGCTGGCCGGTGCGCTGGCGGTGCTGCGGGCGGGGGGCGATCAACTCGGCTGGGGCTTCCAGCTGCAGTCGGCGCCGTTCGTCTACGGGCTGGCGGTGTTGCTGCTGGTGTTCGGGATGAATATGAGCGGCGTCTTCGAGTTCGGCCTCTCGGCGACCGCGGTGGGTGGCGAGTTGCAGATGAAGTCGGGCTACGCGGGATCTTTTTTTACCGGCGTGCTGGCCACGGTGGTGGCGACGCCTTGCAGCGCGCCGTTCCTCGCGCCGGCGCTGGGCGCGGCGCTCGCGGTGCCGCCTTTGGAATCATTCGCGATCTTCACTTCGATCGCGCTGGGGCTTTCGATGCCTTACCTGCTGCTGTCGATCTTTCCCGGGGCGGTTAAGGTGCTGCCGCGGCCCGGCGCGTGGATGGAGACTTTCAAGCAGTTCATGGCCTTCCCGCTCTACGGCACGGTCGGTTACCTCGTCTGGGTGCTGGCGGCGCAGACCAGCGAGGAAGGCTTCCTCTGGACGCTGCTCAGTTTCGCCGTGATCGCGCTCGCGGTCTGGATCTACGGCCGCTGGAACGCGCCCGGCGCCTCCGCCAGCCGCGCCCGTTTAGGCGTCGCCGGCTTGGTGGTGGTCGGCGCCGCGGGCCTGTGGCTCGGCTGGCCGCGATCCGTTAACGCGGGCGCGACCCCGGCGGCCGGACAACCCCCGGCGGTGGTGTGGGACGCTTGGAGCCCCGAAGCGGTGGCGAAGCTCCGCGGCGAGGGGCGCGTGATCTACGTCGACTTCACCGCCCGCTGGTGCGCCACCTGCCAGACGAACAAGAAGATCGTTTTCGCGTCCGACGAGGTGCTGCGGTACTTCGCCGAAAACCGCATCGTCGCGCTCCGCGCCGACTGGACCAACAAGGACCCGCGCATCACCACCGAGCTCGCTCGCTTCCAGCGGTCCGCCGTGCCCTTCAATGTCCTTTGGAAACCCGGCCGCGATCAGCCGGTCATCCTCCCCGAACTCCTCACCCCCGGCATCGTGCTCGACGCGCTGCGGGGGAAATAGGGAGAGGACCTAACGCGGCGGAGCTGCAATCGAAGGGAAGTTGAGTTGGAACTCAGAGGGCACAGAGGCCCGAGCCGGGTTCACAGAGTCCGATCCACAGGCAAGAGCCTCAGGTCGCATCGCGCTCCCGACTCGCTCCGCGGGTGAGTAACCACGGATGAGCACCGATGGACACGTCTGAGCCGCGATCGGTGTAGCCGCGGCGGCCAGCCCGCCGCAGGCTTTTGGTCAACATAAGCGATACACACCTCCAGGGGCGGCAATTCCAACCCGGTCCGGGTGCCGATGGCCCGATTGCTTCCGCGGTTTTACTTCGCGGCGGGGGCGCGTAGGTTCAGGTGTTCCCGGAGGTGCCTGAGCCGCGTCGCGGCCGGCGGCTCCGGCCGCCCAAGCGCGACGCAAAAGATCGACCAAGGAGGATGCATGACTGCCAACCGTCTGTTCCACTACCTCGATGAGCATGGGATAAAGTACGTGACCACGAGTCACTCGCCGGCGTTCACCGCCGCGGAGGTCGCGGTGTCGGCGCACGTCGCCACCCGCAGCTTCGCGAAAACCATCGTGATCAAGGTCGATGACGTGCCGTCGATGCTGGTGCTACCCGCCAACCGCCGGATCCTGATCCACGAGCTGCGCGAGATGCTGGAGAACGAGAACGTGAAGCTCGCGACCGAGCGGGAGATGCAGGAGTACTTCCCCGACTGCGAGGTCGGCGCGATGCCGCCGCTCGGCCCGATGTATGGATTGAAGGTCCATGTTTCCGCCGGGCTGACGCGCGAGCGCGACATCACGTTCAACGCCGGCTCCCACACGGAGACCGTGACGATGGCCTACGCCGACTTCGAGCGGCTCGTCCACCCGGCCGTGATCGACCTCGTGACCGCCTGAGCTTGGCGGTGGCCGTCCGGACTTAAGGCCGATCCGAGGCGAGTGCCAGCTCGCCTCAGGTCGGGGTTTGAGCCTGTTCCATGACGCGAGGTCCGGGTGAGCCTTGCTTGAGTCTAATGAAGACGATCAGAATCTCCGAAGCGAAGCGGAACTTCGGCCGAATTTTCGCGCAGGCCAAGAAAGGGGAAACGATCATTCTTCAAAACGGGACCGATCTAATGCAGCTCGTGCCCTGCGTTTTGCCCGACCCGGTCCCGGTCCGGCTGGTTGGCTATTTTCAGCCCAACGATGAGAAAATCGCGCGGATAAATGCCGCCCCTGCAGACTCCGGCCCGCTACGGAGAAAAACCGGCACGGAGTCGAAATTCGCCCTTGGGCGGTGGTCCGTCTCAGGTTCCGTCCAACGGATCGCGACCTGCATCCGGCGGTTATCGTATCCAATGAGGAGTACTGTAGCGATGAGCGTATTCTGCGCGTGAATGTTCTTCACGGGAAAAAAGTGTCCCCCGGCAGCCCTGCCCGTGCTCATCAGGTGCTGCTCAATGGCGCGGACGGTTTGGATTTTTTGACCGCGATCAACTGCGGCTACGTCTACGGTGTCGCGAAGGATGACCTTGTGGCCCAGCTAGGCACCGTCGGGGTGGAACGGCGTCGGATGCTCAAGCGGAAGATCATCGAGGTCCTCCGCTTGCTTTGATCACCGCCGGCCGGCCCCTTCCGTTCAGCGTTTGATCGGTCCCGGAGGCGGGGGCGGCAGGGTCTGGCCCTTGGTTTTCAGCTCCTCGAGAATGACCTCGACCGCCTGGTCGAGCTGCTGGTCCTCACCGCGGAATTCGCGGGCGGGGTCGTTATCCACGACGATGTCGGGATCCACGCCCTGTCCCTCGATGATCCAATTGCGTCCGTCCTTGGAGTAGGGGGCGAACTCCGGCTTGCGCAGCTCGCCACCGTCGATGAACGGCAGGGAGTTGGTGATGCCGACCACGCCGCCCCA
>CAIUOU010000185.1 GCA_903900845.1 uncultured Opitutia bacterium
ACTGCTGCCACCCGTAGGTGTCTGGACCGTGTCTCAGTTCCAGTGTGGCTGATCATCCTCTCAGACCAGCTACCCGTCTTAGCCTTGGTGAGCCGTTACCTCGCCAACTAGCTGATAGGCCGCGAACTCCTCTCCGAGCGTCAGGCCTTGCGGTCCCTGACTTTAGTTCAAGGCTCATGCGAGCCCCGACCACATGCGGTATTAATTCGCCTTTCGGCGAGCTATTCCCCACTTAGAGGTAGATTGTTCACGTGTTACGCACCCGTTCGCCACTGCTTTCGTATCCAGTTGCCTTTCAACGAAAACCGTTCGACTTGCATGTCTTAACCACGCCGCCAGCGTTCATTCTGAGCCAGGATCAAACTCTCCGAAAAGAAGAGTTATGAACCTAGTGATTCATGAACTACTTACGAAACTCCAGCACGGAGCTGGAGCTGTATTTTAAGTTTTGATTGGGGGTCCCAATCAATCGCACAAAGTAATTTTCAAAGATCTCCCATTTCTGGGGAAAGAGGTGGAGGCAACCAAGGTGGTGTGCCGCCGTCAAGAGATTTCCCAAACTTTTTGGAAAATTATTTTTTGAGAGAACATCCGTCATCCATCGCCGAGTAGTCTCTTCGAGATCTTCGAAGCTCCTATCCAGGCGAGGGAGGGAAGACGGTGCAAATCGCTTTGCTCCGTGCAAGATCTTTTTTGATTTTTTTTAACCACCGTTTCTTCCAAAGGACGGGCGGGCATTACGTATCGGTAAGCTGGAGACATTAGGAGGCGATCAAAACCCGCTTCGGCCGCGGAACGCCCTCTCCGGCCCCTCGGTATCGTGGAGCCTGCGCCGAAATTGCGCGATCGCAGGTTCTGCGAGCGACAAGCCGGGTTGACGCGATGGTTACAATTCGTAACCCCTGTTATGCCCCAAAGGCGCAAACCCCCAGTCGCCCCTGTCGGGTCCAACACGGAGACGTTTCACCCATGCCGCGAAAGACACTCCCTCGTCTACTTGCATTTCTCGTTCTATTTTGGCTCGGCCCTGGACTTTCCCGCGCGGCGGAGTTCGACCAGCGGATGGCGAACTTCTCCACGCGCGCCCAAGCGGGGGTTGGCGTTGAAGCGGCTTTCGTCGGCTTTGCGATTGGGCCGGGAGCACCCAAGACCGTGCTAATCCGCGCAGTTGGCCCGGCGCTGACGGGGTTCGGCGTTTCCGGCGCGCTGGCCGATCCCAAGATAGAGCTTTATTCCGGAGACAGCCTCATCGGAGAGAACGACAACTGGACCACAGCCTCCGTGGGAGGTGTCACCGCGTTTTCCCAGGTCGGCGCCTTCCCGATTGCGGCAAACAGCAGAGATGCCGCGGCTACCGTAACGTTAAGCCCGGGAGCCTACACCGCCATCGTACGTGGGGTCGCGGAGGGTACTGGGATTGCGCTAGTAGAGGTTTATGATGTGTCCGGCGAGGCACGCCTCCGAAACTTATCCACGCGCGCGAGAGTGGGAACCGGCGCCGGTGTTCTGATCTCCGGACTGGCAGTCGCCCCCGGCGGTCCCTCGCGACGCATTCTCGCTCGAGCCGCGGGACCAGCGCTGACGGGGCTCGGAGTTTCCGGCGCGCTGGCCGATCCCTTCATCGCAGTCATCGAATCGGACACTGCCCGGCAGATCGGCTCGAACGACAATTGGAGCTCAACGGACGGGCCGGCGCTTTCATCGGCCTTCGCCCAAGCCGGAGCGTTTGCGTTCCCCGCCGGCTCGAGAGACTCCGCTCTCCTGATAGACCTGCCACCGGGAAAAGGGTATTCGGTCCAAGTGAGCGGTGCGGGCGGCAGCTCCGGGATCGCGTTGGTCGAAGTCTACGACCTGACCCCGGATCCACTAGCGACAGTTAGTGTGGTCGCGGCGAGTTCGGCCACCGACAACCGGGGAGGTGCGCCAGCGGTTTTCCGTATATCTCGCGCCGGCAGCACGACCCAGCCGATGACGGTGAATTTTGCTCTGAGCGGATCGGCTGAAGCGGGACGCGACTACAACCCGGTGCCGAATTCGGTTACCATTCCGGCCGGGGCCGACTACGCGAACGTTTCGATCACCGCCGCGAGCTCGGCTAGCACCGCCACGATCAACCGCGATCTGGTTCTCACGCTCGGCTCAGGCACCGGATACTCTTTGGCGGCGGACCGGAGCGCGCTGGTCACTCTTTTCTTCAACCAACCGACCCTGTTTCTGGCTTCCCTGCGGACGCCGCCGGGGGCTTCCGCCTCAACGGCATCTGGATCCGCGAGCATCCAGTTGGGCTCTGACGAGCGGGTCGCACTCGTGAGTGCCAGCTTCTCGGCGCTGACCTCAGCCCAAACCGTGGCCTACCTGAGATTGGGCAATCCCGGCGAGGTGGGAGCCGACCTCTTCAAACTGCCGATCGGCCAGGTGTCTGGCCAAGCTTGGGTGATCACGGATAGCGGGACCACTACAGCCGCCGAGATTGTGAAGGCCCTGAAGGAAGGCCGCGTGTTCCTAAGCATCGAAACCGCAGGTTTCCCGGCCGGCGAGCTGCGCGGGTCGTTTGTGCAATCCAGCGCGCGCCCGGTTTGGACGGCTCCGGCGGCACCGCCTCGTCTAGCTGACGAGGCGCTCGCGGCCACGGATGCGGCAAGGTTCCTGATCCAAGCCACCTTCGGACCCACCGGAGCGGAGATCGATGCACTCAGCGGGAAGCGGCAGGCCGATCTCGACACTTGGATTACAGCGCAAATGGCGGCGCCACCCTCGTTCCATCTGGATGCGACTGATGAGGATTTCCGCACCTATTCGGCGGTGGGCGACAACCCGCAGTACAACCAGCAGAACCGGCAGGTTGCGTGGTGGCGAACCGCGTTGACGGCCCGGGATCAGCTGCGGCAGCGCGTGGCATTCGCGCTGAGCCAGATCTTCGTCGTGTCCGACGTAAATCCGACTCTCGCCAACAACCCCCGGGCGCTCGCGAACTACTACGACATCCTCGTGCGAGGAGCCTTTGGAAACGCCCGCCAGCTTCTAGAGGAAATCACCCTTAGCCCTGTAATGGGAATCTACCTCAGCTCGCTGCGGAACGCCAAGGCGACCTTTGACGCCTCCGGCCGACAACTCACCGCGCCGGATGAGAACTACGCCCGCGAGATCATGCAGCTGTTCTCGGTCGGGCTGATGGAGTTGCAGCCGGATGGACTGCCGAGGCTGAACGAGGTCGGCGCCCCGATTCCGACCTACGACAACCGCACGATTTCAGAGATGGCCAAAGTGTTCACCGGCCTGGGCTTCTACTCGGCGGCGCCGGCGCCGAACTTCCGTGGCGAACCAGCGAATTACCTGAGACCGATGATGTTTTACCCGGCGTTTCACGAGGAAGGGGAGAAGACGATCATCACGGGCCGAAAACTTCCCGCACGCCAAACACCCCCGCAAAATCTCAAGGACACCCTCGACACGCTTTTCAACCACCCTAACGCGGGACCTTTCCTCGTGCGGCAACTGATCCAGCGCCTCGTGACCTCCAACCCCAGTCCGGGCTACGTCTATCGCGTGGCCCAAATCTTCGCGAACAACGGAGCCGGAGTGCGGGGCGATCTGGGCGCCGTGGTCCGCGCGCTCCTGCTGGACTACGAAGCCCGGTCCGCCGCCCTCGCGACCACGGCAAGTTACGGCAAACTAAAGGAGCCGCTGTTGCGCACGACGGCGATCCTGCGCGCCTTCGACGGAGGAGCCAACAATGGGCGCTTCCTCTTCGCGAATCCCGAGACGAATCTCGCGCAGGCGGCCCTGCGGGCCCCGACCGTGTTCAATTTCTTCGAACCCGACTTCGTGCAGCCCGGAACGTTGGCGGCGGCGGGGCTGGTGGCTCCGGAGTACCAGATCGTAACCGACACCACCGCCATCAGCATCCCGAACCAACTCTGGAACTTCATCTATGCAGGCCGGTCGGGCATCGCGGGCACCACTTCCACCGCCAACCCAGCCGAAGGCACACTGGGAGTGAAGCTCGATGCGGCCACGCTGGCCCTGGCTCGCAACCCCCGCGCGCTTGTTGACCGGATGAATCTCATCCTCGCCGGGGGAGCGCTGCCGCGGGTGGTCACCGACCGTTTCGTCACCGCCATCACCGCCATGCCAAACAGCACGGCGAGCACGTACGGAGGCAGCGATCTCGAGCGCGTGCGTTCGGCGATGTACCTCACCGTTACCGTACCACAGGGGGCCGTGCAGAAATAGGAGCACCATGAATCCCAAGACCCGCGATCTCGACCTCACCCGCCGCCGCTTTGTCGGCGCCTGCTGCGCCTCGGTGGGCTCCACCGGCCTTGTCTCCACCCTGGCCCAGCTTCGCCTGATGGGAGGAGCGGCCAGCCCCGACACCCTATCGACACCGGCACGCGCCGGTGCGCCGGCACCAGATTTCAAGGCGCTCGTCTGTCTATTCTTTGCGGGTGGAAACGACGCCAACAATCTCGTGGTGCCGGCCGATAACGCCGGCTACACGGCCTACTCCGCGGCCCGCACCGCGCTCTCGCTTCCCCAGTCGAGCCTGCTGCCCATCACGACTCCGGGAGGCGACGGTCGCGCCTGGGCGCTGCATCCGGCAATGACGGAGCTCAAGTCGCTCTACGACCGAAGCAAACTCGCCGTGATCGCCAACACCGGCACGCTGGCCTACCCCCTGACCCGCGAGACCTACAACGCGCGGCCGGAGCTTCGGCCGCGCCAGCTTTTCTCGCATAACGATCAGCAGGTCGAATGGCAGACCAGCGTCGCCGACAAACCTTTCTCCGAGGTGGCGACCGGTTGGGGCGGGCGCGTGGCCGACCTGACCAACGCGCTGAACTCGAACAACCGCATCTCGATGATGATGACGTTGGACGGTCAAAATACCTTCCAGATCGGCCGGGTGGTACAACAGTACGCCGTCGGCACCGGAGGCACGATCTCGCTCACCGGCAGCGGTACCGGCACCTCGGCGAACGGACTTCGAACCACGGCGTTGAACGACACCCTCGCGCGTCAGAGCCCCAGCCTGCTCGAAGCCGCGTTCGGTGGTCTGACCAACCGCGCCCTCGGCACGAGCTCGCTGCTTTCCTCGATCATCACCGGCGCCAGTCCGTTCGCCCAGATCTTCAACGGCGTCACCAACACCCGGCTCGCCCAGCAGCTGCATATGGTGGCCCGGCTCGTGAACGCGCAGGGGCAGCTCAACCTCACGCGGCAGATTTTCTTCGTGCGCATCGGCGGCTTCGACCTGCACGACAACCAGGTCACCCTCGGCAACACCTCGAGCGGGGCGCATACCAACTTGCTGCGCGACATCAGCCGGTCCCTCGATGCGTTTTACCGGGCGCTCGCGCAGATCAACGCCGAGAACCAGGTCACCGTCTTCACCGGCTCCGATTTCGGGCGCACCTACAACACGAACGGCGACGGCTCCGATCACGGCTGGGGCAGCCATCATTTCGTGCTCGGAGGCGCCGTCCGCGGGGGCGCGATGTACGGGCAAATGCCGGACCTGCGCCTGGGGGGCCCGAGCGACAGCGGTACGCGCGGCACGTGGATTCCCACGACGAGCGTGGACGAATATGCCGCCACGCTCGCCCGCTGGTTCGGAGTGAGCGCCACCAATATCCCAGTCATTCTCCCCAACATCGGCCGCTTCGCGAAACCCGACCTCGGGTTCATGTCGGCGTGAGCCCCGCGACCGCCGGCAAACCGTGACCGGCGGTTATAACGCGACTTTTTCCCGAGCCGCGCGACCCGGACGGCGGGAATCTTCGTTTGCAGCCGGCTCGCCGTCGATTCCCTTAACCCCAACCCTACCGCGATGACCGCCCGCCCCCCCGTCTTTCTCCGGCCCGCGCTGCTGGGATTTCTCGTGATGCTGGCCCAGCCCCGGTCCGCCCGAGCGGAGGACGCTGTACGCTACAAGTTTCAGGACTATCGGGAAATGGGCGGTCGGGTGGCCATCAAGGTCCACGGCGCCGCGGTGGAGAAGACGCTGGGAACCGTGGGGCGGCTGAAGGTGGACGGCGTCATAGACTCGATCGCGGGCGCCACGCCGACCGGCCAACCGGCACCCACGGGAAGCGCCGAGGTCCCTCTTTCGACGCTCACGGAGCGTCGGGAAGCATGGAACGCCGGCTACGCGCACCAATTTGACGGCGTGAATGTGGCGGTGGGCGCGGGCAACAGCCGCGAGAGCGACTACGTTTCCGACGGATGGTCACTCAATACCCTGAGCGAATTCAACCGGAAGAACACCACGCTGCTGCTCGGCACCGCGGGCACCTCCGATGAAGTACGCGTATTCCACCGGAAAGAATGGGAGCGTAAGCGCTCACTCGATCTCATCGCCGGCGTAACCCAGTTGCTCGACCCGCGTACCTCCGTGACCGCCAACCTTTCGTGGGGCCGGGCGCGCGGTTACCTCGCCGACCCCTACAAGTTGGTGCAAAAGAACACCGAGGTTATCCCGGGTGTTTTCCTGCCACTGACGTTTGCCGAGAATCGGCCGGCCGAACGCGCGAAGTGGATCCTGTTTCTGGGCTACAATCGCGCCTTCCCGGAGTCCAGAGGCACCCTGGATGCGAGTTATCGCCACTATCGCGATTCTTACGACACGAGCGCCCACACATTCGAGGCGGCGTGGTTCCAGCAAATCGGGGAGAAATGGATCCTGCGACCGATGGCGCGCCTTCACGACCAGAGCGCCGCGAGCTTTTATCGCTACCGCTTCGATGGCACGGCGATCACCCCCTTGGCCGGACCACCAAGGCCGAGCGGGCCCTTTTATTCATCCGATTACCGGCTCTCGGCCCTGCAAACCTTCACCTACGGCCTGAAGCTGGTCTGGGACGCCACTGACTCGCTGCAATTCGACGTCGCGTTCGAACGCTACGACATGCGCGGCACGGATCGAGTGACGCCGCAGAGCGCCTACTGTCGCGCCAACATCATCACCGTCGGTGGACGCTTCCTCTGGTAGGATTTTCCCCGGCGAGAGATAACCGCTCAAAATCATTGGCCTACATCGCCCAGTCCCATCGTGCTCCCCCGCCAGCTCCCGCGAGCGGGTCCGCGACGACACCGCTGCGAAGACTTTCCTTCGCCGCACTGGGGACGAACTGCGAGGTCCAGTACGCCGCGCCCGGCGGGGAAACCCAGGCGACGCACTTCGAGCGGGCTGTCACCGGCTGGGTGGGAGCATTTGAGGCGAAGTACTCGCGCTTCCGACCCGAGTCGCTGTTGAGCCGCATCAACGCGGCCGCCGGGAGGGAATGGGTGCCGGTGGATGTCGAGATGGAGACCCTCTTTAAACTCTGCGACACGCTGCATTTCATGACCCAGGGGGTGCTTGATCCGACCGCGCTGCCGCTGCTTCGCCTCTGGAACTACCGTGCGGATAACCCTAGCCTACCGACGGACTCCGAGGTCGAAGCCGCCCGCCGGCTGGTTGGCTGGAGGAAGGTTCAACGCTCCCCCGGAAAGGTTTTCCTGCCCGAGCCGGGCATGGCCTTGGACTTCGGCGGCTTCGGCAAGGAGTACGCGGTCGATATGGCCGCACAGATCGCCGTCCAAAACGGCATTTCCAGCGCCTTGATCGACTTCGGCCACGACTTGAAAGCGCTCGGTCAGCCGCCGGACCGACCCGCCTGGCACATCGGTCTTGAGGATCCCGTTCGGCCAGAGACGACGAACGGGAGCATCGCGGTCATCGGCAAAGGAGTGGCCTCATCCGGGGACTACATCCGGCGGGTGGTGATCGGCGGCCGAAAGTACGGGCACATTGTCGACCCTCGAGGCGGCCGTCCCGTCGCCAACGGCTGTCTGCAGGCTACGGTCGTCACCGGAAGCTGCCTTCAGGCCGGGGTTCTGTCGACGACCGCCTTTGTTCTCGGGGTGACCAAGGGTATTGAGTTCATCCAGTCCTTTCCGGGCGCCGAGGGCCTGATCATCACTGAAAACGCACGCGCCCAAACCAGAGGATTTTTCAATTATGTGGTGTCCTAATCCCATGAACTCAGCCGGGTGGCGAAGACTGCTGACTACCCTTTTTCTGGGGATGGCTTGCGCTGGTCCGGCCGATGCCGCGGTGAAGGAAGGCGATGCCTTCCCCCGGCTGGAACCGGGTCGTCTCAAGGTCATTGCCGGCGGAGCCTTCCCGGAGTTGGCCGACAAAGTCGTGCTGGTGGATTTCTGGGCGTCCTGGTGCGCACCATGCAAGGCGTCGTTTCCGGCGATGGAAAAGCTGCATCGTGAGTTCTCAAGCCGGGGATTTGCCGTGGTGGCGGTGGGCATCGACGAAAACCCGGCCGCGGCGGCCGCTTTCGTGAAAAAACTTTCCCCGGACTTCCCTGCCCTGCACGACCACCGCCAGGAATTGGTGCGCCAAGTGGAGGTGCCCACCCTGCCGACCAGTTTCCTACTTGGCCGCGATGGCAAGGTTAGGCTCGTGCACCAAGGCTTCCACGGGGAGCGGACTGAGTCCGAGTTACGCCGGCAAATCGAGGTGCTCTTGGCGGAGCCTAAGCGCTGAACCTCCCGCCCATGACAGTGACGGAAATCAACTCATGAACCTCAAATCGATCCGCAACGCGATGCTGGCCGCAACCTTGACCCTGCTCGGCTCGGGCTGTTCCAGCACCGATCTGGTCAGGGTAAAACCATGGGAGCGTGCAACCCTGTCGAGTTATTCCATGCGTTCGGACCGTGATCCGGTCCACTCTGCGATGATGGAGCACACTTACTTTTCCCGAGAGATTGCAACCGGCGGAAGAGGCGTCGGGGGAAGTGGTTGCGGATGCAACTAGCACCTAGGCCAGCTTAACCTTGCCTGTTTTCTTCGTCCGAACCGCCGTCATCCACGACCAAAACAGCCCTCTCCAGCGGGTTCTCTGCCGCAAAGAACCGTGGAATTAATGCCCAGCCGCGACCGGATTAGGTAGGCTGAAGCTGCCAACCCTCAGCGACTAAAGCCTCGCGGGCCTGTGCACAAACTCACAGAACGGAACCAGGCTCACGACAGTCAACGGCGCGCGGCATATCGCCTCACGGCCGCAATTATCTAAACCCCTGTTCCAAAAAACCCGATGATCCCCAAAAAACCCCTCCTTTGGGCTGCCTGCATCATGCTGGCGGCCCTGGCGTCCGGCGCTCAAGCCAGCGAAGCGAACATCAATATTCCCGACCTTACGAAGGTGACGTTCGACGGCCTTGGTGGCGTGAGCGGCATCACGCTCATGTACGCGGGCATCGCGTTTTGCGTGATCGGAGCGATCTTCGGGCTGATCCAATACCAGCAGACGAAAGCGCTGCCGGTGCATCCGTCGATGGGCTCGGTCTCCAACACGATTTGGGAGACGTGCAAAACCTACCTCTTCACGCAGGGTAAATTCCTCTCGATCCTCTGGCTGCTGATCGCGGGGAGCATGGTGTACTATTTCGGCTTCCTTGCCCACATGACCGCGGGCCAGGTCGTCGTGATTCTGCTGTCCTCCATCCTGGGCATCGCCGGCAGCTACGGCGTCGCGTGGTTCGGCATCCGGATCAACACGGTCGCCAACTCCCGCACGGCCTTCTCGGCGCTGCAGGGCAACGCCCTCGCGACGCTCGGAATCCCGCTGCGCTCCGGCATGAGCGTGGGACTGCTCCTCGTCTGCGTGGAGCTGTTCTTCATGATCTGCATCCTGATTTTCCTGCCGCGGGATCTTGTGGGCCCGTGCTTCATCGGGTTCGCGATCGGGGAATCCCTCGGCGCCGCCGTCCTGCGCATCTGCGGCGGCATCTTCACCAAGATCGCCGATATCGGCTCCGACCTCATGAAGATCGTCTTCAAGCTGCCTGAGGACGACCCAAAGAATCCCGGCGTGATCGCCGATTGCACGGGCGACAACGCGGGTGACAGTGTCGGGCCCACGGCCGACGGTTTCGAGACCTACGGTGTGACCGGGGTTGCGCTCATCGCCTTCCTCGCCCTCGCCCTCGCCGGCAGCCCCGCGGTGTGCGCCATCCTCATCATCTGGCTGTTCGTGATGCGCGCGCTGATGATCGTGACGTCGCTCGTCTCCTACTTCTTCAACCAGGGCCTGAGTCGCGCGAAATACGGCTCGGCGAAGGACTTTGATTACGAGGCTCCGCTCACGCACCTCGTTTGGATCACCTCCGCGGTCTCCATCGCGATCACCTTTGCCGCCTCCTACTTCCTGCTGGCCCACCAGACGGGAATCCACCCGGCCCTGTGGTGGGTGCTTTCGGTGATCATCAGCTGCGGCACGATCGCCGGGGCGGTAATCCCGGAGTTCACCAAGATCTTCGTGAGCACGAACTCCGCCCACGTGAAGGAAGTCACCAATTGCTCCAAGCACGGCGGCGCCTCCCTGAACATACTGTCCGGTTTCGTCGCCGGCAACTTCTCCGCCTTCTGGATGGGGCTGTGCATCATGGTGCTGATGTGGGTCTCCTACCACTTCTCGCAGAACCCCGCGCTGCTTTCGATCATGCCCGAGAAGTTCCTCTTCGCGGCGCCGATCTTCGCGTTCGGACTCGTGGCGTTCGGCTTCCTCGGCATGGGCCCGGTGACCATCGCGGTCGACAGCTACGGCCCGGTGACCGACAACGCCCAGTCGGTCTACGAGCTCTCGCAGATCGAGGGCCGCCCGGGCATCGCGGGCGAGATCGAGCGCGACTTCGGCTTCAAGCCGGACTTTGAGAACGCCAAGTACCAGCTCGAGAAAGGCGACGGCGCCGGGAACACGTTCAAGGCGACCGCCAAGCCTGTGCTCATCGGCACCGCGGTGGTCGGCGCGACCACGATGGTCTTCGGCATCATCATCCTGCTTGAAAACCTCTTCGGCCAGGTGATCCCGAAGCTCTCCATCGTGCAGCCCGAGATCATACTCGGCCTCATCATGGGCGGCAGCGTGATCTACTGGTTCACCGGCGCCTCCTGCCAAGCGGTTGTCACCGGCGCCTACCGCGCGGTGGTCTACATCAAGGAGAACATGAAGCTCGATGCCGCGACCGCGTCGGACAAGGACAGCAAGGAGGTCGTGCGAATCTGCACGGAGTACGCGCAGAAGGGCATGTGGAACATCTTCATCGTCGTGTTCTGCTTCTCCCTCGCGCTGCCGTTCTTCAATGCCTACTTTTTCATCGGCTATCTGATCGGCATCGCGTTCTTCGGGCTCTTCCAGGCCATCTTCATGGCCAACGCCGGCGGCGCCTGGGACAACGCGAAGAAGATCGTCGAGGTCGAGCTGCGCCAGAAGGGCACCGACCTCCACGCGGCCACCGTCGTGGGCGACACCGTGGGCGACCCCTTCAAGGACACGTCCTCCGTGGCCATGAATCCGGTGATCAAATTCACCACGCTCTTCGGCCTTCTCGCGGTGGAGATTGCCGTGACGATGAAGGATCAGGGGGTGAAAAATATCATCGGCGGCTTCTTCTTCCTCGTCGCGCTGGTCTTCGTGTACCGCTCGTTCTACGCGATGCGCATCCCGGCCGAGGCGAAAGCCTGACCGGCCCTATCCGTTGGATTTCCGGCCGGGCCCGCGGGCCCGGCCTTTTTTGCGCCGGCATCGCCCGGGTTTGACGCGGGTGCCGGCGAAGGTTCCCTCGGTCCATGCGACGTTTACTTCTGCTGGCGCTGGCGTCTCCGGTCCCCATGGCGCTGGCGGGAGCAGCCGCCGGCGCCGCCGCGCTTCCCGTACCCCTCGACCAGTACCGCGATCCGGCGGGTGCGACCCTCTGGGAGGTTCTGCGTCACCGCGCGACCGCCGAGCCCTTCAATCTGGTGGCGGCCGGCATTTTCATCGCCGCGATCCTGCACACCTTCCTGAGCGCCAAGATCCGACATTGGGCGCATGTGGTGGAGGAACGCCACGCCGCCGCCCGCCGCGCGCGCGCCGGAGCAGATGGCGAGGTGAGCTTCGCGGGACAGATCCTGCACTTCCTCGGCGAGGTGGAGGCGGTGTTCGGCATCTGGGTGATCGCCCTCGCCGGGGCGATCTCGTGGTTCAAAGGCTGGCCCGCGGTCGTGGGCTACATCGATGGCAAGGTCAGCTTCGTGGAACCGATCTTCGTGGTGGTGATCATGACGCTGGCCGCGACCCGGCCGGTGCTCGACCTCGCGGAACGCAGCCTGCGTGCCGTGGCGGGACTGGGCGGCGGCACGCCAGCCGCCTGGTGGCTTTCCATCCTCATCCTCGCCCCGTTGCTCGGTTCCTTCATCACGGAGCCCGCCGCCATGACCATCGGCGCCCTGCTGCTCTCGCGCCAGTTCTACGCGCTCAACCCGGCCCCGCGGCTGGCCTACGCCACGCTCGGACTGCTTTTCGTGAATATCTCCGTGGGCGGTGTGCTGACGCATTTCGCCGCTCCGCCGGTGATCATGGTGGCTGGCCCGTGGGGATGGGACCTGCGCTTCATGTTCACCAACTTCGGACTCCGGGCGATCATCGGCGTGATCGTCGCGACCTCGGTCTACTTTCTCGTTTTCCGGCGGGAGCTCTGGGCGCTGGCCGCGGCCGGACCGGATCGAGATGAGTCCACCGAGGAACGCGCCGGCGCCCCGCTCTGGATCACGCTGACCCACGTCGCCTTCCTCGCATTCACCGTCTGGAACGCCCATCATCCGGTGATGTGCGTGGGAGCGCTGCTGTTCTTCCTGGCTTTCGCCCAAGCCACCGCCCACCACCAGAATCCGGTCGATCTGCGCCCGCCCGTGCTGGTGGGCTTCTTCCTCGCCGGGCTCGTCATCCATGGCGGCCTGCAGTCGTGGTGGATCGAGCCCGTGCTCACGCGCCTGGGTGAGACGCCCCTTTTCCTCAGCGCCGTGGTGCTGACGGCCTTCAACGATAACGCCGCGATCACCTACCTCGCCTCCCTCGTGCCGGGATTCACGGACCCCCTGAAATACGCGGTCGTCGCGGGTGCCGTGACCGGAGGAGGGCTCACCGTGATCGCGAACGCCCCCAACCCCGCCGGCCAGGCCATTCTCGCGCGTCACTTCCCGGGCGGGGTTTCCCCCCTGCCGCTCGCGCTGGCCGCCCTCGCGCCGACCGTGGTGATGTCCCTCGCGTTCATGCTCGCGCGCTGACGCCCCGCGCCGCGCGTCTCGACAAGCCCGCGCGCGCTCGCATCCTACGACTCATGATCAGAGAAACCCACCTTCGCGGCATCCGCCGTCGTTCCCTCCGCCGGGCGTTCACCCTGCTCGAGATCCTCGTGGTGCTCGCCATCATCGGTCTGCTCGCAGGTCTCGCGATCACCAACGTGGACCGGATCTTCGGCGGGGCGCAGGTGAGCACGGTCGAGATCTTCGTGAAGGAGAGCATGAAGACCGCGCTGGTGTCCTACCGCCTCCACCTGGGCGACTATCCGTCCACCAGCGAGGGACTGCAGGCGCTCGCCACCCGGCCCGCCAACAAGGCCGACCGTTGGTTCGGTCCGTATGTCGCGGACGGCAAGATTCCCAGCGACCCGTGGGGCGAAACTTACCAGTACGCCTACCCCGGCACCCGGAACAAGGGAGGCTACGATCTCTGGTCCAAGGGTCCCGATCGTCAGAGTGGGACGGCCGACGACATCGGCAACTGGTCCTCCGCGGCCGGCGGGGAAAAGTAATCCGAGGCCGTCTCCGGCCCCGCCGGAGCGCGCCGCCGCGGCCTCGCCGCCGCCGATCCGTGCCCCACCGCCGCCCCTCCCAGCTGACCGCCGCGACCGGCGGCTTCACCCTGCTCGAGATGCTGCTGAGCATCGCGCTGATCGCGCTGCTCGGCGGAGTCTTCATCGGAGGTTCCTCCCGGCTGCTCTCACCGGAGCCCACGACCCCGCGCGCGGTTTTCTGGAAGGCGGTGCAGGAGGCGCGCAAGACCGCGCTGCGCGCGGAACACGAGATCCGGCTGAAGTTCGACGCGGAGAAAAAACATTTCTACCTGGTTGACGGCCTCGCGCCGACAACCGTCGCCGAGGACGGCTTCACGCGGGAGGAGCGCCCGCTGAAGACTTTCCGGGTCTCCCCGGAGGCCGTGCAGGACCTCACGGTCGAATTCCTCGGCGGTTCGGGGCGGGGCGCCAACACCATCCTCGTGGGAGGGATGCTGCTGGAGTCGCGCCCCGTCCCGCACGTGCCGTTCTACGGGGACGGCACGTGCCGCGCCTTCCGCGTGCAATTCTCGCGGATGGGTTCCGTGAGCACGGTGACGGTGGATCCATGGACGTGCGCGGAGATGCCGCCGCCCCCCGACCCGAATGCACCCGCGCCCTGAGCAGGCTTCCCGCGGCCGCGCCCGCGCCTTCACCCTCCTCGAGGTGCTGATGGCGATGGCGCTCTTTGCCATGGCCGCGGTCATGCTGGCCTCCGCCTATCTCAACGTGCTGAACAGCTACGAGACGGCCGGCCGCGCGGCGCAGCTCAACGAGGACTTCGCGTTCGCGCGCCAGCTGGTCCTCAACGAACCCGACCGCAAAAAGGTCGAGGAAGGCGGCGAGTTCGCCACGGCCGCCGGCCACCGCGCGCGCTGGAGCGTCGAGATCGCGTCGACCAACGTGGCGGATGTCTTCCGCGTGGGGTTCACCTGCGAGATCAGCGACCCCGCGCGCCCCGAGCCGGACCGGGTCACGCAGTCCTTCGTGGTCATGCGGCCGACGTGGGTCATCGACGCGGCGGAACGCGGCAAGCTCAAGGAGGACGCCAAAACCCGCATCCTCGAGCTGCAGGGCAAGTTGAAGGCCGGGCAACCCGGAGGAGCGACCCGATGAACGCGCGCCATCGGCGGGGTTTCACGCTCCTCGAGCTTCTGCTCGCGCTCACCCTCGTCGGGCTGCTGCTGGTCGCGATGAACACCCTTGTGTTCTCGATGGGGGAGCTCTGGGGCCGCGGCTCCGAGCCGCGCCTGCTGGACCAGCACGTGCGCGCGGTGACACGATTCCTCGAGCACGAGCTGAGGTCTTCCGCTCTTCCTCCAGCCGCCCGGTCCGGCGTGGCGCCCATCGGTCTCGAGGAAATCCGGCCGCAAAGCGGCCTGATGGAGAAGATGCTCACCTTCGAGCTTCCCGCGGGTAGCCGGCTTTTCGACTGGCCCGGGCAGCCCCTGCCCGAGGTGATCTGCTCCCTGCAGGCCCGGCCCAACGAGGGACTGGTCCTGCTCTGGCACTCGCGGCTGGAGAAGGATTTCGACTCCCAGACGCCGCGGGAAACGCTCGTCACTCCGCTCGTCACCGCCCTGGCCTACGATTACTACGACCCCGACGCCAAACGCTGGTCGACGGAGACGAGCCTGAAGCTCAATCCGCAGGGGCAGCCGCTGACGCCACAGCGTATCCGGCTCAAATTCACGCACGGCCGGCTCGCCCGCGAGGGCGTGATCACGCTGCCGACGCCGAGCCCGGCCCTGCCGGTATTCTGACCATGCCACGACGCCAACTGCTCCCGGCCGATCCGCGGCGCCGCGCCTCGGTGATCGTGATCGTGATGGTCACGCTGCTGTTCGCGATGACCGCCCTGCTCGCCTTCATGGACAGGGCGGCGGTCGATCTCATGGCCGACCAACGCGCGGCGGTCGCGCGCCGGCTGCGGGTGGAGGCCTACTCGGCCCTCGAGGTGGCGCTCGCCGTGCTGGTCGATTTCCGCGAGGCCGGCAACGGGCTCCGCAGCCAGGCCGAGGGCTGGAACGATCCGCTGGGCTTCGCCGGTTACACGCCGGGCGAAGGCTGCACCGTTGAACTCCGGCTCGAGGACGAGAGCGGCAAGCTGCCGCTGCCTCAGATCAACGCCCAAGTGCTCGCCAACCTCTTCATGGCGTGGGGGACCCAGAAGAACGAGGCGGAGGAGATCGCCGACGCGATGATGGGCTGGATGAAACGCGGCCACACCTACACCTCGCCGGTGCGGCCGGATTACGAGTCGGCACCCATTCCGTACGAGGCCCCGGGACGGCCGCTGCGCTCGTACCAGGAACTGGCGGCGATCGGGAAGGCCCGGGAGTTCTTTTATGACAAGGAAGGACGGCCGAACGAGAATTGGCGGCGGTTCGCCGCTGGCGTGTCGTTGCTTGATTACCCGAAGCCGAACCTCAACAGCGCGAGCCAGGACGTGCTCACCGCCCTCGGCCGCTACGACCCTCTGCAATCGCGCAACGTCGTCGACTACCTCCAGGGCAAGGGCGACTTCCGCTACAGCGGTCCGGGCTATTTCCAGAACGCCGGAGATGTCGGTCGCATCGCCGGTCCGGCCGGCGATCCCCAGGGATTCTCCACGAGCGTCAGCGCCCTCCGGCTCCACCTCACCGTGCGGGAGGGCAGGAACGAGTTCCGCGTCTCCGTGGTGGTTGCGCCGCCCGGGGGCGCCAAGACCGTCCAGGCCATCGCCACCCGCACCGAAAAGAGGAGCGCCGCCAGCCCGGGTTCACCGAACCAGCCCGCGCCGGCCGCCCCAACCTCACCCGGAAACACGGCCGGCGCCGCGGCCAAACCCGCCGATTTGAAGTATCCCTACACGCTGCTCGAGATCGTCGAGAACCCCCCGCAGGCCGGTGGTTGAAGAAAGGTAGTCCACCGGAAGCATTTTGCGTTCTTGTTCTCCCCGCCGGCGTCGTCCGTACTCTCGCCCCTCCGCATGCCATCGCCGCTCTCCCTGCTTCGCGCCGGCCCGCCCCCTCCCAAGGTGGCGCTGCTGCCGGACGCCGCGTTTTTCACGCGCGCAGTGGCAGTCACGGCGGCGGCGACGCCGGCCGAGGCGGCCGCCCAGATCGAGCTCGCACTCGAGGGTCTGGCGCCTTTCCCGCTCTCACAGCTGTACTACGGCTGGCACTGGCGGCCCGGGTCCGAGCAGGCCTTGTTGTTCGCGGCCTATCGCCGTCGTTTCACCACCGAGCAGATCGCGGAGTGGCAAGGCACCGAGCTCGTGATCCCGGCTTTCGGCGCCGTGCTCGGCACGTCCGTCGAGCCCGCTTCCACCGTTCTCCTCACCTCGCCTGAGTCGATGACCGCCGTGCACTGGGGAGCGCACGGCGAACCCTCCGCGGTGCTGACGCGGACGATCGACGCCGGCGCCTCCGACGACGAGCGCGCGCGGGTGAAGTCCGATTTGATCGCCTCGCTCGGCGGTTCCCACCGGGTGATCGAACCCGCCGCCGCGCCGGTTCCCGAGCCGGCCGGCAACGACGGGGGCTTCACCTTCCGCGCCGGCGAGCTCGTCTCAAGGCTTCCCGCCACCGCCGCCGCGGCGGCGGATGTGCGTGACAAAGCCGAGCTGGCCGCGCTCCGCGCCGCCCGCCGGCGCGACGTGGTGCTCTGGCGCACCGCGGTCGGCCTCGCCGCCTCGCTGGTGGCGCTCGCCGCCGGTGAGCTCGCGCTCGTGGGCGGACGCGTCTGGCAAGGCACCCGCGAGGCGCGGGTCGCGGCCCAGCGGCCGGTCGTCGATAAGATCGAGAGCGTCGACAACCTCACCGTGAAGATCGAGGAGCTGGCGACGAAACGCCTGCGTCCGATCGAGATGCTGCTGCAACTGGTGGGCGAGAACTACGAGCGGCAACCAGCCGACATCTGGTTCACCCGCGTCTCCGCCGACGCCACACGGGGGCTGAACACCATCTTCATCGAAGGTCGCACGACCAACGCCGCGCAGGTGAACGCCTACGAATCAACCCTGCGCAAGCTGCCGGTGATCGAGAAGGTGGAGGCCCCGCTGCAGGCGGTGCGGGGCGACCAGGCGCAGTTCACGCTCACCGCCACCTTCCGTGCCGGCGCGTTCACGGAGCCCGCCGGCCAGGCGGCTCCCCCGAAGCCTTCGCCCTGATGCGCGCGATCCGCCATTACTTCCTCACCCGCGCGCTGCGCGAGAAGCTGCTGCTGCTCGCGTTCCTCGCGGTGGGCGTGCTGTGGTGGCTCTCGGCGTTCGGCGGGCACGCCGGGACTTTCCTGCGCGACGCGCGCACCACGACCGCGCGGCTCGCCACCCAGGAGCTTTGGATCCGGAACCGCCCGGCCATCGAGGCCGCCGCGAAGAAGACCGCCGAGCGGCTCGATCCCGCCAAGACCCTCAACGGCAACCAGCTCGTCACCACCGTCGACCAGCTGGCCAAGGACTCCGGGCTCCGCAACGGAGTCGGCCTCACGCCCACCACCCAGAAGAGCGGCCAATTCGCCATCCACACCGCGGAGTACAACATCACCAATGCCGGCTGGGACCAGCTGCGGGCCTTCTACGACGCCCTGCAGCAACGATCCCCCTACATCTCCATCGAGCGTTTCATCCTCTCGTCGGGCACCAACCCCGCCGTGCTCACGCTCAACCTCAAGATCGTCTCGGTCGAGATCGCGCCGTAGCCGACCCGCGCGGCCGTCCGCGACGCTTTCCGCCCGGCGGCGATTTGCGGATTGCCCGCCACTTCGCCAAGGTTGGCGCGTCTCCTCCACGGGGCCGTGCCCCGCCCGCTCCTCTTCCATGAAGCCCAACCTGCTCGTCCGCATCCTCCCGCCGCTGCTCACGTTCATCGTCGCCTTCGGCGGCACCACCGGTCTCACGCTCTGGGCTGCCGAGGGCAAGGCGGGCCGCAAGGCCGAGCGCAAGGCGGCGCCCGAGGCCAAGGCGAAATCCACCGGGACCGCCGACGAGGCCAAGCGGCCGCCGCTGGCCCTGCGGATCGATTCCCGGCCGATCAACCGCGACGCCGCCGACCGCGTCAGCTATTCGTCGGTCGTCAAACGCACCGCCGCCAGCGTCGTCTACGTCTACTCCAGCAAGACCGTGCGAGCCCCCGACATGTCGCAATTCATGAACGACCCGCGCTTCCGGCGCTTCTTCGACCAGCTCGTGCCGCGCGAGGAAAGGGACGAGGAAGCCGCCCCACCCCGGCGTAATTCACCCGACCGCAACAACCGCGGCGCCACCCCTCCGGGCCGCGGGCGCCCCAACGAACAGGTCCAGCAGGGGCTCGGCTCCGGCGTGGTCGCCTCCGCCGACGGTTACATCATCACCAACAACCATGTCATCGACGGCGCCGACGAGGTGAAGGTCTCCATCGGGGATTCCAACAAACGTTACGAGGCCAAGGTCGTCGGCCGCGATCCCGGCACCGACCTCGCCCTGCTGAAGATCGATGCCAGCAACCTGTCGCCCGCCACCTTCGGCGACAGCGACCAGCTCGAGATCGGCGACGTCGTGCTCGCCATCGGCAACCCGTTCGGCGTCGGCCAGTCGGTCAGCCGGGGTATCGTCAGCGCCCTCAGCCGCGGGATGGGCATGGGCATGTTCGAGGACTTCATCCAGACCGACGCCGCCATCAACATGGGCAACTCCGGCGGCGCCCTGCTCGACAGCGACGGTCGCGTCGTGGGAATCAACACCGCCATCCTCAGCCGCAGCGGCACCTCCGCCGGCGTAGGCTTCGCGATCCCGATGAACCTCGCGCGCTTCGTCGTCGAGCAGCTCGCCAACGGCGGCAAGGTGGAACGGGGCTTCCTCGGCGTGCGCACCGACGAGCTGACGGAGGAATTGATCGCGTACTTCGACACCGAGAAGGGCGCGTTGATCAACGAAGTGACGGAAGGCAGCCCGGCGGATAAAGCCGGCGTCAAGGCCGGCGACATCATCCTGAAGATCGGGGCGGTCGAGATCCGCGACCCGCGTCACCTCATCATGACGGTCAGCCAGCTCGCCCCCGGCAGCGAGGTGAAGGTCGAACTCCTGCGGGAAAAGGAGCGGAAGACCGTAACCGCCACACTGACGCGACGCGACGAGGACACCATCGCCAAGGACGACGGCGCGCCGGGCGCGAAGGAAGAGGGGGTGTTGAACGGCGTGGGGGTGGGAGACCTCACCGCGGAAATGCGCGCGCAGACGCAGATCCCGGCGCGGGTCAAGGGAGCGCTCATCACCAGCATCGAGCCGGACAGCCCCGCCGCCCGGCAGGGCCTGCGCGAGGGCGACATCATCATGGAGCTCGACCGCCGCCCGTGCACCAACGCCGACGAGGCGGTGAAACTCAGCGAGGAGATCAAGGGGCCCAAGGTGCTCGTGTTGATCTACCGCAACGGGCGCACCCGCTACCTGGCGATCGACGAGTCGAAGTAAGCCCCGCCGCGAAAAAGCTCCGCCGGCGCCGGCTGCGCCTTAGCCGGCGGACTTCTTCCCGCGCTTCGTGGCGCGCGGGGCCTTCGGCCGGGCGGCCGCGGCTTTCCGCGGGCGCTTCGGGGCGGCCCGGCGGGGTTTCGCCGGCTCGCCTTGCAGCACCGCGGACGGCACCTCCGCGGCATCCCGCCACAAACGCTCCAGACCGTAGCGCTCGCGCACCTCGCCCAAAAAGACGTGCACCATGACGTCGAACGCGTCGATGACCTCCCAGCCGCTTTGCTGACCGCGCTCGATGCCCACGATCCGCTCCCGCGCGGCGTCGATCACCTTCTCCAGCTCGTTGCGCAGCGCCCGCAGGTGCGGCTCCGAGGTCGCCGTCGCGATGATGAGATAGTCCGTGATCGAGGACTGCGCGGAGACGTCGAGGACGCGGATGTCACCCGCCTTCTTTTCATCGAGGATGCGGTGGCAGGCGCGGGCCAGGCCGAGCGCGCGGGGATTGGAGACTTTCATGCGGTGTCGCGATACAGGTCGTGCTGACGAATGTAAACGATCGCCTTGTGGGGCACGAAGTAGTCGAGGGCCAACCCGCGGCGGGTGCGCTCGCGCAGCTCGGTGGAGCTGATCGCGAGGAGGTGCCCGTCGCAGCGGTGCAGCCGCAGGCCGGGGATGTCCGGCGCGGACTTCACGGGAAACCCCGGCCGCTCGAGGAAGATGAATTCGACGAGTTTCGCCAGCTCCCCGATCTCCCGCCACAGGTGGAGTTTCGGCAGTTGGTCGCCGCCGATGATCCAGAAGAGCTCGTCGTGCGGGTACAGGGCGCGGAAGTGACGGGCGGAGTCGATCGTGTAGCTCACGCCGCCGCGCAGCAGCTCAAAGTCGGAAATCTCGAAACGCCGGTCCCATTCGATCGCGGCGCTCAGCATGGCGAGGCGCTCGTCGGCCGAAGACTGCACGTCGTTGGGCTTCAACGGGGCCTGCGCGGCCGGCACAAAGATCAGGCGGTCCAGGCGGTGCTGCTCGTAGGCGTCCTGCGCGGCGAGCAGGTGCCCGAAATGCACGGGATCGAAGCTCCCGCCCAGAAAACCAATTTTCACCGCGCGGAACGTGCGAGGGCCCTCCGGCACCCGCAAGGCCCAAGTGGTCCGCCGACGTTTGGCTGGAATCTCCGCCGCCCATGGGCTTCCCTCACGCCGCCGCCCGGGTGGTGGAATGGCAGACACTGGGGA
Organism: uncultured Opitutia bacterium; assembly: GCA_903900845.1. Taxonomy (GTDB): domain Bacteria; phylum Verrucomicrobiota; class Verrucomicrobiia; order Opitutales; family Opitutaceae; genus ER46. Next base: position 21,313 of record CAIUOU010000185.1, read on the forward strand.
CTTAAAATCCCCTGACTGAAAAGTCGTGCGGGTTCGACCCCCGCCCCGGGCACCAAAGCAGCTGGCGCGGCCGGGCGGCCGGAGAGAAGCCTTTCACCCGGGGCCGGAACGCCCCGCCGTCACCGGCGTCTCGCCCAGGTTTCCCAGATCAGGATCCCCGCGGCCACCGAAACATTGAGCGACTCCATCCGCCCCGAGCCGGGCAGGGTCACCAGCCGCGAACAAGCCGCCGCAACCGCCGGATCCAGACCCTGCTCCTCATTGCCCAGCACCAGCGCCACCGGGCGCCCGGACGGACGCGCGACCTCCGGGCGTCCCCCGCGCGTCGCCGCACCCACGACATCGTAACCCGCCGCCGCCAATGCTCGCACCAGAGCTTGCGCCTCGGCCGCCGCGTGAAGCTCAACCCCCTCCAAGCCGCCCTCGGCCACCCGGTAGGCCGCGTCGACCGGTCGCGCCGCGCCCTCGCGCCCGCAGACCACCAGACGACCCACGCCGAAAAAAGCGGCGGTCCGCGCGATAGCTCCGAGATTGTGGACGTTGCCGATACGGTCGAGGATGAGCACCGGCTCCCGTTTCGCGGCCCACGCGCGAAGTTCCTCCGCGCCCGGCTCGCGCATCTCCGGCGGCGTCACCACCGCCACCACGCCGCCGTGGTGGGGCGTGCCGGCGATCCTCTCCAGTTCCTCCTGTTCCACGCACCGGTAGACGCGGCGCGCGGTGGCGAGCGCCTTGCAGATCATCCCGATCTTCCGGCCGGTCGCGTAGTCGAAATAAAGCCGCTGGATCGAGCCGGCGTCGCGCTCGAACCGCGCGCGCACCGCGGCCAGACCGCAGATCCGCACGACGTCCCGGCTGACGGAAGCCTTGGGCCCGCCCTCCGCCGCCGTCTCCCATCCGCGTTTCGCGCGTTCAGCCATGCGGCGGAGTAAGAACGCCCGCGCGGCCGAAACCAGCCCTTTGTCGGAAAACGCGCGCGACCCCCGGAATCGGGTAGTTCACCCGGTTGGCGGCGCCGCTTGTGCCGTCCCTAGTCGGGCGATGATTCCTCTACGGTCCCGCGAATCCGCCCCGCCCTTCCCCGCCGCCCCCCGCGTCCCGGACGGCGCCCACCTCATCAGCCTCCACGCCGCCCGCCGCGGGACGCCGCTGAACTCGATTCACCTCGCCTCCGAGTTCCACGCCGCCGTGCACCTGCTCGCGCTCGAACGCTGGTGGCGTGTCCGCTGCGCGATCCTCCTCCCCCGCGCCGCGCATCTGGTCGCCACCCTCACCACGACCACCGGACCAGCCGAGGCCGCGGAGGAACTCAAACGCCGCCTCGCGCCCTGTCTGCTGCGCGTCCGGCAGGCATGGGCGCCGGGACAACACTGCCGCTTCCTCGCGGGACCCGCGGAGGTCGCGGAGGCCATCCGCGCCCTCTACCACGAACCGGCCCGCACCGGACTCTGCGCCGAAGGCGACTCCTGGCCCGGTTACCTCTGCGCGGATGAGGACCGTTCCTGGCTCGCATCCGCGGCCACCCCTGCTGAGAGCCGCAGCCTCCTCGGTGCGGCTGAACGCTGACGGTCTCCGACCGGGTGGCGGCGGGCTTGGCGTCGTCCGAACCAAACGGCACCCTCCCCAGACTGATGCCGGAAACCACGTCGCCGCTGCCGTCCGACTCGCTTGCCGTTTGCCGGCCGGAGTGTGGCGCCTGCTGCATCGCACCGTCCATCACGTCGCCGATTCCCGGCATGCCGTACGGCAAACCCGCGGGCATCCCGTGTGTCCAATTGCTGCCCGACCTCCGCTGCGCGTTGTTTGGGAAACCGGAGCGCCCGTCTTTCTGCACCAGCCTGCGGCCCACGGAATCGATGTGCGGCGCCAACCGCGCCGACGCCTTGGCACGGCTCACCGCGCTGGAGTTCGCCACCCGGCCGGGGGAGCCCATCGATCCGCTTTGATCCGCGTCGTCCCGCGGTTCCACCCGGATTGGTGCTCCGGTTCCGCATGACCTGATGGACTTGGTCCATTCATGGTTACGCCCGAAGGGACCTGCGCGCTTGCGATGGCCCGCGCGGCGGCTTGAGTCCGCCCCGCATGCCCAAGCCCGAGGAAGCACCCAAGGTCATCTTCTCGATGCTCGGCGTCTCGAAGAAGATCGAGCGCAAGGAGATCCTCCGCGACATCTCGCTGTCGTTCTTCCACGGCGCGAAGATCGGCGTCCTCGGACTCAACGGCTCCGGCAAATCGTCCCTGCTGCGCATCCTCGCGGGCCGCGACACCGAGATCGACGGGCGCCTCCACTTCGAGCCGGGCTACGACGTCGGCCTGCTCGAGCAGGAGCCCCGCCTCACCCCGGGCGCGACCGTCCGCGCCTGCGTCGAGGAGGGCGTCCAACACCTCACCGCGCTCGTCTCCGCCTACGACGCCACGTGGGATGAGCTGAACGAGGCGGCCGACGACGCCGCGAAGGACGCCATCATGGCGCGGCAGGGCGAACTGCAGGAGAAGATCGACGCGCTCGGGGCGTGGGACGTCGCGCCGCGCGTCGAGATGGCGATGGACGCGTTGCGCTGTCCGTCGGGCGATCAGATCGTGGACCAGCTTTCCGGCGGCGAACGCCGGCGCGTCGCGCTCGCGCGGCTGCTGCTCCAGCAGCCGGCGATTCTGCTGCTCGACGAGCCCACCAACCACCTCGACGCCGAGAGCGTGCAGTGGCTGGAGCAGCACCTCGCGCGCTACACGGGCACGGTGATCGCCGTGACCCACGACCGCTACTTCCTCGACAACGTCGCGCAGTGGATCCTCGAGCTCGACCGCGGCCACGGCATCCCGTGGAAGGGCAATTACTCCTCGTGGTTGGAGCAAAAGCAGCGCCGTCTCGCCGTCGAGCAGCGCACCGAGGACCGCCGCCAGAAGGCGATGGCGCGCGAGCTGGCGTGGATCCGGCAATCGGCGCGTGCCCGCCAGGCGAAGTCGCAAGCACGCATCAACGCGTACGAAGCGATGCTCAAGGAGGGCGTCGCCGAGAAGGAGCGCGAATTCGAGATCCTGATCCCCGCGGGCCAGCGCCTCGGCACCCTCGTCGTCGAGGCGCAAGGACTCGCCAAGGGCTACGGCGACCGGCTGCTTTTCGAGGGGGTCAATTTTTCGCTGCCCCCCGGTGGCATCGTGGGGGTCGTCGGCCCCAACGGCGCCGGCAAGACCACGCTCTTCCGGCTCATCACCGGGGGCGAGCGACCCGACGCCGGCGCGCTGCGTGTAGGCGAGACCGTGCAGGTGGCGCACGTCGATCAGTCGCGCGACGGGCTGCCTGCCGGGGCCACGATCTTCGAGGCGATCAGCGGCGGGGAGGAAATCCTGAGGCTCGGCGGCCGCGAGGTGAACGCCCGCGCCTATTGCGCGCAATTCGGGTTCACCGGGGCCGACCAGCAGAAGAAGGTCGGCGTGCTCTCCGGCGGCGAACGCAACCGCGTGCACCTCGCGCGCCTGCTGAAGTCCGGCGCCAACCTGATCCTCCTCGACGAGCCCACCAACGACCTCGACGTGAATTCGATCCGCGCCCTTGAGGAGGCGCTCGAGAATTTCGCGGGCTGCGCGGTCGTCGTCTCCCACGACCGCTGGTTCCTGGACCGCGTCGCCACCCACATCCTCGCCTTCGAGGGCGACAGCCAGGTCACCTGGCACAACGGCAATTTCTCCAGCTACCTCGAGGACCTCCGCCGCCGGAAGGGCAAGGACGCCGACCAGCCGCACCGCATCAAGTATCGCCCGCTCACGCACTGAGGGCCAGAGGGACTGAGGGGGTAAGGGACTAAAGGACCAAGGGACTAACGGACCAAGGGTCCAAAGGACGAAGGGGCGTACGGAATATCAGTTCTCAGGTACCTCCGTTGGCTCGTGTTCGCCCCGGTGTGAAGAGGAGGGAACTGAGGCAACGGAGAGGCGCGTGTAGCGGGTCCGGCATGATCCAAGGCGACCGGCCTCGGCTACACCAAGACCGTTCGCGGCTTTCCGGCTCTGCGCCTCCTGCGCCTCTTCGCGGCCATCCTCCTCGGTTGGCCGCGAAACGAAGCCGGACGCGCGACGGCAGAGTTGGAACGAAAGCACGGGAAGTTCGGGGCGGCTTGCCGCCTGGGTCCTGATCCGCGCCATCCGCAAAATCCGCGGTGAAAGTTCGCTGATGCCCTTGAGGGCATTCGGCCGTCGAGTCCGCGGCATTCTCCGGGGCTAGCAGTCCCGGCTACAAACGAGCCGCATTTATCCGTGTCCCTCCGTGTTCATCCGTGGTTGGTCCCTCGCGGAGCTATTCGGAAGCCATCCTGATCGTCGCTTCAGTCGCGGCGGAGCCGCACAAGGTTATCCGCGGTGGGTCGGCAGGAGGGATTGAAGGATTGAGGGATTGAGGGATTGAGGGATTGAGGGATTCGCCCGACGCGCCTTAATTGCAGTCGCTAACCCGATGAAGACCCCCGCCTCCTTGCTCTGGCTCGCCGCTGCCTTCGCACCCGCCGCGATCGCCACCTCCTTCGCCGCCGAGGCCCCCCGGCCCGCGCCAGCCACCCCGACCCCGGCCGAGGTGGTCGAGCTCAGCCCGTTCACCGTGGCGACCGAAAAGGACACCGGCTACTTCGCCGAGAACACCCTCGCCGGCAGCCGCCTCAACACCTCGCTGCGCGACACCGCCAGCTCGGTGTCGGTCTTCACCCGCGAATTCCTCGACGACGTCGCCATCACCAGCCTCAGCGAGCTCGTGCAATACTCGGTGAACTCCGAGATGAACACCAACGAGAACCAGGCCGGCTCGGGCCAGAACCCGGTCGTCAACGCCCAGGCCCTCACGCCCCAGGTGCTCGTCCGCGGTCTCGCGGCAAGTCTCGGCATGGACTATTTCAACAGCATCACGCCGACGGATCCCTACCGGGTCGGGCGCTACGAGGACACCCGCGGCCCCAACAGCATCCTCTTCGGCATCGGCGCCCCGGGCGGCATGCTCAACCAATCATCCAAGGTGGCGGTCCCGCACACCAACAGCGCCGCGATCCGCCACAGTACCGGCTCCTGGGGCCGCAACCGCTCCGAGTTCGACGCCAACCATGTGCTGCGGCGCGGCCAGCTCGCCGCGTCGGTCGCCGCCGTGCACCAGGAAAACGGCGGCTGGCGGCAGTTCGATTTCCAGGACAAGCGCCGCATCTTCGGCTCCGTCACCTACCGGCCGAACCGCACGCTCACCTTCACCGCGATGGGCGAGAGCGGCCGCGACATCAACGCCGTCATGCGCAACACCGTGGAGTCCGACCAGGTGCTGGCCTGGTACGACAACCTCCGGGCGAAAGGCGTGGACGCGGTGACGTTCACCCCCGGGGCCCTCGCGCCGACCGCCGCGCAGATGGCGTTGGGCGTGGTGAGCCGCGACAGTACGCGCACCGGTTCCAACCGCCGCGTCACCTTCATCGAGAACGACGGTGTGATCTTCGACTTTTCGGGCGCCTTCATCACCGGCAGCTACAACAACTCCGCGGTGCGCGCGCCGGACGGCACGCCGGGTGTCACCACGTCCACGCTCAAGGTCCACGATCCCGCGTTCTGGCCCTACGACATGAACGGCGCCGGCCCCGGCATGTACCGCGACCAGACGCTCCGGAACTACACGCTGTCGGTCGACTGGCAGCCACGGCCCGACCTCGCGTTCAATTTCGCGCACAACTTCCAGAAGACCGACGCGCGCGTGAACCTGATGACCGGCGAGGATCCCACGCTGCGCGGCGACGCCAACCGCACGCTCGGCGTCGGCGGCCCCGCCAACCCGTACGCCGGCCGGCTCTACCTCGACGGCACCTGGCGGCGCGATATGCACGCCGGCGACGTCCGCGAGACCCGCCTCGCCGTTTCCTACCGCCTGGAACCGCGGCTCAAGCTGCTGGGGCGCCACCGGCTCGCCGCGATGGTTTCACGCAACGCGCAATTCGATGTCCGTGCCAACTCGTGGCTCGCGCTGGCCGGCCGCCCGTTCAACGCCACCCCGAACAACATCAGCAACCGCATCACCGTCCGGAACTACCTCACGGAAGGCAGCCTCGCCACCTATCGCGTCGGCGACTGGCGCAAGCTACCCGACCGCGTCCGCTTCCTCGGCGTCGACTACGGCCTGGTCTTCGCCAACGAGGTCTGGGGCGCCAACAACAGCGGCGGAGAGCAGGAGTCGGATTCCGCGCTCGGCGTGATCCAGAGCCACCTGTTCGGCGACCGGCTGGTGACGACCCTCGGGTACCGGCGGGACCAGGTCGATGTGTACGAGCTTGGGTTCTATGACGACCCGAACATCGGCAACCTTGTCGACCGCGACCGCAGCAAGGGCACGCGTACCGCGGCCACCGGCTACACCAGCGCGCTGGGCGCGGTCTGGCACCTCACCGGCCAGCTGAGCCTCATCGCCAACCGCTCGACCAACCAAGGCGTGCCCTCGTTCACGCGGAAGACGTTCCCGGATGGAAACCTCGCGCCCGCCTCGAAGGGCACGGGTGAGGATTACGGCCTGGGCCTGGACCTGCTCGGCGGCCGCCTCAACGCCAAGTTCGTCTATTTCACCTCTTACGAGCAGGGCCGCATCACCACGGCCGGATTCGGCGGCGCCGCCGGTCGCAACACCCGCGTGATGGACGCCTTCGCCTCGGTGCTCGTCGGCGCCGGCCGCCCCTACACCGCCGCCCAGTGGGCTCCCATCTACCGGCAGTACACCCCGCCGGCCACCGCCGCGTCGTCGGACTTCGAGGCCGAGGGCTACGAGGCGCGCGTCACCGCCAACCTCACGCGCGCCTGGCGCCTCGTCGCCAACTACTCCTACACCGACTCGATCCGCCGCAACGTGGCCGGCGAGATCGCCGCGTGGTACGGCCTCCGCTCGGAGAACGGGCGCGTCGTGCAGGGCGTCTCGCAGGACGCCGCGGGGCGCTGGGTCGTGAACCGTTCCGCCTTCGAGGCGGGCGGCGCGGTGGCTAAATGGCTCGAGCTCGGCGCGCTCCATCCCGAGGCCAACGTCTCCACACTCACATCCGGGACCTCCACGACCATCGCGCAGGAGGTCTACAACCTCATCGTGAACCTGAACGAGGACAAGGAGCAGGAGGAGCGCCGCTGGGGCGTCCGCCCGCACAAGATCAGCCTGTTCACCGCTTATGATCTCCGCGAGGGCCGGCTGCGCGGCCTCACCTTCGGCGGCGGCTGGCGCTGGCGTAGCGCCAACGTGATCGGCGAGGACTCGAAGGGCCGCGAGATCACCGGGCGCGTGATCACCGCCACCGACCTGATGCTGGCGTACGCGCTCAAACTGCCCCGCGTGCCGGGCCGGCTGCGCCTGCAGCTCAACGTCGCCAACGTGCTCGACAACACGCGCATCATCCCGGTGCGCCTCGCCGCCGGCGCCACCGCGCCCGACGGCTTCGTGCTGCCCGGCGGCCGCGGCGTCGCCTACTCGCGCTACGACCTCGTGGCCCCGCGCGAGCTGCGTTTCACCACCACTTGGAACTACTGACCTCTCCCGGCGCCGGCCGCCGCCGGGTTTCCTTCCGGCCGGAAGCACTTACCTTTTCCGCATGAAAATCCTCCGTCCCGCCCGCGTGCTCGCCGCTTCCCTCCTTGTCCTCGCGTTCGCCGGCCCGGCCGCCGCCCGCGACCGCCTCGGGGAGAAACGCGACGAGGTGCGCCGCATGCGGGACGAGGTGCTCACCCAGCTCTACGAGGCGCACCCGGGCGCCAAGGCCCGGATCCGCGACGCGGCCGGCTACGCCGTCTTTTCCAGCGTCGGGGTCAACGTCTTCTTCGCCAGCGTCGCCGGGGGCGGCGGGATCGTCGTCGAGCGGCGCACGCTCCGCGACGCGGAGACCTTCATGAACATGGGATCCGCCGGCGTGGGCCTCGGACTCGGCGTGAAGGACTTCCGGGTCATCTTCGTCTTCACCGACCGCGGGCGCCTGCAGGAATTCATCGAGAAAGGCTGGGATTTCAGCGGGCAGGCCGACGCCGCCGCCAAATCCGACGACAAGGGCGCCGCCGTCTCGGGCGCCGTGACCGTCAGGCCCGGCGTCGAGGTCTACCAGCTCACCAAGAACGGCGTCGCGTTGCAGGTCACGCTCCAGGGCACGAAGTACTGGAAGGACCGCGATCTCAACTGACTCGCGGCGGGCCCGGCCCTAGCCGGGCCGCCAAACGGCTCGACGGTGCGCGCCACGCGCCGTATCCGATTGCTTACCCCGCGGGCCGTCGCCCGCGCGACCGTAACCCCACCCCGAATATGCAGACGACCCCGACCCCGCCGGCGTGCACGCGCCGCCGTTTCCTTGCCCGCGCCGCCGCCGGCGGCGCGATCCTCGGCGCCCCCGCGTTTCTGCGCGGAAGCAACCTCAACGGCCGCCTCAACATCGCGTTCATCGGCGCGGGCGGCCGGGCCCGCTCCAACCTCGCCGAACTCACCCGCCCGCCGGGCGGCGCGCCGCGGAAGGCCGCCAAAGGCGCCGAAGTTTTCTCCGGTCCGCATCCCGACGAGAACGTGACCGTCCTCTGCGACCTCAACCGCCTCTCGCTCGATGCCGCCGGGAAGGATTTCCCGCAGGCCCGCCGCGTCACCGACTTCCGGAAGGTCTTCGACCACGCGAAGGAGTTCGACGCCGTCGTGGTCTCAACCGCCGAGCACACGCACGTCTTCGCGGCCTACCTCGCGCTCGCCCACGGCAAGCACGTGTACTGCGAGAAGCCGCTCGCCTATAATATCTGGGAAACCCGCCTGCTCCGGGAAACGGCCGCGAGGAACCCGCGCCTCTCGACCCAGATGGGCAACCAGGGCCATGCGTCGGCGCAGCGCCGCCTCATCCGCGAGATCCTAGACACCGGCGTCATCGGCCCGGTGCGCGAGGTGCACGTTTGGGCCGACCGCGCCTGGGGTCTGCAGGACGCCGCCTCCGCGGAGAAGTTCGACCGGCCGCACGGCTTCCACGAGGGCGTGCAGATCACGGGGCGTTTCCCCGAGGCCATGACGCCCCCGGCGCACTTTGATTGGGACCTTTGGCTCGGGCCCGCCCCGGCGCGGCCCTACCACGCGACCTATTTCCCCGGACCGCGCTGGTACCGCTGGTGGGATTTCGCCAATGGCACGATGAGCGACCTCGGCAGCCACGACAACGACGTGCCTTTCACCGTGCTCGACCTGTGGCGCGTCGACGCCACCGGGCGGCGGGTACTCGCGCCCGTTTCGGTCGAGGCCGTCTCTCCCAACGTCCCCGTCCCCCACCCCGAGCTGGCGCCGGCCACGATGCGCGCGACGTTCCAGTTCGCCGCGACCGGCTCCCAGCCCGCGCTGAAACTCGTCTGGCACCAGGGCGACAGCCGTCCGCCCGGCTGGACACCCGCGTGGGGCCGGCGCTCCAGCGTGTTCATGGGCGAGCGCGGCATGCTGCTCGGTGACGGGAGACTGCTGCCCGAGGAGAAATTCAAGGACTTCAAGGCGCCGGCCCCGAAGCTGCCGCGCTCCCCGGGCCACTGGGCGGAGTGGGTCCTGCACGCCAAGGGCGAAGGCCCCGCGCCCGGCTCGAACTTCCAGTACTCGGGCTGGACGACGGAGGCCAACCACCTCGGCAACGTCGCCTACCGCACCGGCAAAAAGCTGGAGTGGGACTACGCCAACCTGCGCGCCACGAATGCACCCGAGGCCGCGCCCTTCATCCGTCGCCCGGTCTACCGCGCCGGTTGGCAGGGCATTCTGCCGGTATGAACGCCATGCACCGCCGCAAATTTCTCGGAGCCGCCGCCGCCACGGCCGCGCTCGCCGTCGTGCCTCCCCTTCCCGCCGCCGCCCCGGCGCGCAAGCTGCGCAAGGCGATCATGTACTCCACGATCGGCGTGAAGGGCTCCGTGCTGGAGCGCTTCACCGCGATGAAGGCCGCCGGCTTCGAGGGCATCGAGCCGCTCGGCGCCATGAATCGTGAGGAGGTCGTCGCCGCGTTCCGGGCCACCGGGCTCGGCGCCGCCAGCGTCTGCTGCCACATCCATTGGGTGAAACCGCTCTCCGCGCCCGACGAGCCCACCCGCCGCCTCGGTTTCGAGGGCCTGGTGCTCAGCCTGCAGGACGCTCACGCCTACGGCGCCGGCAGCGTCTTGCTGGTGCCCGGGGTCGCCCGCAACGGCGTGACGTATCAGGATTGCTGGGACCGCTCAATCGCCGAGATCCGCCGCGCCCTCCCCGTCGCCCGCGACCTCGGCGTCCGCATCGCCATCGAGAACGTCGGCAACGACTTCATCACCACCCCGCGCCAGGCCGTCGACTACCTCGACGCCCTCAACAGCGAGTGGGTCGGCTGGCATTTCGACATCGGCAACGCCGGCCGTTACGGGCCGGCCGAGGCCTGGATCGCCGCGCTCGGGAAACGCATCCTGCGCATCCATGTGAAGGACTTCACCTCGCAGCCGCCGCCCGCCGGGGCGCGCGCCGCCGAGCGCCCGCGCCTGCTCGACGGTGAAACCAACTGGCCCGCGGTGATGCGCGCCCTCGACGACGCCGGCTACTCCGGCTGGGCCATCACCGAGCAGCCGGGCCCGCAGACCGCCGACGTCGCCACCGCGCGCGACATGACCTCACGCCTCGACCGGATTTTCGCGCTCTGACCTCCCGCGTCGGCGATTTCGCAACGCCATTCAAGTGACGAATCCGCGGTCGGCATCCGTCGCCGCCACCACTTCCCGCGTCACGTGCGAAGCGGCGGGCGGCCGTGGCCGGTGTTGGCGGAGTAAGCAATGACGCGAGGCCGCCGCGACTCCGGGGCAAGCCGGCGCGTTCAGCGGACCTCCTGGAAGTCGGAACTCATGGTCAGGCCTCCCGCGCGGACGTTCATGAACCACGCGGTGGATCCCGCCGGCAGCGCCGCGGCTGCGCGCCAGACGGCGCCCTCGCGGACGAGGGTCGCCGGCGTCTCCGTCCAAGCACGGCTGCCGGTGAACCCGCGGTCCGTGGTGCTCACGAGCACGGCCGATTCCAGCGGCCGCGCCGACGCGAACACCGCGCCGACCGCCGCGCCGTCGCGCCTCACCGCCTGCTGCACGCCCCAGGGGCGGCCGTCGCGCACGACGCTTTCGGCAAAAGCGTGGCCATCGGGCGGATTCCAGCCGGCGGGATGGCTGTGGCGCATGCCGGGAATCAACGAAACCATCCGCGGCCCCGGCGCGGCCCGGTACGTCTCGGCCTGGCAATCGAGCGGGAAATGCAGATCGCCCGGCCATGAGAGCCAGAGCACGGGTAGCTTCGCCCGCCGGATCCGCACCATCGGATCCCACACCTCGCGGTAGAGCGCGTTGGCGCCGAGCGCGCGACCCCATTGGTTTTCCGCGTCCGCCAGGTGGCCGCAGCCGTAGATCGGGACCGCGAAGGCGAGACGCGCATCAATCCCGATGACGGTGCTCGTGATCACCCCGCCCCACGAGATCCCCGAGAGGCCGATCCTCGCCGGGTCGACCCCGGGCAGGGAGCGTAGAAGCGAATGGGCGCGGATCGTCGCGGCGACGGCATGATACATGAACTGGTCCTCCAGCGGCTCGGCGGAGTCGGCGTAGATCCCGTCGCGCGCCGGCCCGCCGTCGGGATGCCGCCACCATTGCGCGCCCCCCTTGGGTGCACCGTCGGCGCGGCGATCGGTTTGGCCCTCGGTGGCGATGGAGATCGCCGCGAAGCCGCGCTCGTTCCACTTCACCACCCATTCCTTGAACGCCGTCCCGCCGCCGCCGTGCACCAGCACGATCCCCGGCACCTTCGCACCGGCCGTCGTCTCCGGCATCCCCAGCCAGGCGAAGACCCGCGTCGGCCGGCCCCGCCACGGCACCGACTCGAAGAACACCGGCCGTTGCCGGCCTTCCGCGGCAAACCCCTCCGCCGGCGCCTGGACCGGCGGCGACGTCATTTCGCCGAGCGCCAGCACCCGCGCGCGCAACGCCTCAAAGTCCGCCGACGGCGCCGCGAAAAGCGCCGTGAAGGGAAGAAGGGCCAGCCAGGACAGAAATTTCCCGATCATGCCCGCAGCGTTCGCAAAACCTCCCCCGATGCGAGCCCGCGCCACGATTGCCCGCGCGATGCAGCGGAGGTTCACTGGCACCGATGCTCCTCCCCGGACGATCCTCGCAAAGCATGCTCCGCCCGCGGCGGCTTCTGTTGATCATCACCCTCCTAGCGGTCCGGATCGTCGCCGCGGAACCGCCGCCGCCGGTCAACCTCGGCTGGGACCGCGTGCCGCTCTACGTGCATTTCGGGAAACGGGACGGCGATCTCACAACGGCGGAGCTCGATTTCCTCGCCGCCCACGCTCCGGTCGTCGCGCTGGAGAAAAGCCACGGCGCCGCGGTGCACGGTAGCACCGAGGCCGGTATCGCCGCGACCGCGCGCGAGCTGAAGCGGCGCAACGCGGGCATCCGGGTGCTCTTCTACCTGAACGCCTTCATCAACTGGCCAGGCTACGCGGCGCAACGCACGTACCGCGACGAATGGACGCTGCGGGATGCTCGCGGCGAGATCGTGCGGCATCCGTCGGGCACGCCGCGACCCGATCCCTCGCAGGCGGCTTTTCGCGAATGGTGGGCCGAGGTGGTGGCCGGCGCCCACCGCGACGCTCCGCTCGACGGACTCTTCGCCGACGCGCTGCCGCAGGCCCTCTCACCCGCGCTTGCGCGCCAAGTGGGCGCGGAGAAGGCGCGCGCCGTGGTCGCCGGTCTGCGCGAGATGCTGGCCCTCACGAAGGCGCGCCTCGGCCCGGGCAGGATCATCGTCGTGAACGGCACGCGCACGAAGGACTTCCGCGAGATCCTCGACTGGGAGGGCGTCGACGGGGTGATGATCGAGCACTTTGCCGCCTTCGGGAAGGACGGGCCCGCCGACATCAAGGCCGACCTCGAGACGCTCGCGCTCGCCGCCGCGCGGGGAAAATTCGCCGTGCTCAAAGGCTGGCCGGGCTTCAACTGGCTGGACCGCGGGATGATGGCTCGGCCCCGGGCCGAGCTGCTCGCGCTGGCGCGTGAGCGCGTGACGTTTCCCCTCGCGTGCTTCCTCGTCGCGGCGCAACCGGGCTCTTTCTTCGCCTACTCGTGGGGCTACACGGCCGACCACGGCATGCTCGAGCCTTACGCGGAGTTCACCCGCCGCCTCGGTCCGCCCGCCGGGGCTGCGCGCTGGGAAGGGGTCTCGGCCACCCGCGATTTCGCCCACGCCTCCGTGCGCGTCGATCTGGCGAGCCGCACGGCACAAATCGACTGGAAGTGAAGGGCCGCGACGAAGCCGATGCGGCCCGACAGCCGGGCCCGAGCCAACCAAGCCGGGTTCAACCACGGATGGACGCGGATCAACACGGATGATTCCCAGCCTTTACGGCGCGAAGGCCGCTCCTCCCGCCAATTCGCCCGCACTCCCACTTGCTTTCAGTCATCTCTCCCGGCGCGGCGTGGCGACGCTGGGCGTTCCGTGCCTTCCGTGCCTGCCCTCCATCTTGTCCTCCGTAGGCTGGGCGAAGGAGGGGCACCTCGGTTCGTGGCTTTCGTGCTTTTCGTGGTAGCCCGGTCTTCCGTCTTCCCCCTCTTCCCGTCCTCCCCGGCCTTCCTGTTCAATCTTTTCCTTTGCGCCGCTTGAGCCTTTTGGCGGCCGACCCGGCCGTGGCCGTGACCCGTCGGGCCTCCCTTGTTAATCGTCGGCAAAGCTGCGTTGTCGTCACCGCGTGATTGCTGCCCTCTCACCGGTATCAGGCTGACTCCATCGGCATCCTTTCCATGAAGAAACTCCTTCCCGCCCTGCTGCTGTTCGGAACCGCGCTGTACTCTCCCGCCGCCTTCGCCGCGTCCTCCCCCGGTCCGCGGCCCAACATCGTTTTCATCTTCGCCGACGACTGGGGCTGGGGTGATCTCTCGCGCCACGGCTCGACCTGGCTGCGCACGCCGCACCTCGATGGTCTCGCCGCCGCCGGCATCGATTTCGGCCAGTTCAACGTCCTCAACCCGGTCTGCTCCCCCAGCCGCACCGCCGTGATGACCGGCCAGTACCCTGCCCGCTGGGGCGTGCACCAACATTTCGCCCACCCGGCGCAGAACCGGCAACGCGACATGCCCGACTGGCTCGACCCGCGCGCGACCACCCTGCCGGGGCTTCTGCGCGCCGCCGGCTACCGCACCGGCCACTTCGGCAAGTGGCACCTCACCAACCGCCAGACTCCGGGCGCGCCACGTCCCGAGGCCTACGGCATCGACGAGTGGGCCGTTTTCAACGGGGGCGCCGGCTGGCCCGCCGCCAAGGTGGGCGACACCGCGGCCAATACCGTCGCCTTCATCCGGGCCCACCGCGACCGCCCGTTCTTCATCAATGTCTGGCTCCACGAATCACACACGCCCCACGCCCCGAGTGCGGAGGCGATGGAACGCTGGAAACACCTCGACGAGCAGCGGCGCGTGTACGCCGCCGTCATCACCGACGGTGACGCTGCCGTGGGTCGCATCCTCGGCGCGTTGCGCGAGGCCGGGATCGAGGACAACACGCTGGTGATTTTCTCCTCCGACAACGGCCCGGAAAACACCGGCCGGGTGAAGCGGCCCGCCTACACCGAGGGCGATTCCGGCGTCACCGGCTACGACGCGTATTACAGCGTGGGCGAGACCGGCGGCCTGCGCGGCCGCAAACGCCACCTCTTCGAGGGCGGCGTCCGCGTGCCGTTCATCGTCCGCTGGCCGGGCCGGGCTCCCGCGGGAATCAAGAACGACACGACCGTGATCACCGCGGTCGACCTGCTGCCCACCCTCTGCGCCGCCGCCGGCGTCGCGTTGCCCGCCGGCTATCGCGGCGACGGCGAGGACCTGCTGCCCGCGCTGACGGGCCGGCCGGTTGCGCGCACCAAGCCCGTCTTCTGGGAATGGCGCGGCGGCCAGGCCGAGCCCGACGGCTGGCCTAGGCTCGCGGTGCGCGACGGGGACTGGAAACTGCTCCTCACCCACGATGCGAAACGCGTCTCGCTCCACCGCCTGACCACTGATCGTGCCGAGGCGCAGGACGAGTCGGTGGCCCAGCCCGAGGTGGTCGCGCGGCTGAGCAGGCTGGCCCTCGAATGGAAGGCTTCGCTGCCCGCGCGCCCGCCGGAAGGATGTTTTGCTCCGGCCGACCAGATCGCCCCGCCGCCGGCCGAGAAAAAGGCCGCGCCCCGCAAGGCCAAGGCCACCGGGGTCGCTAACCCTCCCTGAGCATGCCGACGCCGGAACCCGTGATCGATCTCGAGGCCTACCTCGCGCGCATCGGCCACTCCGGAAGCCGCGCTCCGGATTTCGCGACCCTCGCCGCCATTCACGCCTGCCACGCGGGCACGATCCCTTTCGAAAACCTCGATATCCTGCTTGGCCGCCTGATCCCGACCGACCTCCCATCGATCGATCGCAAACTCGTGCGGGACCGCCGCGGCGGCTACTGCTTCGAACAGAACGCGCTGCTCGGCGCCGCGCTCCGCCAACTCGGCTTCATCGTCACGTCGCTGATCGGCCGGGTGCGCTGGCAGATTCCCGACGACGTGCCCACGCCCCTGGTGCATCAGCTCCTGCGCGTCGACACGATCGACGCGGGTCCGTGCCTGGCCGACGTCGGCTTCGGCAGCATGTCGCTGCGCCACCCGCTGCGACTGGTCTATGACACGCCGCAACCGGGCTGCCTCGAACCCCGGCGTCTGGTGCGGCGCGGCGCGTTGGTCGCCCATCAGGCGCGGATCGGAGAAACCTGGGGCGATGTGTACACCTTCACGCTGGACCCGGTGCCCGCGGTCGACCTCGAGCTGGGCAATTGGTACACCTGCGCGCACCCAGAGTCCGCTTTCCGGCACAGCCTGCGCGCCTCTCTCACCCTCGGGGACCGACGTCACACCCTGCTCAACCGCGAGCTCACCGTGCGCCATGCCGACGGCCGCGTGGAACGGAGGGAAATCGCCGACGCCGGGGAATTGCTCGCCGTGCTGGCGGAGTACTTCGGCCTGCGTTTCCCCGCCGCCACCCGCTTCGGATCCCGGCCCGACGCCCCGTGGCCCACCTGATGCGACCCGGAGGCGCGGTCCGCGCGGTGGCCGCGACCCAACGTGCGCTCCTTAGGTGGGAACCAGGCCCGTGCAGCCGGGGCGCTTCCCCGGAAGATCCGGGAGGAGTGCCGGGTGGCACGCGGCAGGAGGTCGCCGCGAAGAAGCGGGCATGGAACTTAACCGCTTTCCGTCCCGTTAAATCCGCTCGCGTCCCGGGGATGGGAGCGCGCCAATTTTCCCCGTGAAAATCATCCGCCACCTCACCCCGGCCGGACCCGCCCTTGCCGTGCTGCAGCCCGACGGCACCGCGCGCGCGCTCAGCGGCGACCTTTATGGCGATTTCTCGGTCTCCGGCCCCGCGTTCAAACCGGGCAAGCTCCTCGCCCCCGTGGCGCCGACGAATCTCCTCTGCATCGGTCTGAACTACCGGCGCCACGCCGCCGAGAGCAACAGCCCGCTCCCGCCGCACCCGGTGCTGTTCATGAAGAATACCGCCGCGGTGCAGCACCCCGGCGATCCCATCGAACTGCCCCGCGCCCTCGCCAGCCACAAGGTCGACTACGAGTGCGAGCTCGCCGTCGTCATCGGTCGCGCCGCCAAGAACGTCCCGCGCGAGCGCGCCCTCGACCACGTCCTAGGCTACACCTGCGCCAACGATGTCTCCGCCCGCGACTGGCAGCGCGACGGCGGCGGCGGACAATGGTGCCAGGGCAAGGGCTTCGATACCTTCTGCCCGCTCGGGCCGGTGCTCGTGACACCCGACGAAATTCCGCATCCGAACGCCCTGCGCATCCGCACCGTGCTCAACGGCGAGGTCATGCAGGATTGGAGCACCGACGACATGATCTTCGACGTGCCGGCCATCATCGCCTTTCTTAGCGCGAGCAAGACGCTCCTGCCCGGCACCGTGATCCTCACCGGCACCCCGCACGGCGTGGGCTTCGCCCGCAACCCGCCCGTGTGGCTGAAGTCCGGCGACACCGTGACCATCGAGATCGAAAAAATCGGCGCCCTGACGAACCCGGTGGTGGACGAGAAAGTCTGACGGAGCCGGGGGCCTCCATGATGGCCGCGAAGAGGCGCACGAGGCGCAAGAGCGGGGTTCGAGTCACCCCAACCCGGGACAACCACGGATGGACTCGGATTCACCCGGATGATGCAGGCGCGTGATTGCTTCGCGAGGCGCCAACCACGAGTGCACACTAACGGACACAAATGCGCGCGGGCGTCTCAACCGTCTCCCACATCCTCCTCCCCTCCGTGCCTCCGTGTGTCCGTGGTAAAACTCCCCTGATTTTTTAACCGCGGATTTCGCGGATGGAGCGGATGGCCAAAGCACCGAGCCGCGGTTCTAGTGGTTTTTCCGGGTGTTCCGAGAGTTCCGTGGGAAACCTTCGGCCTTCGAGCATTTAGCGTGTTTCGTGGTAGGAGCTACGCCCCCCGCCGACCCTTGCCGCAACCTCAACTTCCAACCTGAACCGCGCCGGGCGCCGCCCGGCGCTTCGCGCGCCAACGGCGGAGACCGAAGAGGCCCGCGCAGCCGGCCATCAGCATGGCGCCGTAGGTCGAAGGCTCGGGAATGGGCGTTGTGGCGAAGCCTAAAGAAGCACCATTCCAATAGGCGGTAGCACCCGCGGCCGAGTTAGCGCTTAGAGTAACTCCGGTTACCGAACTTCCTGCCGACAACGCCGAGGTTCCTGAATAAGACGGTGCGACTGCATCCGTCACCGTACCGCCTGAAAAGACATTTGTTGCGATCAACGAATCTGTTCCCGAGGTCCAGTTTCTGACCGCCAGCGTCGCCCCGCTAGCTATATAAATGCTGGTAAAAGTCAGGGTAGATCCGCCTGTTACCGCCGATCCGAAGTCCAAAACGGAATTCCCAGTGACGTACAGGGAGCCGAACGAGTAACTGCCTGTTCCTCCTAGCGTGAGCGTTCCTGCCGCCAGCGTGAGCGCGGAAGTGGAGAGAGTGCTTGCGGTGCTGATCGTGAAGTTGGCGGAGGCTTTGAAATTCGGAGTGCCTTCAGCTCGGGTGACCGTGTTTGCAGTCACAGCGCTGGCTATTGTGACTTGAAAGGTACCGGTTCCATCGGTGCCTGCTGAAAAATTGGCATTGCTTCCAGATACCCATGCCCCAACGGGAGAACCAGAGTTGGCTCCCCCGCCTCTCGTAGTCCAACTTGTACCAGTCCAACTGTAGGAAGTACTACCCGCCACACCGGAGCCAGAGGTATTGGCGTTCACATCGAAGAAGTAGGTTGTTTGCGCGCCTACGTCCGTAACCCAAAAACTTGATGCCAGCACCCACGCCGCTACGCGCAACGGCGCCCAAAGGGAGATGTTACTGCAGAGATAGGATTTCACCGGAGAAGGGGAAGCGACGCCCTCTAGTCGACCCGGAATTGCCGGATCGGCCTGAGCGCCGAGGCGGAGACAGTCGTTACTGTTGTCTTAGCGTCAAACATCAAAATGGGGTATTTACCCTATTTCCATCCCGTCCCAATCCGCCGCGCGAAATACCAACCCGAGAGGGTCAGCCCGTTCCAATTGAGCCGGCGCCACGAAACCCCGTCGGATCGCGCCCGCGTTAGCCATCGGCGAAATCTGCGGTGTACAATCCGGGGGCGGTACGAACGGCCTCCGGCCGGAGGCCCTCCTGAAATATCCTAGGCAAAACCCCGGCAACACCCGGCATGCCGACCGTCCAACGCCTGCTCAATCCCGTCCTCACCCGTCTCTGGCTCTTTGCTCATCTGTGTGAATCCGTGTCGATCCGTGGTTGGACCCGGCTTTTGCACCTCTTGCGCCTTTTCGCGGCCTACTCAGCGAGTAGCCGCCAGGAGGCATATTCGGCGCAGGCGTAGGGCGCACGCCCCACAGGCCGCGGTCGCTTGATTTCGCCGCGTGTTCCGCGGGTTCCGTGGGCCACCCTGGTCTTCCTTCCGGCGCAGCTCCGGCTCGCACCATGACCGCGGTTGATTCATCACCCACCGCACCTTTCATCTCCATGCCAGCCCCGCGTTCTTCGGCCGTTTCCTCCAAGCGTAATCTGCCCCGCCGTTCCTTTCTCCGCACGGCGGCCGCCGCCGGCGCGGCGCTCGCCTCAGGCGGGGCGCCGTGGGTGCTGGCCCAATCCGCGGACGCAGTGCTCGGCCAGGGAAAGTTCCGCTATCGCGTCGTTCCCGGCTGGGGTGTTCTCGGACCCGCGACGCCGGTCAAGGATTGCCACGGCATCGTGCGCGACCGGGAGGGGCACATCATTCTCCTCACCAATCACACCGCCAACAACGTCATCGTCTACGACCGTGCCGGGCGTCTCGTGCACAAATGGGGCACGCGTTTTCCCGGCGCGCACGGGTTGTCGATCGTGGCAGAGGGCGGGCGAGAGGTCCTTTTCATCACCGACCTCAACACCTCGCGGGTGGTGAAAACCACCCTCGACGGCACCGTCCTCGAGGAGTGGCGGTGGCCGCAGCACACCGGCAAATACACCGAGGAGAAACAGTACCGCCCGTCGTGGACCCTCCATCTGCCCACGGGCGACTTCTTCATTCTCGACGGCTACGGGCGCGATTACATCTGCCACCACGGATCCGACGGTAAATTCCGCCGCATCTTCGGCGGCCAGGAGGGCGGCATCACGCATTGGGGACCCCACGGAGGGATGGCCGACGTCCGTGATCCCGCCCGCCCGACGCTGCTCATCGCGATGAGCGACCAGCAGTACCTGCTCCGCCTCGGGCTTGATGGCGTCCACCTAGGCCGCACCGACCTGCCGGGGGGCAATCCCCGCCAGATTCGTTTCCACGACGGCCATTTCTTCGTCGCGCACCTCGCCGACAACTGGCCGCAGGACCGCGCCAGCCGCGGCTTCGTCTCGGTGTTGGACAGTGATTTGCGCGTGCTCTCCAACGTTGCGGGCACGGGGCCGGAGTACGATGACACCGGCCGCCTGCGGCGCATGCGCAGCCGCGAGCCGCTGTTCACGCACCCGCACGACCTGGTGGTCGACGACGACGGCAGCCTTTACGTCGCGCAGTTCGCCTCGGGCCAGACCTACCCGATCAAGCTGGAGCGGGTGTAGGCGCGGCCGCCAGCAGCTGGTCACAGAGCGCGATGAGCCGCGCGCGCAGCGGTTCCCCGCGCGCGGCGAACGCCCGCTGGTACCGCTCGTACTCGGCGCGTCCCGCCGGCGTCTCGATCGCGATCGGCTCGAACCCCAGCTCGCGCAGGTCGTACGGGCTGGCGCGCATGTCGATCTCGCGGATGGCCACGGCCAGCTCGAAGCCGTCGGCCGTGAGCTCGGCCGGCGTGAACGGGGCGAGTTTGAAGGCCCATTTGTAGAGATCCATATTGGCGTGCAGGCAGCCGCGCTGCTCCAGCGTCGCGGTGGTGACGCGGGTCGGCTGCAGGCGGTTGAGGGGACGCGCCGGCGCGGTGAAGAAACGGAACGCGTCGAAGTGAGAGCAGGTCACCGCGGCCGACTCCACCACGCGCGCGGTTTCCTCCGGTGAGAAGCGCAACGGCCACGCGTTGTGCCGAGTCTCGTCCGGGGTCTGCCGGTAGACCATCGCCCATTCATGCAGGCCAAAGCAGCCGAAGAAGGGCGACCGCGTCTGCATCGCCGCGAGCAGGCCGCGCAGCCAGCCGACGAATTGCCGGCGGTGTGCCGGCAGCGCGCCGGGATCGAGCATCACCACGGAGTGGCCCTCCGCGCGGGTCTCGCGGTACTCGGGCCAGCGGAGAAACTCCCGCGCGCCGTCCCCCGCAAGCGCGACCTCCGGGCCCGGGTGCCAGCGTTCGAGCCACGCCGGGCGGAACGCGTAGTAGGTGAAAAGAAAGTCGAGCACGGGATGCTTCTCACCGCGGCCGGCGCGTTCGCGATGCGGCTCGGTCCAGCGGCGCACGCGTTCGGCGTGCGCGGCCTGGCGGGCGCGCCATTCCGTTTCAGAGAGGACGACGGGAAGCATGCGGGGAGGGTGCGCCGGGTTTCGCGTGCGGACCTCAGGGACGGCCGGCCGGCCGCCACGCGTGGTGTTGCTGCAGAAATACCAGCAGCGCGTCGCTCGCAGCGCGGGCGATCACCGGAGGAGCGGCTAACAAGGTCGCGAGGAGGATTCGGCTCATGAAACGCGGACCGGGGAAGAGCATGGCTTTTCCACGCGGATCAACACCGATCGGGCAGATCAGAGACGAGACTCGGTCGGGTAGAAGTCAGCGGTCGGAGCTGGGGCGGTTTTGACCGGAGGTAACTGAGGCAACGGAGGTCGAGCGCTTGGCCGTCTCCCCAGCCTCACCCGCCTCCGACGTCTTCCGCATTTTCGCGCTCTCCGTGCCTCCGTGGCTCCGTGGTGAACCGCCCGGATTGCTTACGTCACACCGCGCGCGCGACGAGGCGGCGGACGCCCTCGATCGGGGCGCCGGTCACGGGCGTCACGCGGAGCGGGCAGCCCGCTCCCCAGAACGAGGTCAGCGCGGCGTGGGTGAGAATCGGGCCGCTGATGCCGGCGCCCAGCGTCGAGGGCGTTACCCCGGGAAAAAGACGCGTCACGACGCGCAGCGCCAGCGAGACCAGTTCCCCGGCGGAGTCGGCGACGATCCGCCGCGCCTCGACGTCACCGTCCGCGGCGAGTGTGAGCAACCTAGGCGCGAGGACGGCGATGAGCTGGTTGGGCTCGGCGTGCTGGTAGAAATGCCGCGTGAGCGTCGCGGCGTCGGCCACGGATCCAAGCCCGGCGTGGGCGCGCACGAGGGTCGAAAGCGCGGTCGGGGCGGACCAGCCCTGCAGCTCGAGCAGGGCACGGCCGATGGCGCGGCGGCCGAGATCGTAGCCGCTGCCCGGATCGCCGAAACGCCAGCCGATCCCGCCGGCGTAGTGAATGGACCCGTCAGGGGCGCGCGCGGCGACGAACGATCCGGTGCCGCCGTGCAACACGAGGCCGGGTTGCCCGCCGGTCGCGAGCTCGAGCACGGGATGCGAGTCATCGGCCGAGAACGTGCGCCCGCAATCCGTGAACGTGGCGACGGTCTCGCTCCAGAAGGAGCGGTTGCC
>CAIUOU010000186.1 GCA_903900845.1 uncultured Opitutia bacterium
GATCCGCCGGTCCTGACGCAGAACGGCAACAACGTCTGGGCGGGTGAGGTAAACTCGCTCAATCCGTCCGCGACGTTGATCAACCTGCTGCCGTCCAATTTCCCGACGGTCACCACGGCCAGCCGCGCCGCGGGCGCCGCGAACACGGCCAACGGTTACAGCGATAACCCCTCGATGACGGCCGACGGTCGTTTCGTGACGTTCGCGTCCGACGCCACGAACCTCATCACCGGCGACACCAACGCGGTGCGCGACATCTTCCTCTACGACAGCCAGACGAACGGCGTCCGCCGCCTGAGTGTTTCCCAGCAGGGCAACCAGGCCGCCTCGGCGTCGAACAATCCCGTGATCAGCGCCGCCGACGGCCGCCATGTGGCCTTCGCGTCCGACGCCCCGAATCTCGTCATCGGCGACACCAACGGGTTCAGCGACATCTTCGTCGTCGACGCGCTCACCGGCGTGATCACGCGCCTCAGCGGCGCCAACGCCGCCGGCGGCCAGGCCAACAACCCGAGCTTCCGCCCCGCCATCAGCCAGACGGGCCGATTCATCGCCTTCGAGTCTACGGCGACGAACCTGACCGCCACCGCCACCACCGTGGGCCGCAGTCACATCTACGTGCACGACCGTGACGTCTCCAGCAGCGGCGTCTTCGACACCCCGGGCAACACCTCGACGGTGCTGGTCGACTCCACGCCGGCCGGCGCCGAGGGCGGTGATTCCAGCATTCAGGCCGTAATCAGCGCCGACGGTTCGACAATCGCTTGGACATCCGACGCGACCAACTTGGTGGCCGGCGACACCAACGGTTTTCGCGACGTTTTTCTGCGTACCCGATCCGGTGCTGTTCTTGGCGCAACACGCCTCGTCAGCGTCGTCAACGTCACCGGTGCACAGGGTAATGGTATCAGCCAGACCCCGGCGCTCAGTTCCGACGGTCGCTGGGTCGCGTTCGCCTCCGTTGCCACGAATCTGGTGGCCGGCGACACCAACGCCGTTTCCGACCTATTCGTCTACGACGCCGCGGCTGCGATCGCGACTCCGGTCGTCACGCGGGTGAGCGTCTCGACTGCCGGGGTGCAGGCGGCCGATCCCAACCCTGCCGGCTTCCAGCTCGGCAGCATCAATCCCACGATTAGCGCCGACGGCCGATACGTGGCCTTCGCCTCGCTCGCCAACAACCTCACGGCCGGCGACTCCAATGGGCAGTCGCTGCTTCAGGATTCCAATGGCGCCCTCGATGTTTTCGTGCGCGATCGGCAGGTGAGCGGCTCGGGCGCGTTCGACGTGCCGGGCAACGTCGCCACGCAGATGGTCAGCGTGAATCCGTTCGGCTACCAGACCAACGGAGTGCTGGGCGCGCCGAGCACCGCCGCGTCGAACATTTATCCGGTCATCAGCGCCAACGGCCGCTTCGTCGCGTTTCCGTCCGACGCCGACAACACCGGCGGCTTCGCCTACGGCGCGACGAACCTGCTGCCGCTCGACAGCAATGGTGTGCGCGACGTGTTCCTCCACGATCGCCGCACCAACGCGTCGGTCACACCCGCCACGCCTCCGGCGGTGAGTATCACGAGCCCCGGCGACGGATCCGCGCTTCTCGTCAACACCGCCATCCGTGTTTCGGCCAGCGCCACCACGACCCTCGGCGTGGTCTCGAGCGTCCAGTTCTTCGTGAACGGTGCCAGCCTCGGCACCAGTACGGTCTTCCCGTACTCGGCGGTCTGGACGCCCACCGCGGTGGGTTCCTACACGCTCAGCGCGCTCGTCACCGACAGTTTCGGCAACATCGGCGTCTCCTCAAACGTGCGCGTCACCATCAACGCCGCGCCGTCCGTGGGTATCACCAGCCCGACCGCCACTTCGTCTCTCACCGCCGGCGTCGCGACCTCGATCAACGCCAGCGCCTCGGCCTCCAATCCGGGCGCGACGATCGCCAGCGTGCAGTTTTATGTGAACGGCGCGGCGCAGGGCGCGGCCGACACCACCGTGCCGTATTCGGTCGCGTGGACGCCGCCCGCCGCGGGCGCCTACACGCTCACCGCGGTCGCCACGGACAGCGTCGGCACGCAGGCCACGTCGGCCTCCGTCTCCGTCACGGTCACCGCTCCGGGCGGCGGGGGTGGTGGCGCCGGTCCGACCTTGCCTGTTGTGGCGCTCGTTTCACCGGCCAACGGAGCCACGGTCGCGGTCAACGCGAGCCACTCCCTGGTCGCCACCGCGAGCCTCGCGGGCGGCTCCATCGCCAGCATCGCCTACCAGGCCAACGGCGTGGCGATCGGTTCCGCCAGCATCTATCCGTTCATCGTCGACTGGAAGCCTACCTCGCCGGGCAGTTACTCGCTCACCGCGACGGCCACCGGCAGCAACGGCGCGTCGGCCACCTCCGTCGCTAATGTCGTAACCGTCAGCGCGGGCACCGCGCCGAACGTCGCGATCGCGACGCCGCCGGCCAATGCCACGATCTCGGCGGGCGCGGATCAGGCCGTTGTTGTCAGCGCCTCTGCGACGACCGGCGTGATCACGTCGGTCGAGTTGTTCGCCAACGGCGTCTCCGTCGGGGTCGACCAGAGCTTCCCCTACAACTTCGCGTGGAAGCCGGCTGGCGTGGGCACCGTGGTGCTCACCGCGGTGGCCACCGACTCGCAGGGCAACCGCACGCCGAGCGCGGCGGTCAATGTCACCGTTGCCGCCGTGAGCGCGGGCGCCCCCACCGTTTCCGTCACGAGTCCCGCCGCCGGCGCTTCGTTGCCGGTGGGCGTGCCGGTGTCGTTCACGGCCGTGGCGGCCGACGCCGACGGCACGGTCGCGCAGGTCGAATTCTTCGCCAACGGCGTCTCGCTCGCGACCGATTCCACATACCCCTACGGCGTGACGTTCACGCCCAACGCCACGGGAACCTACGTGCTCACGGCGCGCGCGACCGACAACGGCGGCAACGTCTCGACCAGCGCTCCGCTCTCCGTGGTCGTGAGTGGCGGCGCCGCGCCCTCCGTGGCGATCGAGGCGCCCGCCAACAACGCGACCATCGGCGTCAACGCGCCGGTCACGCTACGGGCCGCCGCCACCTCGACCTCCGGCTTCATCACCGGCGTGCAGTTCCTGGTGAACGGCGTCTCGCTGTCGGCGGACACCGCTTTCCCCTATACGGCGACCTGGACCCCGGCCGCCACGGGCAATTACGCGCTCACCGCGCGGGCAACCGATAACCTGGGTAACATCACCGAGTCGGCGATCGTGGCGGTAACGGTCGGTGCCTCGGCCGCGCCCACCGTGACCGTGACGAATCCGGCCAACGGCAGCGCGTTCGTGGTCGGCACGTCGCTGACTCTCACCGCCGATGCGGCTGACGTCGACGGCACCGTATCCGCCGTCCAATTCATCGTGAACGGGCTGCCCTTGGGCTCTCCCTACCTGGCGGCGCCTTACTCCACGCGGTGGACCCCGGTTGCCGCCGGAGCGTACACGATCACCGCCCAGGCGACGGACAACAACGGCAACCTCGGAACCAGCACCGCGGTCACGGTCACGATCGGCGCCAATGCAGCCCCCACCGTGGCGGTCACCAGCCCGGCCGCCGGTGCCTACGCGCTCGGCAACACCGTGCTGGTCGCGGCGGCGGCCAATGATGCCGACGGAAAGGTTGCGGCCGTGCAGTTCTTCGCGAACGGCCTGTCGATCGGGTCTGCGACCGCGGCGCCTTACACCGTCGCCTGGCGTCCACCGCTGGCGGGAAATTACGCGATCTCCGCGCAGGCGACCGACGACGCGGGTAATGTCACTACGACCGCGGTGGTTAACATCGCCGTCTCGGGCGTGGCTGCGCCCTCGGTTGCGATCACGAATCCGGCCGCGTCCGCGGTCTTTGTCGCGGGCACTCCGGTGGCGTTCACCGCCGCACCGTCCGGTGGCAACGGCCCGATCGCGCAGGTCCAGTTCTTCGTCAACGGCGCCAGCCTCGGCGCCGCCGACACCGCGGCGCCTTACGCGGCGACGTGGACTCCGCTCGCTTCTGGAACCTACAGCCTGCTCGCGGTCGCGACGGACAGCGCGGGGCTCTCTTCCTCGACCGCGGCAACGATCAACGTGCGCGTCGACGGCAACCGGCCGCCGACTGTCGCGTTGTCGAGCCCGCTGGCGGGTACGAGCGTGAACAGCGGCGCCACGGTGAACCTCACGGCGGTGGCGGCGGATCCCGACGGCACGGTCGCCTCGGTGACTTACCTGGCGAATGGCAATGTGGTGGGAGCGGCTGCGGCTGCCCCGTTCGCGGTGGCGTGGGTGCCAGGTGCCGCCGGTTCCTACACGGTGACCGCGCAGGCGACCGACAACTCGGGCAACGTGACCGCCTCGGCGCCGGTCACGGTGACCGTCAATGCGAACCGTGCTCCGACGGTGGCGGTGACCGCCCCCGGCACCGGCACGGTGGTGCGAGCGGGCACCGCGACCAATCTCATGTCCACGGCGGCCGACGCCGATGGTACGATCACGAGCGTGCAGTTCTTTGCCAACGGCATCGCGGTGGGTGCGGCCGACACCACGGCGCCTTACGCGGCGGCTTGGACGCCGGCGGCGGAAGGCGTTTACCGGATCACGGTGCTGGCGTTGGACAACTCCGGCGCGAGCACGCTCTCGGCCGAGACTTATGTGCTGGCGGTGGCGCCCGGCCTGAAGGGTGGCGACACGATTTACACTGGCAGCTACGCGGGCGGCGGTGAGAGCGGACGTTTCGCGGTGATTTCCGCGCGCGGCACGCATGCCACGTTGATCGCCTATTCGTCGGCCTCTCCGGCGCGGGTCTACTTCCACCCCGGTGTGCCGGTTGATTCCGCGGGCGGCATCGTCCTAGCCGACGCGGCCGGACGGTTCCAGATGA
Organism: uncultured Opitutia bacterium; assembly: GCA_903900845.1. GTDB lineage: Bacteria > Verrucomicrobiota > Verrucomicrobiia > Opitutales > Opitutaceae > ER46. The sequence continues at coordinate 4,877 of CAIUOU010000186.1, forward strand.
ATGGCTCGCTCTCCGATACCGGTGCGACGGGCACGCTGGATGCGGGGCGCCTCACGTTCATCGGAGCGGTGACCTTGGGCGGCACGCCGCCTGTGCCGGCCGGCCTTTACTCGGGTGGCATCGGTGGCCGTCCCGACAGCGTTCTCGCGGTGATCGCGGGGCCGGACGGGGCGGTTACGGCTTACATTGCCGATGGCACTTTCCGCGACGCCGGGGCCTCGACGCTCGACGCCCGCGGTGCGTTCACGGTCGTCACCCAGGCCGGTACGCGGTTGGTGGCGCGGATCGATCCCGCGACGGGATTCCTCACGGGCACGCTGACGGGTGGACCGGGCGGTGCGGTTTCTGGGGCGTTGACCTCCGGCGCGGCGTTCAGCGACGGGGCGTTGCGCAATCTTTCGACGCGCGGCCAAGTGGGTACCGCCGCTAATGTGCTCATCGCCGGTTTCGTGGTGGCGGGCGACATGCCTAAGCGGGTGCTGGTGCGGGCGGTCGGCCCGTCGCTCGCGGCGTTCGGGGTCACGGGGCTGCTGGCTGATCCCCAGCTCCAGATTTTCGGCGGCGGGACCATCGTGTTGGAGAATGACAATTGGGGTGGCACGGCGGCGCTGGTGACCGCGGCCGGTCAGGTCGGGGCTTTCCCGCTGGACGTGGCCTCGCGGGATGCCGCGGTGGTGGCGACGCTGTCGCCCGGCGCATACACGGCGCAGGTCTCCGGAGCGGGCGGGGGAACCGGTGTCGCGTTGGTGGAGCTTTACGACGTCGATGCGGCGCAGCCGTTCACCCCGCAGAAATTGGTGAACGTCGCGACGCGCGGTGTGGTGGGCGCGGGCCAGGCGCAGCTGATCGCGGGCTTCGTGGTCAGCGGCAATACCGCGAAGAAGGTGCTGGTGCGCGCGGTGGGCCCGACGCTTGGTCGCGCGCCCTTCAACGTGGCCGGCACGCTGGCCGACCCGCAGCTGCGGTTGGTGCGCGGCGCGGACGCCGTGGTGCGCGAGAACGACAATTGGGAGAGCGGCAACGACGCGGCGCTAGTCGCCGAGGCCGCCTCACGCGTGGGCGCCTTCCCGCTCGCCGCGGGCGGGCGCGACGCCGCGCTGCTCCTCAGCCTCCCGCCCGGCACCTACAGCGCGCAGGTGACGGGAACCGGCACTTCTACGGGTATCGCGCTCGTCGAGGTTTACGAAGTTCCCTGAGGGAGGCCGCCGCCCGTCGCTGGCGCCGGCCTCGATGGGAAAACCGCGGGAATGAATGGTCATTTTGGTTTCCGCGCGTAATTTCTTCTTCCCGATGTGCAGCCTCCGTCCAGAATCCGCCGCCGTCCGTTCCCACGCTTTCAGCGCGGTCTTTTCCCTCCTGGAGCCGTCGTTTGGGGGACTGGATACAATGCTGCGGGAGCAGCTGGCGGAGTTTGAGCCGGAGATCCGGCCGATGGTGGAGTATTGCGTCGACACCTCGGGGAAACGCATCCGGCCGGCGCTGGTCTTTCTCAGCGGTGGAGCCGGCGGTGCGGTCGCCTCGCGGGATCTGCTGCGGGCGGCGGCGGTGGTGGAACTCGTCCACCTCGCGAGCCTGGTACACGACGACATCATGGATGAGGCGGACCTCCGCCGTAACCGGCCGACCGCGATGCGCGAATACGGACCGGAGGCGGCGGTGCTGTTGGGCGACGCCTTGTTCGCGCACGCGCTGCACCTCGCGGCGCAGTTCCCCACCACGGCGGTCTGCGCGGCGGTGTCCGAGGCGATCCGCCGCGTGTGCGCGGGGGAGATCGTGCAGACCCTGCGGCGCGGATCGCTGGCGGTGACGCGCGCCGATTACCACCGGATCGTCGACTTGAAGACAGCGGAGCTTTTCCGCGTCTCGTGCCAGCTCGGCGCGAGCCTCGCGGGACGCGTGGACGGTTATGTCTCCGCGGCCGCCCGTTTCGGGCGCCACCTCGGTATCGCCTATCAGATCTATGACGACCTCGCGGATTTCTTCGGCGAGGAGGGAAGGATCGGCAAGACCCTCGGTACGGACCTCGCGAGCGGAAAGCTCACGTTGCCGCTGATCGTGCTGATGGAGCGGTTACCCGCCGACGCGGCGCGCGAACTCGCGGGCGAGATCACCGGGGGCGGGGCGCGTCTTGAGCTGAGGCTGCGCCAGATGGCGGAGCTCGATGTCTTCGGCGCGGTCACCAAAGAGATCGAGGCGGAGCTGGCGAAGGCCGACGCCGCGCTGCGGCCTTGGGCTGAGGAACCGGGGGCTGCGCGTCTGGCGGAATTGGGCGACGTGTTGCGGGCGCAGGTGGCGGGGTTGCGCCGAGGCACCGTGGCCTGAGCCGGAGTTCGGCCGCTTTTGGTTTTTCCATTTGCGCCGCGTCGGAGCGTGGCGTTCGTTTTAGCCGTGATCGACGCCGCGAAAGTGATGGGTAAGGCGCTGGTGGCGACTCCGGAGCGCCTCCAGGAGGCCGACGCCGATCTGGCGATCGTCAAGCGCGTGCACGCGGGCGACGTGGCGGCGTTCGACCAGTTGATCCTGCGCTATCGCGAGCGCGTCTTCGGGATCATCTACAACCTCTGCTCCAACCGGGAGGACGCGGCCGATCTGGCCCAGGACACTTTCATCAAGGCGTTCCAGTCGATCCACCGCTTCCAAGGCCAAGCCTCGTTTTTCACGTGGCTCTACCGGATCGCGGTAAATTCCACGTTCACCCATCTCCGGAAAGCCCGTCTGAGGTCGTTTTTCAGCCTGGAGCGTATCGATTCGGACGAGCCGGTGGCAAAGGAAATCATTGATGCGCTGACGGATACGTCAGGGGCAGACCGGGGCTCCTACGTGCGGGAACTTCAGGAAAAATTGAACGATGCGATGCAAAAACTGTCTATCAAGCATCGCACCGTGGTGACTTTGTTCGAAATCGAGGGCCTGGGCCATCAGGAGATCGCCGACATCATGGGGTGTTCCGTGGGCACCGTGCGATCCCGTCTCCATTACGCGAAGCAGCTCCTGCAGGCGGAGTTGCAGCCGTACATCCGCCGATGAAACACGACGGGAAACGTTCGGTCTCTTTGGAAGACTTGCTGCGGTTGAAGCGCGCGGAGCGCCCGCCTGAGTCGTACTGGGCTGATTTCGACCGCCAACTCCGCGCCAAACAATTGGCGGCGCTCGTTGAGAAACGTCCGTGGTGGCACGCCGTGACGGTCGGCTCGTGGATGGCCGCGTTCCGTCGTCATCCGCTTCCGCTTGGTGCCGGGGTGGCGTTGGTCGCCGGATTTTTCGTGATGCGCGATGCGCCTCGTGTTCCGACAACGGCGAGCCCCGTCCCGGTGGTCGCGATCGCGCCGGTTGCTCCCGCCGGAGCGCTGGCGACGGAGTCCTCGCCCTTGGCGCGGGTCGCGAGCCCCGCGCCCGTCGCGGGGTTTGTTTCGGTGGCGGCGCCCATGCCGGTGGAGGAAACTCCGGCCGAGGCCGCGGCTCCGATCTCCGCGCTGGAATCCGCCCAGGCGACTTTCGTCGCGGCGGAGGCGGAGTCCTCCAAGTCGCTCTTTGGCTCGGGTGCGTCGCTATCCCTCGAGGCGCGGTCTTCTTTCCTCATGCCCACCGCCGAGCCGCTCGCGTCCAGCCCGCTGCTGAGCGGTTCCACGCGCCTCGAGGCGCGGGCACCGGCCTCCCGCACGGTGGTCGAGCCGCTGCGGCAGATCACGCCTCCGGCCGATCGCCGCGGATCACGGATCCTTACCGCTATGGTCTCGATGGCGTCGGTGGAGAATGCGATGCGCACAACCGAGCGTGCGGCCAACCGCCTTTCCGAGGAACAGCTGTACGACCAGATCCGCCGCGTGGGTGCCGTGGGCGCCGCGGTGAACGTGAAATTCTGATCCTGCTGACCGCGGGCTCGCCACCGCGCGTCCCCCGGGCTCAATCCCGGTCATGGGTTTTCACCGTGTCTCCCTCTCCGTGGCGACGCGGGGCGCCGGCCTGATGGAAATCACCGAACGCGTGGCGGCGGAGGTGGCGCGCAGCGGGGTGCGCGAGGGACTGGTGAGCGTCTTCTGCCGTCACACCAGCTGCTCGCTCGTGATCATGGAGAACGCCGACCCCTCGGCGCGCCGCGACCTGGAGCGCTGGCTCGACCGGCTGGTGCCGGCGGACGACCCTCATTTCACGCACACGGCGGAGGGGCCGGACGACATGCCTTCGCACATCAAGATGGCCCTCACGCGCACCAGTGAGACGGTGCCGGTGGGCGGCGGCCGCCTGCTGCTCGGCACCTGGCAGGGGCTCTTCCTGTGGGAGCACCGAAGGGCGTCCCACACCCGCGAAGTGATCCTGACCGTGATCGGGGTCTGAAGCTCGCGGATCGGCAGGGTCAGAAACGGCCCCGCAGACCGAGGGTCCAGACGGCGCCGTAGTAGAAGTTGATCCGGAGCAGCCCGGGCTCGTTCACGTAGCCGCGGTTAGGCGAGTTGAGGATGTTGCGACCGCTCAGGGTGAGTTCGTAGCTGCGGCCGAGCTTCCAGCCGCCGCTGACGTCGAACATGATCCGCTCGTACTGCCACTGGGTCTGGGTGCTCGAGATCGAGCTGATGCGCGCGGCGGACCAGGTGGAGCGCAGCTGGAGATTGAATTTGTGGTTGCTGAAACGGACCCCGCCGTTGGCGGCCTTGGGCACGACGCCGGCGAGCGGGATGCCGGTGACCACGCGCGTGAGCGAACCGAAGACACTGAGCCCGCGGGCCCAGCGCGGCAGGAACACGAGCTGCTGGCTGTACTCCAACTCGAGCCCCTTCATCTTCTGGATTCCGCTGAGATTGGTCGGCTGGAGGAAGGTGTAGCCTACGTATTCCGGCTCATCGGCGAGCCCGGCCTGCTCGGCCGAGATCTCGGTGTTGGCGGTGCCCATGTTCTCCACGTTGAGCCGGTAGGCGGAAAAGCTGAGGGTGCCGGCCGGCTCGACGTAGTACTGGAGGCTCGCGAAATACTTGTCGGAGGTCTCCGGCTTCAGATCCGGGTTGGGCAGGCGCACCGTGAGGGCGGTCTCGTTGACGGTGAGCGCACCGGCGAGGTTGTTGTAGTCCGGGCGGCCGATCGACTGGCTGGCGGCGACCTGCGCGACGAGATTGCGGGTGAAGGAGTACTTGGCGGCGCCGCTGAGGAAGGTGTTGCCGTAGCCGCCGTACCGGTTCCGGCGCTCGAAATCGCGGTATTGATACGTGACGTAGGGGATCGTGTTCGCGGTGTAACCGGCGGCGCGGACCTGGGCGTTCGGGATGATGTCGAACAGGCGGCCGACGGTGCGCGTGCGCTCGTGGCGCAACCCCGCGTTGAGCCGCAACTGGTTCCAGCGGGTGTTGAACTCCACGTAACCGGCGTCGACCTGCTCCTTCACCGCGCGCGGCGAGGTGTAA
>CAIUOU010000187.1 GCA_903900845.1 uncultured Opitutia bacterium
ACGATCGCGCGCTTGGAGCTGCTGGTGATGACGCCGCCGGCATCACCGGAGCCGAAGAGCAGGGAGTTGGAGCCGCCGATCGCCTCGACGCGCTCGACGTCGAAGGAGTCCATCAGCGAGGTGTCCGAGCGCAGGAAGCCGTCGCGGCGCGGGTTGTTGATCTGCAGTCCGCGCATCGTCATACTCTTCGGATCTTGCCGGTCGCCTTCGAGGTCGCCGCGCACTTCTTCGTTACCCCCGCTGATGGTGGCGGCGCCGAGGCCGCCGAGGAGAGAGAGCATCTGGGTCATGTCGACCACCGCCAGCTCGTCCATCAGCTCGCGGTTGAACACCTTGGCGTCGAGGGGTGTCTTGCCGAGGGGAGTGTTGGTCCCGGTGATGGCGTTGGTGTTGGTCGCCTCGTACGTGTCCGTGGTGCTCGCGGTGACCTCGAAGGGGTTGAGTAGGACGCGTTCCGAGGCCCGTTCGGGGGCCGGAGTGGGCGCCGCGGCGGGAAGAAGGGCCGGCAGACAGGAGGCGAGCAGGCCGGCGACGCGGAACGAGACGGTGCGGACAGGGGGCATAGACGGAGCGGGGTGGGGGTTAAGACGGACTGGAGTTTGGCTAGAGTTTAGCAGAGCAGCGCCGTGGGGCGTAGGCCATTTTGCGTTTTGGAATTAATAAAAAGCGCCACCCCTCGGGGTGCAGGATTGCTTCCGGAGTCCGACCGGACCATCCCGGGCGGATGCGCCCCATCCCTCGGCGACGCCGCATCTCCCTCCTTGTCCCTGGCTGGAATCAGTACGGCCGCGGGATCATCGAGGGGGCGTGGAACTTCGCGCAGCGCGAGGGCTGGATGCTCGATATGCACCCCGCGGGACCGGACGGCGGGATGCGAATGCCGGCGGGGTGGCAGGGCGACGGCATCATTGCGACAGTGCACTCGACGGCGCTCGCCACCAGCCTCCGCCGCTACGGCGTACCGGTGGTCAACGTCTCGGGCGCGCGCCTCCCGGGGGTCGCCTTCCCGCGCGTGACCTCCGACGCCGCAGCGGTTGTGGGACTAGCTGTCGCCCATTTGCGCGCGAAGGGCCTGCGGCACTTAGCCTTCTGCGGCGATCCGGGGCGGCGGTTCCTGCAGTTCTGGACCGACGCCTACGCCGGCGCGGTCACCACCGCGGGGGCCGAACCGCTGGTCTACCCGGGCGCCGGCCGCCGCGCGCCCGCGGGGCTGCTCGCCCGGCACCGCGACCGCGCGCGCTGGCTTACGACGCTCCCCCGGCCGGTCGGGATCATCGGTTGGGACACGATCACCTGCCGGCAGGTCGCGAGCGCGTGCGAACTGGCCGGACTCGAGGTGCCGGACGAGGTCGCAATCATCAGCCTCTCCACCGAAGACCTGCTCGGGCAGACCATCCACCCGCCGATCAGCGGGGTGGATATCCCCGTGAAACGCATTGGGTGCGAGGCCGCCGCGCTGCTCGGCCGGCTGATGGCGGGCCGCGGGGCTCCGGCCGCGGAACAGCTGCTTGCCCCCCTCGGCGTGACCACGCGGCAGTCGACCGATCTGTTCGAGTGCGATGACGACCACGTCCGGCGGGCGATGCGCTTCATCCGCGAGCACGCGACTACGGGCATCGGCGTGGCGGAGCTCGTGCGGGCGGTGCCGCTCGGCCGGCGTACGCTGGAGCGGCGGTTCGCGGCGCTGATCGGGCACAGCCCGGCGGAGGAGATCCGGCGCGCCAAGCTGGAGCGCGTGCGGCAACTGCTAGCCACCACCGACCTGCCGGTCCCGGAAATCGCGGAGGCCTGCGGCTTCGCCTACGCGGAGCATATGATCCCTTTGTTCGCGCGGCACCACGGCGCGACGCCGGCGGCCTTCCGGCGGAACCTGCGCGGCACGGCTGGGCCCGACCGGCTCAGACTTCCAACTGCACCTTGAGGCCCGATTCCTTGTCGCCCGCCGCGGCCATCGCCTCGGCGCAGGCCGAGAGCGGGAAAACGCCACTGATGAGCGGACGTAGGTCGACCCGGCCGGACGCCACGAGGCGGATCGCCTCGTCGAAGACGGGGCCGTAGCGCATCGAGCCGACGTAGTTGATCTCGCGCACCATCAGGAGATTGGCCGGCAGGGGGATGTCCTGCGTGCCGAGGGTCCCGATCTGCACGAGGGTCCCGCCCGGCCGCACGAGTTCGAAGGCCTGCCGCAGCGCCGCCGGCGCGCCTGACGCCTCGAGCACCACGTCAAAGCCGTCCTCGGCCAGTGCCCGCGCGTCTGCCGCGAGGTCCGGCGACCGCGGATCGAGCGCTGCGTCGGCTCCCAGTTGCACCGCGCGCGCTCGCCGACTGGCGACTACGTCGGTTACCGCGATCACAGGCGCGCCGTAGGCACGGGCCGTCAGGGCCACCAGCAGGCCGATGGTCCCGCCGCCGACCACGAGGGTCCGCTTGCCGGCCACGCCGCCCGCGCGCCGCACGGAGTGTAGCGCTACGGCCAGCGGCTCAATCAGCGCGCCCAACCCGTCGTCCAGCGCCGCCGGCAAAGGGTGACACTGGTCGGCCCGGACACACACGTACTCCGCCATCGCGCCGTCGGTGGGCGGCCGCGTGCTGGCGCTGCCGAGCATAATGGTCCGGCGGCAGAGGTTGGGTCGCCCGCTCCGGCAGTCCTCGCATTCGCGGCAGGCGCGGGCCGGGTTGACGGTGACGCGCTCGCCCACGCGCCCGCGGGTCACGCCGTCGCCCACGGCCGCGATCTCGCCGGCCAGCTCGTGGCCGAGGACGAAGGGGCGGTCGGGCACGAAGGCCGCACAATAGCCGTGCTCGTGGTAATGAAGGTCCGAGCCGCAGATGCCGACGCG
>CAIUOU010000188.1 GCA_903900845.1 uncultured Opitutia bacterium
CTGGCGGCGAAAGAGACACGCCCGGTCACCGTGCCGGTGCCAGCCTCGGCGGCGCAGAGGGTCGCGGCGCCCGAAAGCAGCGCCAGCAGCAGGCGGGCGAGACGGATGGACTGAACGGAGGACGATGGGCGAGGCATGGAGATTCCGGAGGCAAGCACATGACCCCGGTGGTAAGCGAGTCCCGCCAAACGGAGCTGAGTTTACCCGGACTCAGAAGCCGACTCGCAGGCTGAGTGAATACACGGGAGGCGGATTCAGGACGGCGCGGAAGTTCTGACCGTCGGGATCGCGGCGGAGCAGGGTGTACGGGCTCTCCTGCAGGAGATTGTTCGCGTTGAACTGCACGTCGGCCGCGGCGCGTCCGAGCCAGACCGGGAGGCGCGTCTTGTAGCCGAGGAGCAGGTCGGCCTCGCGGCGCACGGGGGCGAGCATGAGTTGGCCCGCGTTGCTCCGGCCGATCACGGGAGCGCTGCCGTAGCTGAGGCCGCCGCCGACGAACACTCCCTTCAGCTTTCCTTGGCGGAAGTCGTACCGGGTGAAGGCGCGAAACTCCACTTCCCGGTGTCCGACCGTCCCCTGGTCCTCCACGGCGGTGGTGGCGGCCAGCCAGCTTTCGTAATTGGCGATCTCCTGCGCCACGGAAACGCCCGCGTTTGTCACGAGCGCCTGCGCCGCCGGAGTCCGCCACAGCGGCAGCACTTGCGCGGCCGCCTGCCGCGAGCGCTTGAGCAAATTGGTCTCGACTGAGTCGGAGGCGGAAAGGCTGGCCATCAGGCGCCAGCCGGGGGTGAGGTTGGCGGTCAGGTTCGCCTCATAACCCCGCGTGGCGAGGTCGAACAGGTCGTGGGCGCTTCCGCTGAAACGGACGGCCTGAGCCGCGCTGATGAGGCGCGCCGCCAGGAGAGCGTCCATGATCCGGTCGTTGCGTTCGCCGACGTTGTTGGCGCCGGAGGCGCGGGACTGGTCCACCGAGGCGGTGGTGAAGTAGCCGGCGCGCAGAAAGACGTTTCCGCCGAACAGGGTGAGCATGACACCGTAGTCTCGACCCTCGCCGGAATTGAGCGGGATCGCCCCGTTGTCGGGCAGCAGCGCCACCGTGGTCCCCGGGATCTGCGCGTTCTCTGAATAGTTGTAGTAGACCGAGAGCCAACGCGCCGGCTTGCCCACCACGCCATAGGAGATCCGCGAGAAATCGTAGCTGCTGCCCTGCGCCTCCCCGGTGAACACCAGCGGCGCAGGCGCCGAGACCGTGCTGGTCGGGCGCGCGAACGAGGTCTGCTTGGTGTAACGCCAACCCGCCGTGGTGATGATCCGTTCGCGCCACCACGAGCTCTGGAGGGCCGCGAGATGACTCTCGGTCTGCCGCCACTGGTCGGCGAGCTCATTGCGGGCCCAGGCGGTCGTCAGCGTCCGCGGCGCCGCCCCGGCATCCATCACCACACTGAAGCTCCCGGGAATGCGCCGGTGGTCTGGCACCGCCCATTGCGCCGCATCCGCCGGGTCCGTGACATACTGCCGGGTCCATAGCTGATTGGCCGCCTGCTGGGGCTGCGGATGGAACGGCGAGCCGGCCGCGACCAGGAAACCCACGTAGCGCGGGTTGCCCGAGTTGTCGCGGCTGGCCGAGCCCGCGAGGCTGTGGCGTCCGAGGGCGCCGAGGTCCAGTTGGTACGAGGCGGTCGCGCGGTAACGCTCGCCGCTGTTGCGCTCGTGCCGCAGCACCCAGCGGGAGTCGACATAGTACCGGCCGGCCCACGGGTTGAGCGCGCCGTCGCGGAAGGTCTGGCCGGGTTCGCCGAGCACGCGGAAAACGTCGTGGGTCGTGTCGTAGACGTCTTGGTCGCGGAGATCGTTCACCGCCGCGAACTCAAGGAACAGTCCCTTCACGGGCTCGGACTCGATCACGGCGCCGAGGCTCCGTTGGCTGAAGGTGCTGGTGCCGCCCGGACCGGGGAAACTCGCACGGCTGGGCCAGGGAGTCGAAGGATCCAGGGCCGCCCAGTCGGCGGGCAGAAAAACGGAATTGGCGCGGGCGGTGAAGGGCTGGCTGAAGACGGTTTGCTGGAAGTTGCGGAACGAGCCGTCGTTGCCGACCAGAGTGATGCGCTGCGTCGCGGCGCGTTTGCCGATGCCGGCCGCGGCGTCGGCCAGCGCGAGTCCGGGCACGAGCGGCGAGCCGCGCGCGCGCCAGAGCGAAACGTTGTCGAAGGGGGCGTAGGTGCGCCCCAGCGACTGGCTGATGCGGCCGAACTCGGCGTCCAGCCGCACGGTCGTGGTCCGGTGGGCGCGGATCGTGGCGGCGATCGCTAGCCGGCGGTTCACCGAAAACTGGTGGGCCTGCCAGCCGTCCGCCGTGTGCTCGAGGGCGTTCACGCGCAGCGCGAGGCGGTCGTGGGGCGTGATATTCCCGTCCAGGTGGACCCGACGTAGCGCATCCCGTCCCGCGGTGACATTGAGCTGGGCGAAGGCGCGTCCGAACCGAGCTTGTTTGGTCATCGTGTTCAGAATTCCTCCCGCGCCGCCCAGGCCGAACAGGATGGCGTTGGGCCCGCGGGCCTCCTCGAAACGTTCGGAGTTGTACGTGTCGGGCAGCAGCGCCGAGCCGAAGTAATTGCGGGAGCGTGACGCCAGTTGGCCGCGGATGCGGTACTGGAAAACCCCGGTCTCGGTGCCAATGCCCTGCACCTGCGCGGTCTGGTCGGTGCGCTCGGGCACCGCGGCCGCGGAGTAGCGCATGAGATCGTTCTCGCTGAAGGCGTTCAGGTCGGCGATCAGCTCCGGCGTGAACACGCTGATCGCGTTGGCGACATCGGCGAGGTTGGTGCGGAGGCGGCTGCCGGCCAGGGTGTGGTTCGCGACGTAGCCCACGTCCTTGTCCGAGGAAACTTGGAACGGGGAGAGCTCGATTACTTTCGAGTCGGCCGGTTCGGCTGCGCTGAGGAATCCGGCTGCGGCCAACAGGCAGGCGACGCAGCCGGCGGGGGTAAGGCGCGGGGTCATGCCCGCACTAGGCAGGTCATGTACCCGACCGCCGCAAGCCTATCGTACGGCGCGTGAGGCCGCTGCGCCGGTCAGACGATCTTCGTCGGGCGTGGGGTGAGGGCGCGGACGGCCTCGGCGTAGCGGGCGCCGCAGGCTGCGCCGCGGTAGCGGGCGAGGGTCGCCTTGGCCGTCACGGCGGCGTCGAGCGCGTTCTCGTCGTAAGGAGTTTTCCGGACGTACGCCATCAGTTGGCCGAGCCACTCGATCGCGAACGGCCACTGGTCGGAGATGTCGACGTAGGTGTCGGGTTCGAAGCCGATCGTGTGCCCGGGGCCGTTGTCGTACAGATAGACGCGGGACGGCGTCTTCACGGAGGCGTCGTCCAACACGCGCGGCGCGAGGCGCAACGCGGCTTTGCTGATCGCCGCGGCTGCCTCGTGGTCCGGGTGGCGGTCGTTGGGCCAGAGCATGAAGCCGACGTCGGGTTTCACGTCGGCCACGACTTCGGCGACGGCGCGCACGTGGGCGTCGTTGAGCTGGAAGCGGCCCGAGGCGAGACCGAGGAAGCGCGTCTCGATGCCGTGGGCGTGGGCGAGGGCGGCGCAGGTTTCCTTGAGCTCCGCGCCGCGGCCCTTGGCGGGTGGCCAATTATCGTAGTCGCCGATGAGAGACAGGATGACCACGCGGTGGTTCTGGTGCGCGGCCTGGATGAGGATTCCCGGCAGGCCGAAGACGCAGTCGTCGTAGTGGGCGCCGATGGCGAGGAGGGTCTGGCGGGCGGGTGCGGCCATGGGAAAAAGACGCCGAGGAACCGGGCTCAGCCGTTGCTGGTGCGGGTGGAGACCTCGATCACGTCGTGCGGCGCGGCCTCCTTCTGGCCGGCGGGGGAGACACGGACGTAGCGGGCCTTGGTCCGAAGTTCGCCGAGATTCGCGGCGCCGAGGTAGCCCATGCCGCTCTGCACGCCGCCGATGAGATTGCCGAGGACGTCGTCGACAGAGCCGGAGACTTCCTTCAGCGCCTCGATGCCCTCGGCCGCGACTTTGCGGGTGGTGTCGGCCTTGTCGTGTCCGTAGCGCGCGGCGCTGCCGGCCTTCATCGCGGCGAGGGAACCCATGCCGCGGTACTGCTTGTAGACCTTGCCGTTGATCTCGAGGATCTCGCCCGGCGCCTCGCGGCAACCGGCCAGCAATCCGCCGAGGATCACGGCGTCGGCCAGGGTGAGCGCCTTCACGATGTCGCCGCTCTTCGTGATGCCGCCGTCGGCGATGAGCCGCGCACCGGTCTTCCGCGCGGCGGTGCCCGCCACATGGAGCGCGGTGAGCTGCGGGATGCCGACGCCCGCGACGATTCGGGTGGTGCAGATCGATCCCGGTCCCTGGCCGACCTTGATGGCGTTGGCGCCGCAACCGGCAAGGAACTCCACGCCGGCGGCGCTGGTCACGTTGCCCGCGATCAGCGTGAGATCCTTGAACGCGCCCCGCACGAGACGGACAACCTCGCCGACCCCGGCGGTGTGGCCGTGCGCGGTGGACACGGCCACGCAGTCGACATGCTCGGCGACGAGGTGGCCGACGTGCTCGATGATGCGATCGCGGTCGAGGGACCCGTCGGGCTTGCGGACCGGGGAAAGGGCGGCGCCGACGACGAGGCGGAAATCATGGTCGCGGGCCGGCTTCCGGCGCGATTTCGACTCGGCGGTGATGCGCTCCACGTCGGAGGCGGTGATGAGCCCGCGCAGGCCGCCGGCGTCATCGACCACGAGCATCTTGTTGATGCCGACGTTATCGGTGAAGAAGCGGTCCGCGGCGCGGATCGGGTCCTTGGCGACGTCGGATTGCCGGGCTGTGCGCAGCTGGGCGCGCGGGGTCATCACCTCGGCGACAGGCTTGGTCTTGTAGCGATCCTTGACGACGTTCCCGGACAAGAGGCCGACGAGGGCCCCGCTGGAGTCGACAACCGGGAAGGTCGAGAAAGCGAAACGCTTCGATTCGATACGGGCCAGAATGTCGCCGATCAACTGGTCGGGCGTGACGGTGATCGGATCCTGGATCAGCCCGTGGATGTGGCGCTTCACGCGGGCGACCTCCTTCACCTGGTCGCGGGGCGCCATATTGTAGTGGATGAGACCGAGGCCGCCGTTGAGCGCCATCGCGATGGCCATGCGCGACTCGGTCACGGTGTCCATGTCGGACGAGATGACCGGAATCTGCAGGCGCACCGACGGGCTCAACTCGGTGGCGGTGTCGGCGTCCTTGGGCAGGATTTCCGAGTACAACGTGGCCAGCGAGACGTCGTCGAAGGTGAGACCGGTCGGGAGATTGGCCCGGAAAAACGCGTCGGCGGGCAGGAAAAACTCGGCGTCGGCGGAGGCGGCGGGAGAGGCAACCTTGTTCATGGGTTGCCGAGAACGGAGTAGGCCCGCGCGGCGCGGGCGCAAACGGAAACTGCGCCGCGGATCGCGGCGCCGCCGGCGGAGCCGGTTATTTCCTCGCCGCGGCGGGCGCGGTGAAGGTGATCCGGTCTACCATGTCGAGCAGCCGCTTCCGCAGAATCTCGTCCTGTTCCTCGGTGCTCTTGCCGTAGGCCTTGCCCTCGATCACGCGCTCGGCGAGCTCGATGCTGATCACGTAGACGAAGCTGTTGCGCACGAAGAGCAGGTTGCCGCGCTTGGCGACGGGGACGGCGTCGCCGCCCAGCGGCGAGACGCGCTCCGGGAACATCGTGCCGCCGGGGACGAGCAGGTAGGTGAGGAGCGAGCCCTCCATCGTGCCGGGCACGAACTTGGCGCTCTCGATCTGCACGCCCTCGAAGTTCTGCTTGAAGTCGGCGAGGACGAAGTTGCTGAAGAAATAGACCAGGTAGTCCTTGGCCCCGCGGGTGGAGTTTTCCCAGCGTTGGGTGGCGTCCTGTTGGAACGCCGCGATGCTCACGTACACATTGAAGTCGTCCTGGAAGGTGACGACGTTCGGAGTGTCGGTGATGTCTCCGCCGAGCTCCGGCAGCACCGGAATCTGCACACGGAACTGGCCGGTCGGCGAGACGTAGGACTTGCCCTCGATTTTTCCGGCGATGTCCTGCGCGAAAACCGCGGGGCCGAGACAGGCGATCAGAAGGAGAAGGGCGGGGGAAAGGCGCGACATGGGAAAGACGAAACGAGTAGCGCGGTGACGGTGGGATTCAAGCCCACGCTGGCGCACGGCGAGAGAACTCCACCCACCACGCGACCGGCAGCTCCTCGGGGCGGGCGCGTTCATCGAGCCCCGCCTCGGCGAGCAGTTGCCGCCAGAAGGTTGCGCCGGAGGGCAGAATGCCACGGAGGAGCGCTCCGATCTGCTTGCGGCGTTGCTGGAAGCACGCCCGGATGCACGACTTGGCCCCCGGGGGGAAAACGAACGGCGCCGGGCGGCGCACCAGGTGCAGCAAGTGCGACTCCACGTCGGGGCGGGGGTGAAAACACGCGGCGGACACCTTGTGTCCGGGGGCGCTTTCGTAGGCGGCCTGTAGAAAGACCGAGATGGCGCCAAACGACTTCGTTCCCGGCGTGGCGGTGTAGCGCTGCGCGGCCTCCTGTTGGAGCATCAGCACCAGGCGTGCCGGTAACGCGCCACCGAGCACCGCGTCGAGCCACGGGGTCGCGATCGCATAGGGCAGGTTCGCGACGACCTTGAAGCCTTCGTTCGCCGGGGAGAGCCCCGCCAGCGGGTGCTCCACGGCGTCACCCTCGAGAAGATGAAACGTGTCCGGAAACCGCGGGGAAAGTTCCGTGTTGAGATGGGCGTGCAGCGTCCGGTCTTTCTCCACTGCCCAGACCTTGGCGCCGGCTTCGAGCAGCGCCGTCGTGAGCGTGCCGAGCCCCGGGCCCACCTCGACGACCTCATCGCCCGGCGCAACCCGCGCGAGCTCGAGGGACTTGCGGACGATGTTTCCATCGACCAGGAAGTTCTGGCCGAGAAAGCGTTTCGGCGCGTGCCCTAGGCGGGCGAGCAACTCCCGCGTGGCGGTCGGCGAAAGCGGCATCGTTCAGCGCGGCGCGCGGCCTTCGTCGACCTCATAGTAGTCAAAAAAGGTGAGTAGGTCCGCGCGGTGGGCGAGGCCGCTCTCGGCCTTCTGGCGCTCAAGGGTCGGGGTGGCGTCGTCCTTCCAGCCGCGTTTCGACGCGAATCCGTTCCAGATCAGGCGGTCGGCGTCGTTGATCGCGCGCCCGTGGGCGTTGATCCAAGTGAGGATCTCCTCGTCGGTGCCGCCGGCGAGCACCCGCTCCCGAAGGTCCTCGTACCTGATACCGAGGAAGTGGCAGAGACGGCCGTCGAATCCGCCGCCGAGGAAAGGATGATGGTCGGGATGCAGCGCGCCGCGCGCGTGCAGGCGGATCTTGTCGAGGGTGCGCGGGAGGAAAAAGAGGCCGCCGAGGCGGTTGAAGGCGGTGACAGGACGTTGGTTCACGGGAAGGAGGTCAGGTGGCGCGGAATGACGTGATGAGCAGCGCGGGATCGGGCGCGCGCATCAGCGCCTCTCCGACCAGCACGGCGTGCGCCCCGCATGACCGGGCGCGGGCGGCGTCGGCCGCGGTGGAGATACCGCTCTCGCTGACGGCGATCACGTCGCGCGGGAAAGTCGGGATCAGCCGCTCGCTCAGGCCGAGGTCGGTGCGGAAGACGGCGAGATCGCGGTTGTTGACGCCGATGATCGACGCGCGATGGGCGACCGCCCGCTCCAGTTCCCGCTCGTTGTGAATCTCGAAAAGGGCGTCGAGTCCCGCTGCTTTCGCCGCGCCGTGCAGCGAGCGGATCTCTTCGTCGTCCAGCGCCCGCACGATGATCAGGATCGCGCTCGCGCCGGCCTCGCGCGCCTCGAGCACCTGCAGCGGGTGAAACATGAAGTCCTTGCGCAGGCACGGCCGCGCCGGCGGCTCGGCGCGGAAACGCGCAGTGACCTCCCGTAGATCGTCCAGAGTGCCGCCGAAGTACTTTTCATCGGTCAGCACCGAGAGTGCTGACGCCCCCGCCTGCTGGTAGACGCGGGCCTGCGCGGGCGCGGAGGCGCCGGCGCGGATGTCGCCGGCAGACGGCGAGCGGCGTTTGATCTCGGCGATGACCGCCAGGCGTCCCGCCGGGTCGCGCAGGGCGGCGGCGAATGAGGGCGGCCGGGGCAGGGCGGCGGCGGCCTTCGCCAGCTCGGCCTCGGTTACGGGCCGCAGCCGGTCGGCGATCTCGCGGCGTTTCCACGCCATGATCTCGGTGAGCTTGTCGGACATTACCGCCGACGAAACACGGCGGGCGCGCGAAAAACCAGACCGGAGTTGGGCGGTTTTGGCGTGAGTTCCGCGCGCGGCGCGCCTTCCTCTCCGCCGCATGAGCGCGATTGATGACCTGCGGAGCACGATGGCCCGGCTGCGGGCCCCGGACGGGTGTCCCTGGGACCGGGAGCAGACGCACGCGAGTCTGGTGCGCTGCCTGATCGACGAGGTGAGCGAGCTGATCGAGACGATCGACCACGGGGACGACGCCCACATGCGCGAGGAGCTGGGCGACGTGCTGATCCAGATCGTGTTTCACGCGCAGATCGCGTCCGAGGAGGGAAAGTTCGATTTCGACGACGTCGCTCGCGACATCAACGACAAGCTGGTGCGCCGGCACCCGCACGTTTTCGGCGCGATGCGCCTGAACACCTCGGAGCAGGTCATCACCGAGTGGGAGAAGATCAAGGCGACCGAGCGCAAGAACGGTCCCGTGGCGGCGGCCGGCGCGGTTTTCAAGGACCTGCCCCCGCGGCTGCCCGGGTTGATGTTCGCCGAGGCGGTCTGGAAGCAGATCGAGAAGAAGGGCCTGCCGGCCGAGGGCGCGGTGGACGTCGGGCGCGTGCGGGAGCTGGGCGCGACGCTCGATGCGGAGACGCTCGGGCGTGCTTTGTTTGAACTGGCGGCGGCGGCGCGGGCCAAGGGCCTCGATCCCGAGGGCGCCGTGCGGTTGCACGCGAGCCGGGTCATGCGCGATGTCGAATCCCGCGTTCAGACCGCCGCCCGCTGAGATCCCGCCGGAAGTGCGGGCCGAGTGGTGGGATCCTTTCGCGGACCATCTGGCGCACGAGCGCCGCTATTCGCCGCACACGGTGCGCAATTACCGGCAGGCTTTCGCTGACTTCCACCGCTGGCTGTCGGAACCGGCGGTCAACCTTTGGGAACGCGGACTCGGCGCGCTGACGGCGCGCGATATGCGGGACTTCGTGATCGAGGCGCAGCGCCGTTTCGACCGCCGCACGCTCCACAATCATGTCTCGGGCCTGCGGAGTTTTTTCCGGCACTGGATGCGGCAGGGGAAGCTTTCGCGTGATCCTTTCCTCGGCGTGCCGCTGCCCAAGCGGGAAAAACGTCTCCCGCAATTCCTTACCGAGGAGCAAATGCGGGCCTTGCTCGCCGCGCCGGAGAAGTTGCGGACGGAAGGAAAACTCGACGCCCACTCCGCGTGGCGGGATCGCCTGGCGATGGAGCTGCTTTACGGCGGCGGGTTGCGCGTGAGCGAGCTGGCCGGTCTGACGCACGCGGCGATCGATCCGCAGGGCGGCGTGGCGCGGGTGTTGGGCAAGGGACGCAAGGAACGGCTCTGCCCCCTTGGCCGGGTCGCGCTGGAGGTGCTGAGGAAGTTTCGCGCCGAGTTCACGCCGGCCGCGGGTCCGGGTTCTCCCGTGCTGGTCAATCGTGATGGCCGGCCGACGTCCGTGCGCGAGGTGCAGCAGATGCTGAAGCGCCATCTCGCCGCGGCCGGGCTGCCGCCGGACCTCACGCCGCACAAGCTTCGCCACAGTTACGCGACCCACCTGCTCAACGCCGGGGCCGACCTTCGCCTCGTGCAGGAATTACTCGGACACGCGCAGCTTTCCACGACGCAGGTCTACACGCACGTGAGCATGGCGCGCCTCCGCGAGGTGCACGCGAAGGCGCATCCGCGGGCGTGAGTGTCTTCATTCGAAAAGGCGTCCGTTGTAGCCGCAGCGGTTGCCTCGGACGATGCTGAGGAACGTTCCTCTGGACGTGCCGGCTCCAACGGGGGGACCTCCGGAATCGGAAAGCGGGTCGTGGATAGTCCGGGGCAGCGACCCCGGCTACACGGCTCGCGCATCGATGACGTGGGATGAACGGAGGCGCGGGTTGCGCTCCTGGTGTCCGTTGTCGCCGAGGCTGTATACCCACCGCAGCGTGGGCGTGGAAGAGCTGCCTCGGTTCCGTCCGAAACTCATCTCCCCGCCATTGGCGGTGCCGCAAGTAACGCGATCCCCAGCGGACTTTGCGCGCTCGATTTAGCCGAGGCCGTTTCGAGAAACGCCTCGAGCCGGGACTGCACCGCGGGCTGGTGCCGTCCGAGACGGCCCCACCGCAGCACGGCATCGGCGTGGGTGTTGAATTTCACGTTGGGGCCCACTCGGTCGCCCACGCGGTCGTCGGCCAGCAGCACCAGCCGTAGCAGCGTGGACTCGACCGCCGTCAGGTCGCTGCGGTCAAAGACGATACCGCGTTCGTGGCAGAGCACCAGGAAGTCCACGTTGATCGAGGCGTGGGAAATATCCTCGAACGCCTTGTCTTCGCCCGAAAGCGGCGGCCAATAGCCCCAGACCAAGGTTCCCGGGGCGGCGGCGCGCATGCGGTTTTTCATGAACCGCGCGAGCCGTTCTATACGCTCGCGGTGGCGCGGCCGCCCGGTGGCGTCGTCGATCGCGATCCACGTTCGGGCGAGCGCGTTCTGCATGTTCAGTGGCAGGTGCTTTCCGAGGTACGGGCAGACCATATGGCCTTCACCCGCGCCGGGGCCTTCCCGGTATTCGTCCGCGAACGCCGCGACCGACTCCTCGGCGGCGCCCAGCAGCCGTTTGGCGTCGGTGCCGAAACGGGCCTTCAGTGCCGGATCCCGCCCGATGGTGGCGGCGAAACCGGCCATCGGTGCCGCGATCATACCGGTGTGCACGGCCCAGGCGAATCGCCGGCCCTTTGAGTATTTCGTTGAGCCCCAGGCGGGCATAACGCCTCCGCGTACCTCATCGCGGAGGTTCTGGCGGTCGTCTCGCGAGGCCAGCACATGATCGGCCAGTGCCACGAATCGCGCGGCGTGCCGTGGATCACCGGCTATCGCGAGCATCTCCGCGAGGGCCGAAAGCAGATAACTGTCACCCCACGCCAGCGGGCCGGCCTCCGTCGTCACGGGTTTGCCGAGGGCCCTTTGCACCGCGGCCGCGGTCAGCGCATCGAAATCTCCACCGCGCGGGCTTTCGGCCGCACGGGTGAACCCGGCCAGCGCGATGCCGTACAGGAGCGCCGCCGTGATTTTGCCGGGTACGCGCACGCTTCAGGATCAGGTGTGGGCGTAGTAACGCGAGTGCGGCCCGGTGGATGAAAGGTACATCGGCTTCCGCGGAAACAGCGGGCTGTACTTGCCCGCCAGCTCGCGGAGCGCGCCGAGATCTGCCTCCGTCGCGGGGCTGAAGGTCTTGCCGGCGATGATCGCGCGCTCGTTAAGATCGAGGAACGAGGTGGGGATCGCGGAGACAACGGTGTCGAGTGAGAGCGTGAACCGCATCGCCTGGTTGATCTCCTCCTGCGCCTCGAGCGCCTTGTACCAGTAATTGCCGCGGGTCTTCGTCTCGCCGGGTTTCCACGATCCGGCCGAGATCGGCTTGATCGCGATCACCGCCGCGCCCGACTGGCGCGCCAGCGTGAGGACCGCCGGATCAAACTGGTGCGTGAAGTGCTCGATGAAGTTCACCGGGTACATCACCGTTTCGAAGGGAAAGTTTCGCAGGCAATCCAGCGCCGCCTCCTTGGTGTGCGCGGAGAAGCCGAGCCAGCGGACTTTCCCCTCTTGGCGGGCGCGGACGAGTGTCTCCATCGCGCCGCCGGGCCCGAAGACCTGCTTCACTTCCGCGGCGGTCGACATCACGTGCAGCTGGTAAAGGTCGAAGTAGTCGGTCTTCAGCCGACGCAGAGATTCCTCCAGTTCCTCGCGGGCACCGGCCGCATCGCGTCGTCGCGTTTTGCAGGAAAGGAAGACCTCGGCGCGCGGCAGCGGGGCAAGGGCGGGCCCGAGCGCGATCTCCGCGGTTCCTTTCCCGTAGGACGGCGCGGTGTCGAAATAGTTCATCCCGTGGTCAAACGAGGCGCGCACCGCGGCGTTTGCTTCGTCCTGCGTGACGCGCGACAGCGCCAGGCCGGGAAAGCCGACGATCGAGATCGCACGTCCGGTCTTCCCCAGGACGCGTCGGGGCAGTCCGCCGGGATGGGCTACCAGCCGGCGGGTCGGGTCCGCGGGATCGGCGAAAACCGGGGCCATCGCCGCCGCTAGGGCGGCGCCACCCGTGGCGCGGAGGAAGGAGCGGCGATTCAGGGGGCTCATTTCCCTCTTCGTTAGCCGGCGGCGGGTGCGGGGCGAGCCTTCGTTGCCGATGGGCGCCGGATCACCAGGTGAGCCGCCGGGAGACACCGTTGCCGGCGACGTCCTGCAGGGTCACTTCCAGCGCGGTCGCATTCGCGACCCGCGCCAGCGGCACCTCCAGCACGAAGGTTTCCTCCCGTCCGTCACGCACGCCGTCGAGGGGTTGCTCGACGGTCTCGCGGTGATTGTTGCTGAAGAGAATGTCGATCCCCGCGAGGAGCGAAAGCCGGTCGCGTCCGCGTAGGGTCACCACGATGGCGTCCGCGGAGCGCGTCACGGTCGCCGCGAGGATCTCCGGCGCGGAGTGGTCGATCACCAGCTGGTCGGTCTCGAAGGTCTGCCGCAGGCGCTCGGCCGCCGGGCGGGGGGCGGTCTCCGCCGAAACGAGCCGGGTGAAATAAACGCCCTCGGGCAGCGCGCGGGTGTCGAACTGCGCGAGGGTTTCGCGGGCCGAGGTCAGGAGATCGATCCATTGGTCATCGCCGTCGCGGCGGATCGAGAAGGTGTGCAGCAGGTTGTCGCCGTCGGGATCGGAGACCGTCCAGAGGACGAGCTGTGTGCCCGGGCTCGGCACGACCGAGCTGTTCAGGAAGGCGTTTCGTCGGCGGTCGTCCTCCTTCGGGGTCTGCAGCAGTTGGTTGAGCGTGATGCTCGCCGGCGGGGCAGGTTCGGGGGAGGGGATGATACCGAAGCCGTGGACCAAGGTCCGGTATTCCTGAAGCAGAGGCCGGCGGTTTTGCGGCAAAACGAAAAGCGTGGCCCGGTCCGCTTCCACGTCGGGTTTTTCCGCCAGGGTCAGGCGTAGCCGGAGGTAACGCCCACGCAGGCCGGAGGCGCGCCAGCCTTCATCAGGCTCCGCTGCCAGCCGGGTCCACGGCCCCCAACCTTCGATCTCGTCGCTGCCCGCGCTGGTGCGAATCTCCGCCCCGACATCGGCCGGGCTCAGCCCACGCAACCGGCCGAATCGCAGCGCGCCGAAGGCCGAGGTGTGACCGAGGTCGAGGCGGCGCGTCTCGGCCGAACGCGGGCCCTTGGCCGCGAAATCCAGGAGCCCGAAGCCGGGCGCGTTGTTGCGTAACACGAGGAACCGATCGGCGCCCAAGGTGCCGGAGGCCAGGGGAACGAGGTGGTTCAGCTGAGCGGAGGCGCTGCCGGGAAAGGTCAGCGCCTGCCTGGCCTTCAGGTCATAGCCGCTGATCTCACCTTGTTCGCCGCCCGCAAGCACCAGCACGTCGCCGCGCCGGGCGATGCGGTAGAAGGCAGTGCCCGTCCGGACCGAGAGAGTCTCCGCGGCCCCATCCGCCGGGATCCTCAACAACGCCGCGCGCCCGCCGAACTTCTCCGGCGCCGCCGCCGGCGGCGGTACCTCGCGCGGGGGCGCGGGCGGCGGGTTTCCGCCCCCGGGGCTGGAGCCTCCCGGCGCCGGAGCGGGGGCCGGGGCGCTGGCGGGCGAGAGCCGGGTATCGTTTCCCTGCGGCGCGAAGACGATGGTGGCGAAGAGATCGCCGTTCATTTCGGGCAGCAGGTCGGTGACCTCCGCGTCGCGGTTCTCCTGGAGAATAACCGGCGCCCCGCCCGTGGCGGGATCGGCGGCGGGCGAGGCGGCCGGGTCGCGGGGAAACGCGTAGATGTTTCCGCGCGGTGAGGACCCCGCGGCGATGCGGCCGTCGGTCATCACGACGATCCGCCGCACGTTGCGGTCGCGGATCTGGCCGAACATCGAGACCCCGCGGGCGGCGAGGGCATCGCGGTCGGAGATGCGCTTTTCGTCCACCCCGGCGGCCGCGAACTTCGCCAGATCGACGCGGTAGATGCGTCCCGGATTACCGGTCGCGACCAACGCGGTCTCTGAGTCGAGCGGGAGCAGATCAAAGATCGAGTCCACCGGCAGGAGCGTGCGGGCGACGACCACGCCGTCGCGCAGGAGGTTCAGCGCGCCTTTCGGGGAGGTGCCGGCAAGCACGGCACCGTCGGACAATCGCAGCACGGCGAACACGTGGGGATCGGGCACACGGCCGATCTCGCGGATGACCGGCGCGGATAAATCATCGGCCGCCGTCACCTCGAGGATTTTACCCTCGGGGCCGGTTCCGACGATAAAGCGGTCGCGCGCGCCGCCCGGAGCGAAGCTCCACAGCAGGTCGGCGGGCGCCACACCCGGGAGATCGGTGAAGACCGGCCCGGCGACCAAGCGGCCATCCGAACGGGTGGCTAGGCCCTTGAGGTTGCGGCTGGGGACCTCACGGAAGAAGTCGATGTCGGCCTTTTTGGAGAGCGGCTCGGCGCGAAGCGTGGCGACGGCGGCAATCAGGCAACTGGAGGTGCGAAATACGCGGCGGAGCACCGGCCAAGACGGATGCGAAGCGCTGGGAAACGCAAGGCGGAGCTCCTCCGCGCGGGCGAGGGAGAAATTATTCGGACCAAAGGGGGTCGTTCCAAGCGCGCCCCATTTACGGTAGAACACCGCCCCATAAGGGCTTCGCCCGCTTCCGGGGTTTCCGTGCCTTCCGTGGGCCACCCGGATCGGTTTGGTGCCTTTGGTGTGTTCCGTGGTGTCCTTTCTCGGTGCCTCCGTTTCTCCGTGGTGAGGCCTCCAACGCGCGCGGCGGTTGACCGCTAAGGTCGTGGTGTGTGAGGTCGGCACATGGCCAAGTGGCTCCTCATCGACGGCTTCAATCTCGCGTACCGTTGCTTCCACGCGCTGCCCGAGCTCACGCGCACGGACGGGTTTCCCACCGGCGCCCTGCACGGCTGGGTGAAGTCGTTGTGGAAGCTCGTCGATCTTGAGCGGCCCGACTCGACGCTGGTCTTCTTTGACCTCGGGGAATCCGCCGAGCGCGTCGCGCTCCACGCCGCCTACAAGGCCCAGCGCGAGCCGATGCCCGAAGCGCTGCGGCGCCAGATCGATCCGATCAAGGCGCTCACGCGCGCGATGGGTTTCGCGGGGATCGAGGAGCAGGGCGTCGAGAGCGACGACCTGCTCGCGGCCGAGGCCGTGCGGTACGCGATCGCCGGGGACGACGTCGTGATCGTGAGCAGCGACAAGGATTTCGCGCAGATCGTGAACGACCGTATCCGCATCATGTTGCCGCCGCCCTCCGCCAACCCGAAGCTCGGCTGGCGCCTGCTCGACGCGGCGGGGGTCGCGGAAAAGTTCGGCGTGCCACCCTCGCGCATCGCCGCGTACCTCGCGCTCGTCGGCGACACTTCCGACAATATTCCCGGCATCACGGGCGTGGGGCCGAAGACCGCCGCAAAGTGGTTGGCTGATTGGGATTCGCTGGAGGGCGTCATCGCGCATGCGGTGGAGCTGAAGCCCGACCGTTTCCGCGAGATCGTGGCGCGCGACGCCGATCGCCTGCGGCTCAACTTGAAGCTGACGACGCTCAACCTGTCCCTGCCCGCGGTCGCACCCGAGTGGCGCACACCACAGCCCGCCGAACTGGTGCGGATGCTGGACGAGTTCGAGATGCGTTCCACGGCCGCCGAAGCCCGCCGCCGGTACGCCGTAGCCGAGGCTCCCGCCGCGTCCCCTCCGCCCCCGCCCGCTGCCAGTACCGCGGGTCAGCAGACGGAGCTTTTTTGAAAACCCGCACCCGCCGGCTGCGACTCCCGATTTTGTCACCTACTACGTAACTTTTCGCGCGGGGCGGCTGCCGGTGCCTGGGTTTTTGGAGGTGGACGGGAGGTGGAGTCGGGCTTCGCGCCGGGCGGGGCAGGCGGTTCCGGCCTCGGCGAGGCAAGACTGGAGGCCGCGCGGAAGGCGGTACGGTCGAGGTTGCGACCGATCAAGATGAGGATTTTACCGCGCAGCTCACGGGGTCACCGTGCGCGTTCGAAACGGGTCTCGAGATGTTGGTTGAGGCCTTGGAGGATCAGGGGGCGCTCTGATCCATGCACGGCCAGCACTCCCCGGGTGCTAAGAATATCCTCACCCTTCGTCACCAGAAGCTCCGCGACCCACGCGTTGAGCCGGTTCTCGTCGAGTTCCCCCGGAGCTGAGATGCCTACCGCCCCGATCTCCCCGTCGTTCTGGTTTGCGCGTGAGACGTTCACACCAGCTGAGCCAGATAGGAGGTCTCCAGATGCGCGCGACGCGAGCTCGTCACCTCGGTCTTCTCTAGGACCATCCCATTTTCTAAGTGTAGGATCCGGGTCGACACGCGCCGGGCGAATGCAAGTTCGCCGGTCGCGATCAGGATCGCCGCTCCGCGGCGGCGCAGGCGCCGCACTGCCAACGCGAGGGCCGCGACTTCGCTGGCATCGAGATCCGTCGTAGGTTCATCCAGAAGCAACAGGGGTCGGTCCTCGAGGATCGCGAGGCTGAGCGCCAGCTTCCGGCGCAGCGATGGAGGGTAATGCCCGATCGGGCGACCGTGCCACTCTCGTCCCAGCCCGCCGAGCTCCAGCAGGCCGCGCAGCGCGTTCTCCGGGATGTTCCGGCCCAAGCGACGGCAGTGTCCTTTGGCCTTGGTCAGCCCGGTGACGTCGGCGGGAATATGAATCTTCGACGGCACAAAGGAAATGTAGCTCAACGCGATCCCGGGGTCGAAGGCCGGATTGAAACCCTCAATCGACATCAAGCCGGAAGCGTTGGGATGCAGTCCGAGGAGACATTCGAGCACCGCGGTCTTCCCGGCATTGGCTGGACCGACCAGCGAGACGATTTCGCGGGGGGCAACCTGCAGATCGATCCGGTCCAGCACCCGCCGGCCGAGGCGGATGAGTGAGAGGGCTCGGGTGGAAAGGATGGCCGGATGCTGCCGGCGGCGTGGGCCCTCGGCGGTTGGCCTGAAGGAGGTGACGTTTTCCGCGACTCGGTTTGGACCGCGCTCAGGGGAACGGGTTGGAAGATGGAGTGAAGGGGGAGGATTTTTGGACATGGCGGTTCTGGCGGTGGACGAACGAGCGCGCCGGTTCCCGTGTCGGGAAGGAGCGCAACCAACGGGCTCGGCGCTCATGGCGCCGCCCGCGACATCGACCTAGTCAGACCGCCGGAGGGCCGCAGCCGGGCGGGAGAATAAACGCTGGCTCACGAGCCGCCCGGCCTTGAGGTAACGACAGGGTAGCGGTGACGCGCCGAGTCGCCACCTGCAGCAGCAGCGGAGCGGAGGCGAAGTCGGCTTTGCCCTGCGAGAGCTGCTTAACAATGCAAAGGTCCTCCTGTGCCTCGGGGCTCGGCACCGGCTTTCCATGGGAGTGCTTGCAACCAACGTGAGCGGACGAACCGGGGGCGGCGTTACCCGGCGGGTCATCGTGCGCATGCAACCAGGCATGCAGCGTGGGACTGGCGGCCGCGACAGTCACCAGCGCCATGATCGCGGCCATCGCGATCGCCACGCCGCGGAGCAGCGGGGATAGGGTCGGCGGTGAAGGGCGGCGCATGGTGGGGGAAATTTGAACCAAAAATTTCGGGAGTACCAGTGCGCCAGTGCTACTCCCGCTGGTTTATTACGGGTCAGGTAGGTCGCAAGGAAGATGCTGGTGGAGGCATGATCCCCCTACGGCTTTCCTTTCCTCGTGCGATCATCCCCGACGTGGGTCGACAAATGTCCCAGGTGCCCCTGTAGGATTCGCACCATGTCCTCCCTTCGCGAGTCCTCGGCCTCCCCGGTTTCGGCCGGTCGTTCCGGCGCGGAAGAAGAGAGGGTGTTTCTTGGCTGGACGCGTCCGTGGTCCCTATTGTTCGCCGACTGGCTGGCGGCTGAACCGGAGAAACTGCGTCGCCGGCTGGTGGTGGTGCCGACGCGCGAGGCGGGCCGGCGGTTGCGGGAGTCGCTGCTGGCGAAGGTGGGCGGGGGCGGCACGGCCGCGATGCTCGGGCCACGGCTGGCCATGCCGGAGGATTTTTTCCGGCCGGCGGAGCTGCTACCCGAGTCCATCCGTTGGGCCGGGTGGCTGCAGGTGCTGGAGGAGGCCGATGACGCGGACGTCGCGACCGTTTTCCCGGGCGGAATTGGCGTTCGCGACCGCGAATGGCGGCTGGCTGTCGGGCGGCAGATCGAGGAGGCGCGCGACCAACTCGGCTCGGGCGGTTGGGATTTCGACGCGTTGGCGGAGATGGTGCCGGAGGAAACGCCGCGATGGCGGGAGCTTGCCGCGCTCGCGAAACGGGTCGCGGCGATCTGGCGCGAGTGGGGTTTTGCGGACGTCGTGGCGGAGCGTTGGCGTCTGGCGGCCGATCCCGTGCTGCCGCCGGGCGTGGATGAGATTGTCGTCGTGGGAGTACCTGATCCGGCCCCGTTGGGAGTGCTGAGCTGGCAGGCGCTGCGGCAAAGGGGCGTTCCGGTCACGGTGCTGATCGGTGCGCCCGGGGAGTTGCGCGCCGCGTTCGATGCCTGGGGACGTCCGGTGGCGGACCATTGGACCGAGCGCGCGCGGCACCGGCGTCCGGATGCTTTTCGGCTGGCGGTGGCGGCGGACGCCGCGGCTTTGGCGGGCGAGGTCGTTCGGTCCTGCGCGGGCAAGAGCAACCTGGCCGTGGCGGTTGCGGTCGGCGACGCTCACTTCACGCCGGTGATCGAGCGGGCGTTCCGCGCCGCGGGCTGGCCCGCGTTCGACCCCGAGAAGGCGCCGGCGTCGCGCGACGGCTGGCCGGCATGGTTCGACGCGGTGGCTGAATTTATCGTCCGTTCGGAGGACTTCGCGGCCTTGGCGCGCGTGGCACGGCATCCGGTCGCGTGGAGCGGACTGGGGGCAGACGCCGGTCCCGCGCGGCTCGTGCAGGCGCTCGATGAATTATTGCTCGATTCCCCGTCGGTCTCGACGACCGAGGCGTTGCGGACCCTGGCGGGAGCGGAGGACCCATGGCGGCGTTCGGCGGCTGAATTCTTCAACGCCCTCCAGACCCGGTTGGGCACGTTGGCTGGCGCGGAAGCGGAGAGTCTGGCCAAGCAAGTCCTCGGATTTTTTCCTTCGACCGAACTGGAGACCGCGAATCGCGCGCGGGGCGAAATGCGGGCGTGGGCTGCGTTGCGTCCGGCCGGATTTACCGCGCCGGAACTGCTGCGTTGGCTGGGGGCGGCATTGCAGGGGATTTCGCAGCGCCCCGCGGCCAACGACGGCGTGCTGCCGTTGCAGGGTTGGCTCGAACTGGCGCATGACCCGGCGCCTGATGTTGTCGTGGCGGCGTTGCACGAAGGCGCGGTGCCGGAGGCGCCCTCGGGTTCGCCTTTGATCTCGGAGGCCGTCTGCGAGCGGCTCGGGCTGCGGGCGCGGCGCTCGCGCCTCGCTCGCGAGACGTTCCTGTTCGCGGCGCTCGTGGAAAGTCGGCGCGCCGGCGGCTCGGTTACGGTCGTGAACGCGCGCGTTGATCCCGCCGGCGATCCGTGCCGTCCGTCGCGGGTGCTCCTGCAGGTGGCCGACGACGATCTGCCGGCCGAGGTGCTGCGCCACGTTTCCGACCGCGACCTGATCCCGGCGCCGCCGACGCCCGCGACGTCGCGGGGCGGCTGGCGCCTGCGGCCGCCGGCCCAGCTTACGAAGGCCGAGCTCCAGCGCGTGAGCGCGTCCCGGCTGCGCGCGTACCTCGCGTGCCCGACGCGGTATTATTTCACCGACGTGCTCGGCTGGCGGGAGTTCGAGCCCGGCGACGGCGAACTGCCGGCGACCGCCTTCGGGGATTTGATCCACGGGGTGCTGCGCGAATGGGGAGAGGACAAGGCGGCGCGGGACATCGCCGAGGTGGAGCCCTTGCGGGAAGACTGGCGGCGCCGCCTCGCGGCCGCGGTGGAGCGTCGTCTCGGCGCGGAGCCGCCGGCGTTGCTGCGCCTGCAGGCGTTGTCGGCGGAGGAAAGACTCGGTGCCCTCGCGGCGCGTCAAGTGGAGCAATTTCAACAAGGCTGGCGCGTCGAGGCGGTGGAGCTGGAAATCGAGGACGCCTTCTCGCTGGAGGGCGTGCCGGTGAAGGTCGTGATCGACCGCATCGACCGGCATCTCGATGGCCGCGTGCGTGTGGTGGATTACAAGACCGGTGCGGGGGACGAGAGTCCGGCGAAGGCGCACTTGCGCGCTTGGAGCGCGGAAAAGTGTCCGGCCGCGCTCGGGCCGCTGGTCGAGCACGGGCGCCTGAGCGGCGCGGGCTGGAGCAACGTGCAATTGCCGCTCTACGCGGAGGCGGTGCGGCGGGCGTGGTCGCTGGAAAGGACGCCTTCGGGCTGGTTCGCGTGGTTGCCGCCCGCGGTGGGTGACGCGGGATTCAAGGAGTTCGAGGGCATGGAGGAACTGATGCCGGCGGCGTTGGCGTGGGCTGGCGAGGCCGTGCGGCGGATCCTTGCCGGGGTCTTCTGGCCACCCGCTTCGGAGGTCGCGTACGACCGTTTCGCGGCGCTGGCGCCGGAAGGGTTGCAACGCGCGCTCGGGAGCGAGTGGGAAAAGCTGCTCGCGGGCGGAGGGGAGAGCGCGTCATGAGCGCATTGCAGCACACGATCATCCGCGCCTCGGCGGGCACGGGCAAAACCTACCAGCTCGCGCATCGCTTTCTGGCGCTGCTGCTGCTCCAGCGCGCCGCGCGGGCCGTCGCGCCGGAACGCATCGTCGCGACGACGTTCACGCGCAAGGGCGCCGGCGAGTTCACGGAGCGCATTCTGGAACGGCTGGCGGCGGCCTCGGCGGACGCGGGCGAGCACGGGAAGCTGTCCGAATCCCTGACGACCCTGCTCGAGGGCGATGCGGCGGCTGGCGTCGCGGGTCTGCTACCCGGGGCGGGCACGGACGTTTCGGCGGCGGCGTTGCGGGAGACGCTGGTCGCGGTGGTCGGGCGTCTCGACCGGCTGGCGCTCGGTACCATCGACTCGCTCATGGCGCGCGCGGTGCAGACGCTCGAATTCGAGCTCGGACTCGGCGGCTGCGAGATCCTTGACGAGCCCGCGGCCGAGCGGGAACGCGAGCGATTGCTCGGGGAGGTTTTCGCTCGGGTCGAGCCGGAGGAGCTAGGGGCGTTCCACCAGGCGATCAAACGCGCCTCGCTGAAGTCGGCGGCGAGCTGGCGCGACGAGTTGCGGAAGTTCGTCGAGCGCGGACACCGGCTGCTCGACGTGCTGCCCGACGCGGCGGCGTGGGGCGCGGGCGCGGCCGGAGGCGGAGCCGATGATGAGTGGCGGCCCGCCGCCGAGACGTTGCGCCGGGAGGTCGAAGCGGCGGATCTCTCCTCCACGCTGGTGACCAACGGGCTGGTTAAGGCCCTGAATTGGATCGCGGCGCGGCGTCCCGGCACGGCCGGTGATGATCCGCCGTCATGGCTGGAGGTGGAGGGAAAACTCCGCCCGCTCCGCGATGCCTGGCCGGAGACGTGGGAGTGCTGGCCGAGATCGAACTCGAAGACGCCCTGTCTGGTCCCGCCGTCGATCATGGCCCCGCTGGGGCGGATTCTCACCGCGTGGCTGGCGGCCGAGCAGGCGGAGCTGTGCGAACGCACCGCTGCGCTCCACGCGGTGCTGTCGCGCTACGACGAGGCTTACGATCGCCTCGCGCGGCGACGCGGGCGGCTGGCGTTCGCTGATCTGGCGCGGTTGCTCGATCCCGGGCGCGGAGGAGCGTTCGGTTCGGAACAGGCGCTGCAGGCGCTCGCGTTCCGCTGGCACCAGAGTTTCGACCACTGGCTCGTGGATGAATTCCAGGACACCAGCCGCGAGCAATGGCGGGTGCTCGAGCCGTGGCTCGACGAGGCGCTGCAGGACGACTCCGGCGTGAAATCGGTGTTCGTCGTTGGAGACACCAAACAATCGATCTACGGCTGGCGGGGCGGCGAACCGCGGCTCTTCGATGATCTCGATTCGAATTACCCGGGTCGATTCGCGGTGCAGGAGCTCGCGGAGTCGTGGCGGTCACGTCCCGCGGTGCTGGAACTGGTGAACGCGGTGTGCTCGCCCGAGCGGAATCCGCGGCTGCGCGCGCCGGAGGCCCTGCGCGCGGCGGCGCTGGCCCGCTGGCGTTTCCAGGAGCATGTCTCGGCGGAAAAATTGCGGGAGCGGCCCGGTTACACGGCGGTGTTGCTGGCGCGCGATCCGGATCCGGAAGAGACCGCGGTGGCGACTGGTGACGCGGAGGAGGGCGAGCGCATGGCGGGCCAGGCGGCGGCGATCCGCGACGCGCTGGAACGGATCCGTCCGCTGGAGCGCGGTCTGTCGTGCGCGATCCTGGTGCGGCGCGGAGCGAACGCGCAGGCGGTGGCGGCGTGGCTGCGCACGCACGGCGTGACGCAGGTCATGGTCGAGGGCGATTGCGCGCTGGCGGAGCAGTCACCGGTCGTGGCGGCGATCGCGGACGTGTTACGTTGGCTGCTTTCGCCCGGACATCGGTTCGGGATCGGGCACGCGGCTCTCACACCTCTCGGGGAGTTGTTGCGCGAACCGCTGGCGGGGCAGGGTGAAGCCACCGACTCGGCCTTGTGGCGCCACTGGACCGAGCGCGTCGCGACGCAGGGAGCCGCCGCGGTGACTTCCGGCTGGTGTGCGCGCCTCGCGGCGGGAGAACCCGACGCCCACGTGCGTTTCTGCCTCGGGCATCTGGATGAACTGGCGCGAGGCGCGGGACGCGGGTTGGAACTGGCCGAGTGGCTCGAGGCGGTGCGGCGCCTCACGGTGCGCGAGACGGCGGCGCGCGGGACGATCCACGTCATGACGATCCACAAGGCGAAGGGCCTCGGCTTCGACGTGGTGTTCCTGCCGGACCTCGATCTCGGGGCGGGCTCACCGTCGTCGTTCCTGATGCTGCGCGACGCCGAAGGGCGGCCGGCCGGGTGCGTCGCGCACCCGCCGAAGTGGCTCCGCGGCTGGCTGCCGGATCTGGAAAAAGCGGCGGAGGCCGAGGAGGCGGTGCGTCAGCACGAGGCGTTGTGCGTGCTCTATGTGGCGCTGACGCGCGCGAAGGAGGCGACGTTCGTGATCATGCGTGAGACGACGCGTGGGCGGAAGGCCGATGCGCGTGACTGGGTGCTCGACGGATTGGGGGTCACGCCCGAGCGGCCGGAGGAGGCACGTGCCGACGGGCCTTGGGGTGCCTCGGTACTGGCCTGGGAGAGAGGGGCGCGCGATTTTGCGGAAGGTTTGGAACGCGAGGTTGGGGCGTCGCCAGGCGCGACCGCGCCGACGCTGCGGCCCGCGGAACCGAGACGCCGGCGGATGCGGCCCTCCGACGCCGGCCATTCGTCGGGTCCGCGGTCGACGGTGCCGGTGGCGGCGATCGCGGCCGCTACCGACTACGGTACGGCGGTGCACAAGGTGTTCGAGCAGGTGGAATGGTGGCGCGAGGCATTGCCGCTGAGCGGCCTCGAGGCCGCCGTGGCCGATGTGCGCGCGTGCCTCGGGGTGCCGGAGGTTGCGGTGTTGTTCCGCGCGGAAAGTCCGCACGACGAGGCGCTGCGGGAATTGCCGATCGAGTTCACGGACTCGGGCGAGTGGTGGAGCGGCGTGATCGACCGCCTGGTGCTGCGTCGCGAAGAATCCGGCGCGGTGCGCGAGGCGCTGATCATCGACTTCAAGACCGACCAGGTGGAAACGGCGGAGGCATTGCGCGAGCGCCACGCCGGCCAACTCGCCGCCTACCGCCGCGCCGTCGCGACCGCGCTGAAGCTCGCCTCGGGGAAAATCCGGACGGTCCTTGTGAGCACCCGGCTGCGGTGCGTGGTGACGGTCTGAACACAGCCCGGAGGAGGAAGGCCAAATCCCGGGACACGTAGGCTCGGGAGAGGTATGGGGGGAAAGCAGGAAAGCGGGAAGCGAGTCGGGTGGGGCGGGAAATCAGAAAGTCAGGCCGTCGGCCGGGGGCGGATTACCGTGTGCTCATCGGATATTGTCGCAGCGCAGCTATCCTCCTCCTTGCCCTGCGGCCGGACTCGGTCCTCTCGCGGCTTTCACCAGCGCACGTCTCAAGGGGGATACGGCGCGCTTGCTACTCCGCGTTTGCGGGTTTCGCCCTGCCCCCATGCGGTACCAACGCGACTTTTTTTCCCACTTTAGTAGATCACTCAAACATCTGACACCCTGACCCCATGCAGAGGCTACCCCGCCACTGGCGCTCCCATGCCCTGCGCTTCGCTCTTGGATCTTGGTCCGGGTAACTCCTGCCCTGCGGGACCAGCTTGCAGCGCGCGGATCGGCTCAGTCCCGTGGCTTCGCGCGGGAGGGCGCGGCCAACCGCCGCAGTTGCAGCGCCGCCTTAACCCCTTGCTTCGCCGGATGCCGGACCGCGTGACGGATGAGCCACTTGCGTTCCTCCGACGCCCCGGCGACCCACCGGGCGCAAACCTCGAACGCCAAACCGGGATGATCCTTCGCAATGTCCCCCACGTGATTCGCTACGCTCCGGCGCACGTAAAGATCAGGGTCGTCCTTCAGCGCCTCGAGCAACGGCAGAGAGGGTCGTGGGTCGATGACAAAGGCTGGGATGCGTTCCGCCCAAGGCAGACGCGGTCGCGACCCTTCCGAGCACAGGCGGCGCACGTGGGGGTCGGGATCCCGCGTCCACTGCATCAGCCGGGAGAGCGTACGCTGCAGCTCCTGCCGCAGGAACACCCGGAGGGAGAATTCCGCGGTGAACCGCCGCGTGAGCTCATACTGCGCGTGCATCGAGGCCTCGAACGGATCGCGGCCGCCGTTGCCCGCCGGATCTAGGCCGTAGGCGGCGACGAAGCTGACGTGCGGGAGGTAAAAGAAGACCCCGAGGCCCAACCCCTCCGTCCGGGAGTGAGGCGGGGTGAGCGAGCGGAGAATCACGTCGAGGGCCTCCTCATAGCGGTCCGGAAGGTGGGCGCGCATCGCGCGGGCGAGATGGCGTCCGCGCTGGAGGATCGCGAGCTGGCCGAGCCCCGCGCGGGCGGCGCGGCAAAAGGCGGCGCGATCGAACCGCGGGTACGCGAGCGCGAGGTTATGCGCCAGGCACTCGACGGCCTCGGCGTCGAGGAGCGCGGCGAGCGAGCTCCCCTTGGCGATCGCGCGCGGGGCGGCGGGGAGACGGGGCTGCGGGACGGGTGGGGGCACGGCGTCGCCTGGAGGAAGTAGGTCGGGAATCAACGGAAGGAAAGCCCGGCCCGCGGGCGGACCTTCGTTCGGCCGCGCCGGCGGGGCTGAATTTGAAGGGCATAACTCCTGAAAGTTACCCCGGAGTTTCCGCTCCAGTTGCCTCCCGGCCCACCCCTGCGGCCCCTCGCCGCACAGTCGAGGACGGCCCGATGGGGTCAGGGCGTTGGGTGTTTGGTTTTCGCCGTGTCAGGAGACAGTCCCAACATCCAACGCCCTGACCCCATGGTGGGTTACTGACCCCATGGAGGGCTACGCCCGCACGAAGGGCAGGTAGTTCGGGCGCAGGATGGGGTGGGGCGCGTGGCCGCGGGCGGTGAGGAGGTGGTTGGCGACTTGTTTCCCTGAGATGACGGCGGACTCCATGCCGTAGTGGTAGGGGCCGGCGGTGTAGTCGCCGGCGAGCCAGACGCCGGGGATTCCGGTGTCGTGCGTGCGGGGTACCAATGACCAGTAACCGACGCGCGTGCCGCAGTAGGTTCCGGTGAGGCGCAGCACGGTGGCGTCGGTTGGCGTGACGCCGCGGCACGCGGGGAAAAAGCGTGCGAGGTCGGCGCAGGCGCGCGCGACGAGCGCATCGTCGGAGAGGTGCACGACGTCGTCGGCCGCGTCGATCAGCACTTGGAGAATACTGCCCGTGGGTTGGTGGCCTTTCCAGCCAGCCCAGTGACGCGCCTTGTCGGCGACGGCGTCAAAAATGGGGCCGTGCCGGCGGTCGCGGTTGGAGATGTAGACGTTTCCGTCCTGAAAGACCGACTGGTCGTACCAAAGTGTGATCGTGATGATCGGCGTTTCACTTAACGCGCCCAGACGGGCGAAGGGGGGGCGCTCGCGCCAGGCGGCCGGCAGCAGCGACGGAACCGCGTGCCCCGGCACGGCGAACACCACGTGGTCGAAGGCGGTTTCAGCACCGTCCGCCGTGCGGATCCGCGGCCCGGTTCCGTCGGTGCCCACTTCCGCCACCGCGCGCCCGAGGCGCAAGTGCGCGCCGCGGCCCGTCACGAAGTTGGCGAGCGGGTCGATCAGCGCGTCGGCGAGCGGCGCGCCGAAGAAGGTCGTGTCGAACTTCCCCATGCTGCCGTACATGGTGCGGAGGAACTTGATGAACGAGGTCGCGCTGGCGTCCTCCGGTCGCAGGCCCTGGATCGTGACAGCCTCCAGCGAGAGTTGCGCGGCCAACGCGGGCGTCGCGCCCTGCGACGCGAGAAACTCCGACACTGACTGCCCGTCGTGGGCGTCCGCGGCGGCGTCGTCCGTTCGCAGGATGCGCCAAATCAGGCGGGTGAGCTGCCACCGCTCGCGCGGAGTGAGACCGGGGAAGGTTGCGAGGCCTCCGAGCGTTTTCAGCACCGACTTACCGGCGAGGAGGGTATCGACGCGGTCGGTGGCGCCGTTGCAAACGTAGTAATTACCGTCGGTTTCCCGCAGTGGCAGCGGGTGCCCGATTGCCGCGAAGAGCGCGTCCTTGTTGTGGTACCAAGGGAAGTCGAGGTGGATGCCGGTCTCGACCGGGCGACCGCGGGCGTCGCGCCACGATGCGCACTGGCCGCCGGCGATCGGGGCGGCCTCGAAAATCTCGACCGCGAAATCCTTTGGCGCCCTCAGGAGCAGGTGAGCGGCCGTCGAAAGGCCCGACAGGCCTCCGCCGACGATCCCAACGCGCACGGGTGGAGGCACGGGAGACTGATCAGGGCGGTTTTTCACACCGCGAACGGCGGCGCGCGAAATAATGCTCAGGAGCCTGCGGCGGCGCGGGTGACGGACCAGCTGCCGGTAGCGGGGCCCTCGGCGGTGGTGCTCTCGTAGGTGCCCTCGAGGCGGTCGCCCTTGATCTCGCCGGTCAGCTTGCTGGTGGCGGATACGCCCTGCACATCCCAGGAGAATGCGAGCTCCACGCGACTACCCTCGATCTTGAGGGTCTTGGTGCGCGTCGGCACGGGGGTGCCCTCGAAGGTGAAGACCGCCTCGGCGGTGAGCTTAGCGTCCGCGCCTGTGGCGAACTTGATCTTAAGGTCCCCGCTGGAGTCATCGCGACCCTTCCAGCTGCCCTTGTATTCGCCTTTTGGCGCGGCCGCCGCGGCGGCGGGTTTATCCGCGTTTTTCGCGGGCGCGGCGGCGAGCGGTGCGGCGCAGGAAACGACGAGGGCTAGGAGGGTGGTGAGGGCGTGGGTGCGCATGGTCATGTGAAGGGGTTGGGTGGCGTAGAGCCGCGCGATGCCGGTGTCGAGTCGCGCGGTGAAAATTCAAATGCGGAGGAAGATCTTCCGCCGGTACATCCAGAAACAGATGAACCAGAAAACGAGTCCGGTGAAGGTCGCCTGGACGGCAGGGGCGTTGGCGGCCCCCAAAATCTGAAACAGATCGTTGCCGAGATGGGTCTGCAGTGTCTTGGCGGTCCACGGCTTGAGCAGCATGCCCATCGCGTAGATCGCGATCGAGTTCATGCCGACCACAAGCAGCGGGAAGGTCCAACGGCGCCAGCCGGCGAGATCAACCAAGCCGTAGAGCCCGCCGAGCAACAGGCAGCACCAGCCGGTTGAGTAGAGCGCCCAGGAGGGCGTCCAGATGCGTTTCACGATGGGGCAGCCGAGGGCTTGCCAGATCAATCCCGCGACGATGCCGGCGGCGCCGGCCGCGATGAGCAGACGGAATTTGGCGGCGGTGGTGCGGCTGGAGCGCAGGAGTTCACCGCACATTAGTCCGAAGAGCATGGTGGCGAGCGAAGGTATGAAGTTGATCGTCTGGTAGCCGCCGCCGTTGAAGACGAACGCCTCCCGGCGCGGGAGCAGGTTGAGCAGCCAGAGGTCGATCGCGTGGCCGGCGTTGGCGTTCTTGTGCCAGGCGGCGCCGACGCCCGTGAGGTGTTCCTTGGCCCAAGTGGCGGTGACGCCGACCTGCGGTGTGCCTTGCGCGAGGTCGATACCGCGGGTCGGCCAAGCGGTGTAAAGCAGCCACGTGCCGAGGAGGAGCGCGGCGGCGGCGATCGCGTGGACGCGCGCGGAACGGCCCCAAAGCAGGAAGAGGAAAGGATAACCGAGGCCGATCTGCGTGAGGACGTTCATCAGCGACCACTCGGTGGAGGGGCGCGAATTGGAGTTCAGGAAGATCCCGAGAAACGCGAGCGCGACGCCGCGCCAGCAAGCGTGGCCGAACATACGGCCCCACGACTGGCCTTCGGCCTGACGCCGCACGTATGAGTAGGCCATCGAGACGCCGACCATGAACATGAATGACGGCTGGATAAGGTCCCAGTAGCCGCCGCCTACCCAATCGACGTGCTCGAATTGGTGGTAGATCGCGCGCCAGAAACCGGAGTCGGGCTCGGCCTTGAGATGATTGCGCGCGGCGGCGGCGAGACCGAATCCGTTGAACGCGAGCGAGACCATGATCAGGCCGCGGTAGGTATCGAGCGACTGGAGGCGCGCGGACGCGGCCGGGGAGGGGGTATCCGGTTTCATGCGGGGCGGGGTGGTCCCGGATGGTTGCGCGGCATTTGTCCCCGGCGCAAGGCCGGCCGCGGCGCGGGGCCTATTTCCCCGGGGAGGCTGGTTCCGCCGCGCGCTTTGACTCACGCCAGGCCCGCCAGGCTTCCCAGACGATGGGGAGCACCGAAAGGATGATGATCGCGAGGATCACCAGCTTGAAGTTCTTCTGCACGAAAGGCCGGTTGCCGAACCAGAATCCGGCATAGATGAAAAAGTAGATCCAGATGAAGCCGCCGATGACGTTGTAGGCGATGAAACGGGGGTAGGACATGCTCCCGACGCCGGCCACGAACGGCACGAAGGTCCGCACGATCGGGACGAACCGAGCAAGGATCACGGCGCGGCCGCCGTATTTCTCAAAGAAGGCGTGGGCGCGCTCGAGGTGCTTCTTCCGGAGCAGCACCGAATCGTCCCGCTTGAAAACCGCCGGGCCAATGCGCGCGCCGATCCAGTAGTTGAGCGTGTCGCCGATCACCGCCGCCACGAAGAGCAGGCCGGCCATGAGGTGGACGTTGAGACCGGTTTCCGGCTTCGCGCAGAACGCGCCGGCGGCGAACAGCAGCGAGTCGCCCGGCAGGAATGGCGTCACCACCAGCCCGGTTTCCGCGAAGATGATCAGAAACAGCACCGCGTAGGTCCACAGCCCGTAGGAGGCGATGATCTCCGCGAGGTGGCGATCGATGTGGACGATGAAGTCGACGAGTTTCTTGATCAGGTCGATCATGGCGCGGTGGTCGTGGAAGGTCGGAGTCGGGCAAAAAAAAGGCAGGCAGTCGAAACTGCCTGCCGGGTGAGAGGGGTGACGATCAAACGTCGGGCTTGGTCTTGCGCAGGCCCACGATGCGATCGCCGGCCTTCCACTGGCCGCGCTTGCGGAGCAACTCAAGGCGCTCGAAGCGCTTGAGGACGTTGCGTTTGATAACGATGCCGGAGGAGCCCTGCAGGCTGCGATGCTGTGACATGGCGGGACGTTTTGAAGGTTGGCGACTTGCTAAAGGGTCGGAAGGTGAGCGTTCGCCCGAGCCCATGACAAGTACTTTTCTCCCACGGCAGCCGCCTCGACCGCGATCCATTGCGGCGTCCCGTAGGCATGGGTCGCGAGAACCTGCTTTTCGAGCGCGGGGAGCTGCCCGGGCAGGCACTTGAAGGACAGGCGGTATTCCTCGGCGCTTTCCAGTTTGCCCTCCCACTGGTAGATCGACCGCACGGGGCCTTCGATTTGCACACAGGCCGCGAGGCCCGCCGTCACGGCTCCGGAGGCCAGACGCTCGGCCTCGGCGCGGGTGGCCACGGTGGTCCAGGCGATCATCAGCATCCCGCCACCTCCGGCCTTTCCGGCCACCGCCGCAAGCGGGAAGCGGGGCCTATCGGGGATTCCCTGCCTCCGCGAATCACGGGAATTAGGTCTTGCGCGAGACGGCCGTGCTCTGGAGCCTGACCTTTCGCGGCTGTCAGTCGGTCAAGTTGGCGTAATGCCGCGAGCTCCCGCCAACCCCCTCCGTCAGTTCAACCTCAACCATCCCGATCCCGCCTCGCGCGGGGTCGAACCCGTCGGATGGCCGTCCCTGGAGCAGGCGGCTGGCCGGCGTTTTCCGCATATGAGTTCAGTAATGCAAGAGCTGCTCGCCCAGTCGTCCTTCGACAAGCTGAAGGAGGGCGCGATCGTCCCGGGCACCATCACCGAAATCCGCCAAAACGAGGTCGTCGTCGACATCGGCGGCAAATCCGAGGGCGTCATTCCCGCCAACGAGTTCATCGACATCGGCGAGCTCCAGATCGGCTCCTCGATCGACGTCATGGTCGAGAAGCTCGAGGACAAGTCCGGCGCGCCCGTGCTGTCCTACGACAAGGCCGAGCAGAAGAAGAACTGGGATAACATCCTCACCAAGTTCCCCGAGGGCTCCGTGGCCGCCGGCCGCGTGAAGGCCAAGGTCAAGGGCGGTCTCATCATCTCGATCGGCGTCGACGCCTTCATGCCGGCGTCGCACATCGACATCCAGCCCCCCAAGAACCTCGACCAGTACGTCGGCCAGACCTACGACTTCAAGGTTCTCAAGATCAACCTCGAGCGGAAGAACATCGTGCTCTCCCGCCGCGAGCTCATCGAGCAGCAGCGCACCGAGAAGCGTCGCGCGCTCCTCGACAGCATCCAGCCCGGCCAGGTCCGCAAGGGCGTGGTCAAGAACATCACCGACTTCGGCGCGTTCATCGACCTCGACGGTATGGACGGCCTGCTCCACATCACCGACATGTCGTGGGGTCGTATCTCCCACCCGAGCGAGATGGTGAAGCAGGGCGAGGAGGTCCAAGTCATGATCATCGAGGTCAACCGCGACAAGGAGCGGGTTTCCCTCGGCCTCAAGCAGACCACCAAGAACCCGTGGGACGAGATCGACCGCAAGTTCCCGGTCGGTTCGAAGGTCCACGGCAAGGTCGTCAACCTCGTCCCCTACGGCGCGTTCATCGAGATCGAGCCGGGCGTCGAGGGCCTCGTCCACATCACCGAGATGTCCTGGACCAAGCGCATCACCAAGCCCTCCGAGCTGCTCAAGGTCGGCCAGGAGCTCGATGCGGTTGTCCTCGGCATTCAGAAGGAGGAGCAGAAGATTTCCCTCGGCCTCCGCCAGCTGGAGCCGAACCCGTGGGACATGGTCCGCCATAACTACCCGATCGGCGCCCGTGTCCGCGGCAAGGTCCGCAACATGACCACGTACGGCGCGTTCATCGAGCTCGAGGAGGGAATCGACGGCATGGTGCATGTCTCGGACATGAGCTGGACCCGCAAGGTCAACCACCCGTCCGAGGTGCTGAAGAAGGGCGACGAGGTCGACGCCATCGTGCTCGACGTCGACGCGCAGCAGCAGCGCATCAGCCTCGGCATGAAGCAGCTCGCGACCGACCCGTGGAGCGACATCGACTCGTTCTTCAAGATCGGCGACGTCGTGAAGGGCACCGTGACCAAGATCACCTCCTTCGGCGCCTTCGTGGAGCTCAAGGACGGCATCGACGGCCTGGTGCACATCTCGCAGATCAGCGAGGACCGCATCGACAAGGTGAAGGACGTCCTCAAGCCCGGCCAGGAAGTCACCGCGCGCGTCGTCAAGATCGACCGCGAGGAGCGCCGTCTCGGGCTTTCGATCAAGGCCGCCAACTACTCCGACGCGGAGCTTGCCGCCGAGACCTCGGCTTACGAGGCGCTCAACCGCAGCGCGAGCAACGACATGATGAACCTCGGCGACATCCTCGACGAGGCGCGCAAGAAGGAGTGACCAGTCCGGCCCCGGCCGGTCCAGTCGAACCAATCCCAAGCCGCCCGGCCCCGAGCCGGGCGGCTTTTTTTGGGGCTTTCCCCGAGGGGGAAATCAATTCGCGACGTCTGCGCTTCCGGGGCGCTGATCGACCCGGACTCCGGGTTGATTCGAAGTGCGTGACCGGCCTCGAGGTCTCCTGCCGCCACCGCCGCCGTTCCTCGGTAGCGGTGGGCGCGGATAACCGGATCAAACTCTACGCGAGGACGGGTAGCCGTTCCGCGCCCGCCCGCCAGGTCGGCGCTCTGGTCCGTCCTGTTTACTTCAACGTGGCGCCGGCTGGCTCCAGCAACGGCAGGATCCGCAGCGTCGTCACGTGCACGAGCCCGCGGTCGGTCAGGCGGAGCTCCGGGATCACGGAAAGCGGGAGCAGGTTGAAGCCCATGTAGGGCACGCGGCAGCCGAGCCGTTTCCATGCGCGCTTCAGCGCGGTCGTCTGGCGCGCGACCACCGGGGCGCGCTGGTCTGAGAGAAGACCGGCGATGGGCAAGGCGACCGCCGCCAGCACCCGGCCGTCGCGCACGACGCACACCCCGCCGCGCATCCGCCGGACGGTTTCCAGGGCGAGTTTGAGGTCTGGGTCGTTGGTTCCGGCGAGCACGATGTTGTGCGCGTCGTGGCCGACGCTGCTCGCCACCGCCCCGCGCTTCAGACCGAAGCCTTGCAGCAGGCCGTGGCCAACCCCGCCGTTACGCCCGTGGCGCTCGATGACGGTGAGGAAACAGAGGTCGTGGCGCCGGAAGTGCGCCTCCCAGGAGGAGGCAGGCGCGAGACGGATGGCGTCGTGTGCGGTGAGGATGCCCGGCGGAACCAGTCGGATGACATTCGCAGTCACGGGCGCGGCGGGCAGATCGGGTGAGAGCTTGGGGCGGCGCGGGAGCTTCACCGTGCGGTAGGCGGCGCGCGGGTAGCGGTAGGGGCGTGCCAGTGCGCGCTCGAGCACCGGGGTCACTTTGCGGTCGCGGATCACCAGCTCGCCGCCGTACCAGGTGTTGCGCGGCTCGAGGGCGTCGTTCAGCAGCACGAGGTCGGCACGGCGACCCGGCCCGAGGCCGCCAATCTCGCCGTCGACGCCGTAGCGCGTCGCAGGGTGCAGCGAGCCGCAGCTCCAGGCGGTCTCGCGCTTCAGGCCGGCGGCCCGCGCCTGGCGGACGACCCAATCGAGACCAAAGAGAAACAAATCGTCGGCGTCGCGGTCGTCCGTGCAGACGCACACCCGCTTGGGATTCGCGCCAAGTTCGGTGACGGTGCGGATCGCCTGCGGGAGGGAGTGCCACGGGGTGTGCGGGTTACCGCCGCGGAGGAAAACCCACAGGCCGTTCTCGAGGAAATCGTCGGCGATATCGCGGTCGATCGCCTCGTGCGTGTCGGTGATGCCGCTGGCGGCCCCGGCCGCCACGAACTCGCGGCCGTAAATGTGGCCGCAGACCGGCCGGCCGCGGCGGAGCGCCTGCGCGAGGATGGCGTGGCTGCGCTCGTCACCAGAGGCGACGGCAACGTAATCCATCTTCTCG
Source organism: uncultured Opitutia bacterium (assembly GCA_903900845.1). GTDB lineage: Bacteria > Verrucomicrobiota > Verrucomicrobiia > Opitutales > Opitutaceae > ER46. The sequence goes on from CAIUOU010000188.1 coordinate 33,725, forward strand.
CCGAGCGCGACCGCCTCGGGCCAGCGATCGAAAAGCCGCCCGATCTTCGCCGGGGTGAGATCGCCGCCGGCGGTCTCGAGGGTGGCGTTGGTGGCGGGTACCGTGCTCGGGACGGTCAGATACACGGAGAGAGGGGCGCGGCGCGCGTCCTCAAGCATCCATTCGACTCCCGCCGCGTCGCATACGTTGCCGATCTCGTGCGAGTCGCAGAAGACGGTCGTGGTTCCGTTGCGCAGGGCAGCCTCGGCGAACGCGCAGGCGGTCATCATGCTGCTCTCGATGTGGACATGCGGGTCAACGAGACCCGGAGCGATGATGCCCCCCGCGACGTCGTGCACGCGGTCGCGCGAAACAAGCCCGGCCTTGGCGGCGGCCCCGGCGGGCTTCACGGCCGCGATGCGCCCTCCCTTGATCCAGACCTCGCGGTTCCGGTGGACGCGCTCCGTGTAGGTCGAGAGCACCCGTGCCCCGGTGAGCACGAGATCGGGGGCGCTCCGCCCCATCGCCACGGCGGCGAGGGCGCGGGTCATCGTGTGGAGCGGGGGGACGGAAAAACGGGTGAGCGGGCGTTTCATGGGGAATCAGAGTTCCTCGACGATCGCGCGCAGCACTCGGGCGGCAACCCCGGACACGGGAGCTTCATGATCGTCGATGGGGTTGGCGCCACGTTGCGCCCCGGCCAGGTCGCTAAGGCCGCGCACGATGAGGATGGGGACCTGGTTCGACCAAGCGACATGGGCGAGCGCGGTCGACTCCATGTCGACGCAGCGGGCCTGCCATACGCGGAACACCCACTCGCGGTAGCCGGCGTGGTCGAGAAAGACCGGGCCCGCCACACCGGCGCCACCCACGCTTACGGTCACCTCGCGACCCGCGGCACGAAGGGCGGGCAGCTTTCCGGTCGCGCGCCGGGCGGCGGCCAGCAGCGCCGGATCGGCGGGGAACGAGGGAATCCGGGCGAAGTCGGATTCGCCCTCGCGTGTGGCGGCGACCTCGTTGGGAAAGATCATGCCGTAGTTCTCGGTTTTCGGCTGGAAAAAACCCGGCAGGACATGGCCTCCCTTGCCATCGGGATTCAGGTACGCCGCCTCCGCATGGTAGGCCCAGCGTTCGGGGATGACGACGTCGCCGACCTGCAGCGAAGGATCGACGCCTCCCGCGACACCCGCGAAGAGAACTGCGGTGATGGGAAAGCGCTCCAGGGCGAGCTGCAGTTGGTAGGCCGCGTTCACCAGACTAACCCCGGTCCGGAAGATCACCACCTCGTGCTTCCCGGCCCGACCCCGCCAGAAAGACAGACCCTTGATGCGTGTCTCCGTGAAGCCGCGGGCCGGGTCCACCCCGAACTCCGCTCGCAGCGCCGCCATTTCCGGGGGATAGGCCGCGCACAAGGCGAGGAGAGGGGGGCGCGCCGGCTCCGCCGCCTTCAGCGCCGGAAGGATGAGCGCCAACGCGATGACGAGGCGCTTGGCGAGGATGCGGATGGAGGGTAGCGGGTGCGGCACGGGCATGGATAAGCAGACGGAGAGCAGCCGCGGTGCCAGCGGACAAAGTTATTTTCCGCGCTGGCATCAGAATAGCTTTGCCCGGCCGCAGCCCGGCGCCTCCGCTCGCCCGCGCCCCCTCCCCATGCTCGACGCCCTGTTCAAACTTAAGGAAAACAACACGACGGTCGGCCGCGAGATGCAGGCCGGTCTCACCACGTTCGCGGCGATGGCCTACATCCTCGCGGTCAATCCGGCCATCCTGGCCAACGCCGGGATGGACAAGGCCGCCCTGGTCACGGTCACGGCGGTGACCGCCGCGCTCGCCACCGCGCTGATGGCGCTGCTCACCAATTACCCGATCGCGCTGGCTCCCGGCATGGGCATCAACGCGTTCTTCACCTTCACCATCGTGTTGGGCAAGGGGGTGCCTTGGACCGAAGCGCTTGGCATGGTTTTTGTGAACGGCGTCGTGTTTCTGGCGCTTTCGCTCACGGGCTGGCGGGAAAAGATCATCGCCGCCATTCCTCACTCGCTGAAGCTCGCGATCACCGCGGGCATCGGACTCTTCATCGCCTTCATCGGGCTGAAGAACGCGGGCGTGATCGTGGCCAATCCCGCGACCCTCGTCGCCCACGGCGACTTCGCCTCGGGACCCGCGGCCCTGTGTCTCCTGGGGGTGGGCATCACGGGTGTGCTCATCGCGCGCCGAGTGCCCGGGGCGATCGTGCTCGGGATGGTCGTGGTCACCCTCGCGGGACTCTTCATGCCCGCTGGGGAAGGTAAAACCGTGACCCAGCTGCCCGCGCAGATCCTGGGCATGCCTGCCTCTCCGGAACCCGTCCTGCTTAAGCTTACCTTTGGGTTCCTGACCAACGCCAACGCCTTCCTGCTCGCGCTGCCGCTCATCCTCACGCTCCTGCTCGTCGACATGTTCGACAACATCGGGACGCTGATCGGCGTGACGAAGCGGGCCGGCTTCCTGCGCCCCGACGGTACCTTGCCGCGAGCGGGCCGGGCGCTGGTGGCCGACTCCGTGGCGACGCTGCTGAGCGCGGTCGGCGGCACTTCGACCGTGGTGAGCTACATCGAATCGGCTTCGGGCGTCGAGGCGGGCGGACGGACGGGCCTGACCGGCCTGACGACGGCGGCGCTGATGCTCGTGGCGCTCTTCCTCACGCCCCTGATTCTGATGGTGCCGGCTGCCGCCACGGCGCCAGCCCTGGTGATCGTGGGTGTGTTCATGATGCAGTCGGTATCGGAGATTGATCTCGGTGACTTCCGCGAGGCGCTCCCAGCGGTGCTCACGCTCCTTTCGATTCCCCTCATGTTCAGCATCGCCGAAGGGATCGGGTTGGGCCTGATCGCCGCGGCCGTGCTGGCCCTCGGCACCGGTGCTCCCCGTCGGGTCACCGCGCTCGGCTACGGGCTCGCCGTGATCTTCCTCGCGCAATTCCTCCACCTCTGGCCCTTCGGTTGAAGATCGGGCGGAGGCAGGCTTGAATCCCCAACCCTGGGTTGGTCCGCGGAAGCCCCAGCGCGGCTCCGCCGGCAACCGAAGCGTTGCTCAGGATGGCTAGCTCCTGAGTCGTGAGGCGTTGCCGAACAGCTCCGCGCGGGGGCAACCACGGATGGACACGAATGGACACGGATAAGGCAGTGCCGTTGTAGCCGAGGCTGTTTGCCTCGGACCATATTTTAGCCCCACGGTCGAAGAAACGTAACGTTTACCGACGCCCTGAGCTCTTGGTTTCCGGATTAATTCTTCCCGGGATGACTCCTTCCGAAAATAAAAAAGGCCGGCTCGCGCCGGCCTTCGTTGTTCAGAGGACCGTGGTCCCGCTCAGAAGTTGTACTTCAGGTTGAGCTGATACTGCGTGCCGGGCAGCGCGAGGATCGAAGCGTTGCCGTAGACGGCGTTCGGCGGCGCCCAGTTCTCCTGGTTGGTCAGGTTGCTGATCGTCAGCCGCGCGCTCCAGGTCTTCTGCGTGTACGACAACCCCGCGTCGAGTTGGTGCTGCGTGGGAATCACCAAGGTTCCGGCGAAGTTATTGTTGATCGGGCTGGTGACAACCGCGTTGGCGTTGAGGCCCCAGCCGCTATCAAACGTGTACGAGATGAGCGCGTTGAAGAGGTGGCGCGGCAGGCCCGACACCCGGCCCTCGGTCGACTTGGAATTGTAGAACTGTCCGACGCCGCCGTCGGACTGGAATCCGGCTGAGGACTTCGCGTCGACGGCGGAGTACGAGAGCGTGCCGTAGAGCCGCTTGTCGGGCTGGTAGTTCATTTCCGCCTCGAAGCCCTTGGAGTGGAAATTCTGGATGATCGTGCTGCTGGTGCTCTTGAACGTGCGCCGCTGGTCGAAGACCGCGAAGTTGAGGAACACGCGGCTTTGCATCAGCGCGTACTTGGTGCCGACCTCCATCAGCTCGCTCGGCTGCAGGAAGTTGTCCTTGAAGAGCGCCGTGCCGGTGGCGTTCCAGCCGGTGATGCCTCCGCCGTTGCCCACGGCGCCCGATGTGTTGCGGCTGAAGTTGTACGTGGCGTAGATGCTGGCCGTCGGGGAGGTCTTGTAGACCAGGCTGGCGTTCCAGTTCGGGATCCAGACCGCGATCGAGGCGGTGGGATGGGTCGCGAGCAGGGGCTCGCGCACCCGGGCCGAGAAGCGGTCCAGGCGGCCGCCGAGCACCGCGCTCAGGCTTTCCGAGAAGCGGCGTGTCCCCTGGGTGAAGAAGCCGACGGTCGTGCCGTGGCTGTCGTTGGTGTCGCCGTTGGTGATGCCGTCGGTGGCGTAGCGCCCCGGCCAGCCCGGGATAGGCAGGCTGGTGAAGGGGTTGGGGAAGGTGGCGGAACGGTAGACGTCGACGAACGAGGGGTCTCGGGTGATGTCCCACACGTTGGCGGGCTCGAAGAAGTAGTCGTCGTACGCCTTGGTGCGTTGGTACCGGAGGTCGACGCCCGAGTTCAGCGTACCGTCCTTACCGGTGACGATGACCTCGGTGCGGCTCTGGGCGAACCATGAGGGGTCGATGATCTCGGAGTAGTAGTAGGAGCTGAGGGTGTCGCGGCTCGTGTAGCTCCAGTAGGTGTTGTTCACGACCTTCAAGGACGGGCTGAACGTGCGGGTCTGGATGGCCTGCGCGTTGTACTCGACGCCGCGCGATTGGTCGCCCGGCTTCAGGAGGCGTTTGCGGCGGTCGATCTTCACGGCGGGACCGAAGACGACCCGGTTGCCGGCCGGGAATCCCGAGGTCACCCAGCGGGAGTTCTGGGCGTCGGAAACCGGAGCGGCGGGTCCCCCGATGGTGTTCAGGTTCGCGAAGGTGATCGGATTGCCGCGAGCGTCGGCGTAGCCGAGCGGGTAGCGGGCGAAGTCCGGAGCGGCGTTGCTGTTCACCCCGGTGAGGTACAGTCCTTGGTCGATCAGGTCCTGTGTCGGGCGGTTGATACCCCAGTTCTCGGTGTAGCGGTAACGGGCTGCGGTCGCGCTCAGGAAGATCTCATAGCCTTGCACCGGCCGCAGCGTGAGGGCGCCGTACAGCGAATGGTTGCGGTTGAAGTAGTTCTCCCAATAGCCGCGGCTGTCCTGCCCTGAGTAGCTCACGCGGTAGGCTGCGGTGCGCGACAGCGGCCCGCCGATGTCCACCGTCCACTCCCGCTGGTCATCGGAGCCGAGCGTGAGGCTGACGGATCCTTTGGTGGCGTCGAAGTAGGGCCGTTTCGTGACGAGGTCGACGAAGCCGCCGACGTACATCGAGGCTCCCTGCACGGCGGTGGCGGGACCCTTGACGATGTTGACCGACTCGACCGAGTTGAAATTCAACGGCAGTCCGTTGCCATTCGAGGTGATGCGGCCACGGACGCCGTTGATGAACAGATCGGCGGTCTGGCCGCGGATGCTCGGGTTGGCGGGGGCGCCGAAGTTGGTCGTGGTGTACGAGCTGGAAGTGAGCTTCGAGAAGTCGAGGACACTCGCGATGCTGATGTCGCTGAGTTGCTGACGGGAGATGATGGTGACGTTGCGCGGCACGTCGACGATGTTGTCCTCGGTACCGAACACCGAGCTGAATGGGCGCGCGGTGGGCAGGATCTGCTTCTCGATGGGGACGTCCTTCACCTGGAACTTCTCCATCGTCACCACCTCGCCGGCGGGCGCGCGGGGGGAGGCGGTGGATTGGGCCTGGGCGTTCAGGGCGAGCAATGCGACGGGTAGGCCGAGGCACGCGGCGAGAGGGTGGGGGCGTGGGAGCTTGGTCATCGAGTTCAGACAGCACATTGTGAGCCAGAAGTCCCGCCCGACACTGGAAAGTTTCCATTGTCGCGGGCCGCGGTCCTTGACATGCGCACGAGGCCGAAGTTACTCGCACGTCCCGTAATGGATGCGGTGCTCGACCAGCCGGTGCTCGTTCTGAATCGCCTGTGGCAGGCGGTGAACGTCATCGGCGCTCGCCGCGCCTTTGCTCTCCTGGCCCGCGGTCATGCGCAGGTCGTCCATCATCACGAGGACGACTTCCGCACGTTCTCGATGCTGGACTGGATTTCCTTTTCCACGCACAACCCGCCGGTCGCGGAGCTCGACGCCGTGCGGACCCCGACGCGCACGATCCGGCTGCCGCGCGTGATCCTGCTCACCTTCTTCGACAAGCTTCCCTGCAAGGAGCTTAAGCTCACCCGCAACAACGTCTTCGAGCGCGACAAGGCCACCTGCCAGTACTGCGGGAAGGGATTTCCGCGCGAGGAGTTAAACCTGGACCACGTCATCCCGCGCGACCACGGCGGGAAGACGACTTGGGAAAACATCGTCTGCTCCTGCATCCGCTGCAACACGCGCAAAGCCAACCGGCTTCCGCACGAGGCCAGCATGCGCCTCATCCGCAAGCCGGTGCGGCCGAAGTGGCGGCCAGTCATCTCGCTCGTGCTGGGCAATCAGCTCCACGAGCAATGGAAGGATTTCCTCGACGTGGCTTACTGGAACGTCGAGCTCGAGGACTGAGGCACGCCCGGCGCGCGGAGTCGGAGGTTGCGCGTCACCCGGGGTTACGCAGCTTGCCCCCATGATCGCAAATCTGGTGATGACGGTGATCGGGGCCGACCGCCCCGGTCTGGTGGAAATGGTCGCGGCGCGCGTTGCCGACCACGGGGGCAACTGGTTGGAGAGCCGGATGTGCCGTCTGGGCGGTCAATTCGCCGGTATTTTGAGGGTCGAGGTCCCTGGGGAGCGTCGCGACGGTCTCGTCAACGCCCTCCGCACCCTCGAGGTGGACGGCTTGCGCGTGATCATTCACGCGGAACCGGGGGGCAGGGCCGACGCCGTTCGCGGCGGCGCGCTCGCCACCTTGGAACTCGTCGGCAACGACCGACCGGGGGTCCTTCACGGTGTCGCCGCGGTGTTCGCGCGCCACGGCCTGAACGTGGAGGAGCTCTCCTCCGAGATCATCAATGCGCCGATGGGCGGCGGAGCGCTGTTCCAGGCCCGCGCCACCGTCTGGGCCTCCGAGGCCTCACGACTCGCCGCGGTACGCGCCGATCTCGAGCGGCTCGCGTCCGACCTGATGGTCGACATCCGCCTCGAGCCCGCGGGGGCGTGAGAGGCTCGCGCGCGGGCTGGACAGTCCGCGGCTGGCCCCAAAGAAACCGAGGCGTGAAAACACCCCACCTGTCCCGCCTGCTGGGCGGTCTCCTCTGCAGCTTCTTTCTGGTCGGCTCCGGCCGCGCCACCGATCACGATGTCGTTGTGTACGGTGGCAATAGCGCGGCGGTCATTGCCGCCGTGCAGGCTAAGGTCATGGGCAAGTCCGTCATCGTCGTGAGCCCCGACCGGCATCTCGGCGGCCTGACCAGCGGTGGGCTGGGTTGGACCGACACGGGCAACAAGGCGGTGATCGGCGGACTCGCCCGCAACTTTTACCATCGGGTTTGGAAACACTACGACCAGCCCTCCACGTGGAAGTGGCAGGATCGTGCCGCGTACGGCAACAAAGGTCAGGGCACTGCCGCCATCGACGGGGCGGAGCGCACGATGTGGATCTTCGAGCCGAGTGTGGCGGAAAAGGTATTCGAGGACCTGGTGCGCGAGCACGGTATCCGGGTCGTGCGCGACGAGTGGCTCGATCGCGCCAAGGGCGTGCGCAAGGAGGCGGGAAGGATCGTTTCGATCACCACGCTGGCGGGTCGCACCTATGCGGGAAAGATGTTCATCGACGCGACCTACGAGGGAGACCTCATGGCGGCGGCGGGGGTCTCCTACCATGTGGGCCGCGAGGCCAACTCGGTCTACGGCGAGGAACATAACGGGGTGCAGACCGGCGTTCTTCACCACCGTCACCATTTCGGGGTGCTGAAGGAGAAGGTCAGCCCGTACGTCGTGCCTGGTGATCCGCGGAGTGGCGTCCTGCCCCGGGTGAGCGCCGCGCATCCCGGCGATTTCGGCGAGGGGGATTCCAAGGTGCAGGCCTACTGCTACCGCATGTGTCTGACTGATCACCCTGAAAACCGCATCCCGTTCGCCAAGCCCGCGGGCTACGACCCGCGGCAGTATGAGCTTCTCGCCCGGATCTACGCCGCCGGCTGGACCGAGACCTTTGGCAAGTTCGATCCCGTCCCGAACCGCAAGACTGACACCAACAACCACGGCCCCTTCAGCACTGACAACATCGGGATGAACTACGACTACCCCGAAGCCAGCTACGAGCGCCGGCGCGAGATCCTGAAGGAGCACGAGAACTACCAGAAGGGCTGGCTTTATTTCATCACGACCGATCCGCGTGTGCCGGCCGACGTGCGCGAAAGCCTGGGCCGCTGGGGACTGCCGAAGGACGAGTTCAGGGACAACGGCGGCTGGCCGCACCAGATTTACGTGCGCGAGGCCCGCCGGATGACCGGGCAGTTCGTCATGACTGAAAACCATCTCCGGAAGCGCAAGCCGACTCCTGACTCGGTCGGCATGGGCAGTTACACGATCGATTCACACAACGTGCAACGGTACATCACGCCGGAAGGCTACGTGCAGAACGAGGGTGACATCGGGGTCCCGCTGAAGGAGCCCTACGAGATCGCGTACGGCTCACTCGTGCCGAAGCGAGGGCAGGCGGACAACCTGCTCGTCCCGGTGTGCGTCTCGAGCTCGCACATCGCTTTCGGTTCCATCCGCATGGAACCGGTCTTCATGATCCTCGGTCAATCGGCCGCGACCGCCGCCGTGATGGCCATCGACTCCGGCATTCCCGTGCAGGACGTGCCCTATGCCCGCCTGCGCGAGCGGCTGCTGCGCGATGGGCAGGTTCTCGAGCACCGCGCCCCCGCCGCCGCGCGGCCCGCCGGAGGCGGCTGAACTCAGGGCGCCCCGCCGGCCGGTGCGCGTCCCGTGGCTTCGCCGACCGCGGCGGCCAACTGGGCGAGCGAGAAAGGTTTTTGGAGCACGGCGCGGACGCGCGGGTCCTGCCGCAAAAAAGCGCTTTCCTCGTCCGCCACGGCCCCGCTCGTCACAATGATCGGGGTGTTGGGCAGAAAGCCGCGCAGCGCCTCGATCAGTCCGCGTCCGCCGAGGATCGGCATGTCTAGGTCTGTGATCACGACGCTGATCGGCGGTCCTTCCTCGCGGGCCCGCACCAGCGCGTCCTTGCCGTCTTCCGCCATGACCACCGTGAAACCGAGGTCCGACAGGGCCGTGGAGCAAGCTTCCCGGATCAATTGCTCGTCGTCGACCACGAGGACCCGCCCGCCCATTCCGACGGCGGCCGGCGCGGGCGACGGAGCGGCGTGCTCGACGGCGGCGGTCGCGAGCGCCGCGGGAAGGTAAACTTCGAACCGGCTGCCGCGCCCAGGCTCGGACTGTAGCCGCAGGATGCCGCCATGGCTGCGGACGATGCCGAGGACGGTGGAAAGACCGAGGCCGGACCCCTTGCCCGGCGCCTTGGTCGTGAAGAAAGGATCAAAGATCTGGGAGCGGATGTGGGCGGGCATACCCGTTCCGCCGTCGGCCACGGTGAGGCAGACGTATGAGCCCGGGGTGACGTCGCTGACGCAGTCACTCAAGGAGGCGTCGACTTCGGCGTTGCGTGCGCCGAGCTGAAGGGCCCCGCCGTCCGGCATGGCGTCGCGGGCATTGACGCAGAGGTTGAGCAGCACCTGATGGATCTGGGTGGCGTCGCCGTTGATCCGCCGGAGACCGGGGGCGGTATCCAGCTCCAGCCGAATGCTCCGCGGGAAGGTGCCGCGCACGATCTGGGCCATCTCGTCGACGAGCTTTCGGGCGTCGATCGCCGCGCGTTCGCCGTCGCGCCCGCGCGCGAAGGTCAGCAGCTGCCGCACCATCGAGGCGCCGCGGCGAGAGGATTGCTCCAGCATGCCCAGCAGAGCGCCATCCCCGGGGTGCTTGGCGCGCAGCAGATCGAGGCTGAGCGCGATGGGGGACAGGGCGTTGTTCAGATCGTGGGCGACGCCGCTCGCGACCTTACCAAGCATCTCGAGACGCTGGGCGCGATTGCGCCGCTCCTCCAAAGAGCGGCGCTCGCTGATGTCGCGCCCGATCGCGATGTAGCACGGCGTGCGGCCGGCGGGGGCGGAGTACTGCAGGTTGACCTCCACGGGTACCGGCGGACCGTCGCGCCGGAGATGGACGGTGGTGAACTGCACGACCGCGGGGGCGCGCTGGCGGGCGGACTCCAGGATCGAGGGCAGGTCGGCGGCGGCGGAGGCGGCGACAAGGCTGGGGTATGAGGCTCCGAGGAGCGCCTCGCGCGGCTGGTTGAACTGCAGGCAGGCGCCCTCGTTGGCCAAGGTGAGCCGCAGGCTGGAGACCTCCAGGATGAGGGTGGCATCGTTGATGCCGTCGAGGGTCACGAGCGCCTGCTCGATTTCCGAGGTGCGGGCTCGCACACGTTCCTCGAGTTCCGCGGCGTAGTGCTGGAGCCCGAGTTCCGCCGCCTCGCGACGTTTGACCTGCTCCTGCAGGGATCGCGTGCGTTCCGCCACCTGATGTTCCAGCGTGGCGTTCGCGGTGGCCAGCTCGCGTTGAGACTCGGCGATGCGGCCGGCCATGGTGTTGAAGGCCGAGGCCAGCTGCCCGAGTTCGTCACCGGAGGTCACGGGCACGCGCTGCGCCAGCTCACCGGCGGCCATTTTCTCGGTGGCGACCCGCAGCGTCCGGGCAGGTTGGGTGAGCCGTGCCACGAGAAAGACCACCAGCAGCGCGGCCACGACGAGATTGATCGCATTCCTGACGATTGAATCCGACACGAACTCACGTGAGGTGGAGATGTACTCTTGCGCGGGCATCAGGAGCGCGACCGTCGGCGCTTCCGCGCTCGCCTCGAGGCGATGGGGCTGGCGCGCGACGAAGTAATTCGTGTCGCGCAACGCCAGGATGACGGGATCGGTCCGGCCGGGTGAGTCGCGGTGGGACGCGAAATGTCCGGTGAGTTCCGCGTCGGCCGACCGCAGATCCAGGCTGGCCTGGATGACACGCTCGCGACCGAGGATGGCCACCTCCGCGCCGGTGATCTCTCGCAGCTGATTGATCGTCTGGCCGCTGATCTCCGAGCCCACGGTCAGCGCCCCGGTAAGGACTCCATCGATCACCACCGGGACGGAAACGCACGCGAGCGGCCGCCCCGCCCAGATTCTCCAGCCGGCCACGGCGTTGCCGGCAAGCGCCTCCGCAACGAGCGGAGCCGTGGTGCCGGCGAAGTCGCCGGCGGAAAGTTCCGGCGGACGCGTGACGGTGGCGAGCAGGGTGCCGTCCGGCCGGGTGAACATGGCGATCTTCGCGCGCTGCTCGGCGAGCATCTCGCGCAGTTGCGCCTCCAAAGTTGGACCGTCCCCGAGCTTGACCACCGCGCGGAAACGCGGCTCCCGGATGAATTGCTGCAACGACTGGCGGGCCTCCTCCTGCAGCATCGTGTGGGCCGCGCGCAGGGCGGCCGCGCCTTCGGTCATCTTGGCGCGCCCGTGGATATCGATGATCTTCGAGGTGAAGCGGTTGTCCGATACGACCTCGGTCCCCACCTGCAGGAGCATCAGGGCGAGCACCGCGGCGGCGAGCTTGCTGCCGATGCCCCATCCTTTGCCCGCGGGAATCTTCATCGCGCGGTTCCGGCGGGTTCCGGGGTTCCCCCGGGGCCCAGGACGATATCAAGCCGGACCGCGCCAGTCGCCGGCACGGTCACCTTGCGTCGCATGCCGGGCAGGCGCTCATGCCACGCGCGGACCGTGTACTCCCCGGCGGGGAGACCGGTGATCGCGTAACTTCCCCGCTCGTCGGACTTCGCGAAGAACGGGTTTTCCAAAACCAGCACCACGGCGCTCATCTGGGTGTGGATCGAGCAGAGTACGTCGACCCGGCCCGCCCGATTGAAGGTTACCTGGCGCTTTTCCGGATTCTTGTAGAGCCCGAGATCGAACTCCTTCGCCTCCGAGATCGAGAAGACGTTGTGGAAAATGTCGTCGTCGTTCGGCCACTCGACGGTCGTCCCCACCACGATCGGCAGTATCCGCGGCGAGAAAACCGCCCCCTTTTGCGTGACCACCGCGGGAGGTGTCGCGACGGAGACGCCGGCCGGCGTCGCTCCCTCGATGCTGATGACAAAGTCCCGCAGGCTCTCGTATTCGACCCGCTCGACGAACTTGAACTTGCGGCTGGCGTACTTGTCGCCGCCGCCGCCGGACTCCTCTTTGCCCCGGGCGACGACGGTCCCGATCAGATCGCCGGCGTCCGCTTGGGGCGCCGCGAGGGCCAACATGAACAAGGCTGGCAGCAGGCTACGGTTCTTCATCGGTCAGAACTTGAAGGCGGCCTCGGTCGCCAGCTGGTTTTCGCCGTCGCGCCGGGCTCCGCCCGTCCAGCGACCTCGATTGATGGAGTACTCACCCTTGAGCAACAATTGAGGCGTGAGCTGGAATCCAGTGCCCACGCTGAGGCGCCACAGCAACTCGGTCGGGCGGGGGGACGGCTCCAGCCCGTCGCCGGGCAAGTTGAAGCCGCGGTCGGAGTCCGCGAAGCTGAACCGGGCGGCGAAGTGCAGGTCGCGGGATGCCTTGGCGACGCTCTCCACGGAGGCGTAGGTGGCCGAGGTGTTGAACCGGCGCGTGCGATCGTCATCGTGGTACCGGATGCGTCCCGCGCTCGCCGCGATGTGCCCGGAGCGGAAGGTCTTCCGGACGTCCCCCCCGATGGCGTCGGCCCGGAAGTTGGTGGCGACCGAGCCGGACCGTCGCCGGATCCAGTCGTTGCCGAACCAGAGTTCGGCGCGGACGTCGCCCGTCTGCGGCATTCTCCCGGTGCGGATGCCGCTCAAGGAGAAGTGCAGCCCGGGCGCGGGGTCGAAGCCGACGCGCACCGTGGTCGCCTTGCTGGATGAGAAATCGAAGGCGGCGTTGTTGCCGCCGTTCTGCACGGCCAACACGTACTGGATTTTCCCGAGGGTACCGTAGGCCTCTATTCCCTCGTCCACGCCCCAGAAGTCCGCGACCGAGTGCGAGATCAACGGGTTGTCGATGGCGTCGCGTTGCGCGTACTCCTCGCCGAACGGGATGTCCACCCGTCCGAGGCGCAGCGTCATCTGTCCGTCACGACCCCAGAGCCGCGAAACCCCCTCCAGCTCCAGGTAGAGTTCGCCGGTGCGCAGATCCCCGCTGTTGCTGTCGCGGTTGAAGACGTCGATCTCGCTGAAGAGGTAGGCATTGCCGCCGAGCGCGCCCTCGAGGAACAGTTTCACTTCGTCGAGCCGAAGCACGTCCCGGTTGAAGAAGGCATTCTTTTGACCGCCGAAATAGGCGACGGCGCCCTCGCCCGAGAGGTGGAGCTTACCGAGTTTCTGGACGGCGGCCACCGGGGCTGCCGTGGTCCTTACGACAGGAGTCGCCGGGATTGGGGTGGCCACGGAGGGACCCGCCCCGACGGAGGGCGACGCCTCGCTCCGGACCACGCGAAATTCCGCCTGCCGGCGGGCCAACTCCTCGAGCATGATCTGCTGCCGCTCCACGTGGGCCTTCAGGGCGGCGTTTTGTTCCCGCAGCACGCGAAGCTCCGCGGCGAGCGCCTCGAGGTCGGCCGCGGCGGCGGGCGCCGGACGGAAGGCGAGGATCAGCAGGGCGGCGCCCAGGGTGAGCCCGCGGACCCTCGGCATGAAGCGGGAGGCGGAGCGGGGTTGAGAGAGGGGGCGCGGGAGCGGCTGTAGCACGACGGCGAATACGGGCCAAGGCCGACCCGGTACGCAACTCACTTTGCCTTGCGCGGGTCCCGGTCCAGCGCCCGGGGGCGATTCGCCGGTCCGGCTTTCGGGGCGGGCAGTCGCGAAAGTTGCGCCGCCGCTTCCTGGAGCGCTCCAGCGCGGGCGGGGTCGGCGGCTACGTTCCGGTATTCCTCCGGATCGTCGGCGTGCCAGTAAAGTTCGCGGCCCGCGCGCCCGGCGTCCCATTCCGTGTAGCGCCACGCCGGGCTGATCACCGTGCGGCCGGCCACGTCGCGATTCGCGGCGACGTCATAATGATAGACGAGGCTGTGGGCGTGTCCCGTGGCTTGGCCCTCATTGAAGGTCCCGCGAAGCGAGCGGCCCTCGAGCCCGCCGGGCGCGCGCAGTCCCGCGAGATCCGCGAGGGTTGGATACACGTCGAGCAATTCGACCGGACTGGCGACCGCGACGCCCGCCGGCACGCCCGGGCCGGCCATGATCAGCGGCACGCGCGTCGAGGCCCGGAATGCGCTGAGCTTGGCCCAGAGGCCGCCGTGGTCGCCGAGGTGGAAGCCGTGGTCGCTGAACAGGACGACCAGCGTGTTCCGCGTGAGATCGCGGCGATCCAGCTCACCGAGTACCTGGCCCAGCAGGTCGTCGATGAAGGAAATACACGCTTGGTACGCGCGCAGGGCTCCCGCCCGCGACTCCGGTTGCGCGAAGCCCGACAGTTCCGTCTGAAGCGCGATCGGAGGTATGTCCCGCATCGGCGGCTCCGCGGGCGGAATGATCCCGGTTTCCGGGTACAGGTCGAAAAAGCGTTTGGGCGCGGTCCAGGGCAGGTGCGGCTTGTGGAAGCCGAGCGCGAGGAAGAAAGGGTCTTTGCCGGCCGACTTTTCCGCGATGAGGCGTCGGATCGTGGCGGCATTGATGCCGTCCCGCGTGCGGCTGCCGTCACTTTCCAGCATCTGCCAGCCGGGCCGGCCGTCGCCGTCCCCGCCGCCCCTGCCGTAACGCGCCGCGATGGCCGCCTTCTCGCCTTCGTCCTGCGTGGCCTCGTCCTCGTAGAAGTCCCAGGAGGCGGAGTCGTTCACGCGGCTGTTGTGGAAGATCTTTCCCGCCCCGGCCGTGAAGTAACCGTTTTGCCGGAACAGCTGTGGGAGCATCACCGCCTCGGGCAGCGCCGTGCGCGCGGGCGTGCCGAGGATGTAAACGCCGCTCGTCTCGGGGCGGCGTCCGCTCAGGAACGACACCCGGCTCGGGTTGCAGAGGGTGTACTGGGCGTGCGCCGAGTCGAAGCGCGCTCCGCGGGCTGCGAGGCGGTCGATGTTCGGCGATCGGACCGTGCGGTGGCCGTAAGCGCCGAGCACCAGGTTGAGATCGTCGACGACCACCAGCAGGACGTTCGGGCGCGGCGACGGCGCGGCCGCGATCAGGGTGGCTGCCGCCGGCCAGAGCAGGGCGATTAGTCCGAGGATCGTTCGGTGCACAGACTCAGTCCTCCTCGTTGGCGGCTTTGCGTTTTCCTTTGCCGCGAGCCTTCGTCGCGGTCGCCTCCTCGGGGTCGGCAATCTCCACTCCGGTGATGCTCGCGAGCTGGCGGGGGACATAGGAGTCGTAGCGGTTGTCCGGTGACGGTCCCCTGGGACTCAAGGTGGCGACGTAGGCCTTCAGCGATGCCGCCTTGGGGCCGAGCGCCTCGATCGCGTTGAGCGCCGCCATCGCGATGAAGACCCCGTGCTGCTCCACGGACGCGTAGTTCTTCAGGATTGCGAGCGCGGCCGTCGCGTCGGTTTCCGCGCCGTGCGCGGTGAGCGCCTCCGCGGCGACGATACGCACCAGCGGGGAGGAGTCCTGCAGCATCGCGCGGAGTTCCGTCTGCCCGGCCGCAATGGCGGCTTTCCCGCGCATCAGCAATCCGAGCGCCGCCCAGTGGCGCACCGCGCTGTCGGGGTCGATGGTGCGGCGGCGCAATTCGGGCACCGCGGCGGGCGTGAGGTTCGAGGCGAGGTCGGCCGTGTCGATGATCCGGGTGAAGGGATACTTCGCGGGATCGCGCGCCAGGTCGTACGGGGCCGTGCCGGGGACGCGCGTGTGCATTTCGCCCTCCGGCATCAGGCCGACGTCGCGGATCGACTCGGCGTGCGCGCGCATCGCCGCGCGCAGCTTTTCAAGCGTCGCGCGGTGCTCCGAGGAGCCGGCGAGATTGTTGACCTCATCCGGATCGCTCCGGAGGTCGTAGAGCTCCTCCGGCGCCTTCGGCACCTGCCAGAAGAGGGATTGCGCCGGGGTTGTCTGGCCGGCGTCGAACGCCGCTCGCCAGATCCGCGTGGTGGGCGTCTGGAACTGGTAATTCACCCGCTGGCCCTGGGAGACGTGCGGGTAAAAATTGCGGAGATAAACGAAGCGTCCGTCGGTCACGCTGCGCACGCAGTCGACGCGTTCGTCCATCCGGCCGCGCGCGCCGTGCAAAAACGGCTGGGGCGCCGTCTGGAACTTTCCGGCGAACGCGTGGCCCTGCAGTTCCGGCGGCGGGCGTACTCCCGCGAGGCTGAGCAGCGTCGGCGCGAGGTCGACGAAGCTCACGAGCCGGTCGGACCTGCCTCCCGGGGTGTACTCCTTCGGTGCGAGGTGGCGCCATTTCTGCGGAAAGTAGACCACCATCGGCACGCGCAGGCCCGAGTCGGACGGCCAACGTTTGCCGCGTGGCATCCCGCTGCCGTGGTCCGCGTAATAGAACACAATGGTGTCCTCCGCGAGCCCCGCGGCTGCGAGTTCGCGGAGACGCGCGCCGGCGTCGGCGTCAGCTTCGCTCACCTTGTCGTAATACTGCGCCCAGTCCTGGCGCACCTCGGGGGTATCGGGATGATACGCGGGGACCCGAACCTTGGCGGGGTCGATGCTGGCCTGGTGCGGCCGGGTGCGGATCTGGCTCTCGTGGCTCTTGGTGGAGTTGAAGATGGCGAAGAACGGCTGCCCGGCCGGCCGGTTCCTCCAATGGGCCGTGCCGGAGGACTCGTTCCAAAGGTTCGCCGGCGCGCGAACGTTGTAGTCGGTCTTGCTGTTGTTGGTGACGTAGTAGCCGGCTTCTCGGAGGTGCTGCGGGTAGAGTTTGAACCCGGGGGGCACGGGGACCATCGAGCGCATGTTCAGGCCGCCGCTGCTTTGGGAGTAAAGGCCCGAGATGATCGCGGTGCGGGCGGGCGCGCAGACCGGATGGTTGGACCACGCATGGCGGAAGAGCATGCCCTTGGCGGCGAGGGCGTCCACGTTGGGTGTGCGCGCGACGGTGTCGCCGTAGCACCCCATTTGCTGACCGTGGTCCTCGCTGGTAAGCCAGAGGATGTTGGGTTGCTCGGCGGCGCGGACGACGACGGCGAGGAGCAGCGCGGCGGCGAGGAGGAGTCGGGCGGTGGTTTTCATTGGGGCTTCAAAAGTGGGGTTTTCCTTGGGCCAGGGTGCGGCAACGATGCGGATGGTCGCGGTGAAGGCAGGGTGGTCGCGAGCGGCGCGCCGGGAAGGATGGACTCAGCTGGTGGACCAGGCGGCGGGATTCTGGCGGTCGGCGCGAAGGACGCCGATGACGGGAAGATTCCGGTAGCGCTCGGCGAAATCCAAGCCGTACCCGACGACGAACTTGTCGGGTATCTCGAAGCCGACGAATTCGGCCTCGATCGCCACCTCGCGCCGGGCCTTCTTGTCTAGCAGCACGCAAGTGCGCAGGCTGGCCGGCCGCAGCGCGCGGATGAGTTCGGTCACGAGCTTCAACGTCTTGCCGGTGTCGAGGATGTCGTCGATCACGAGCACGTCCCGGCCGCGGATGTCGAGGGTCAGGCTGCTGATGAGCTGCGGCGTGCCCATGGACTTGGTTTGAGCGCCGTAGCTGCTCACGCGCACGCAGTCGAGGCGCACGGGGTTGTCGATCTCCCGCATGAGGTCGGCGGTGAACATGACCGCGCCGTTGATCAGCGAGATCAGCGTGAACTCGCCGTCGCCGTAGGCGGCCTTGATTTCCCGGGCGATCGAGCGCACGCGGCGCTTGATCTGCGCCTCGGTGAGCAGGATCTCGGAGAGGTCGGGATGGGAGGAGGCGTGCGGGCGGCGGGCTGGCATGGGAAAAGCCCCGAGCGAGACGATCCGCGCGGGCGGACGCAAACCGTTCCGCGGTCTCTGCGGCCTTGACGCGGCATCAACGCGCCGCAACGTGCAGCGCTCTCCTCCTTGCCTGGTGGTGTAATGGTAGCACAGGCGACTTTGACTCGCCTAGTCATGGTTCGAATCCATGCCGGGCAGCCA